>JBBQFU010000415.1:0-5549 GCA_038322185.1 Haliangiales bacterium
GGTCTCGATCTTCGCGAACAGGCCACCGTCGTCGTTCGGATCACGATCGAGCGTGCGCGCGAACGTGCGGAGTGTGGTCACGAGCGAGCCCGCCGTGTCACGCGCCGGATCCTTCGCGGCACGCGCTAGCTCGGCCTCGACCTTGCGACGCGCGGCTCGGACCTCGGCGGCCTCCTCGCGCTGGCTCTGCGTGCGGACCTGCCACGTGCGCAGCGCGAGCAACAGCAGTGGAATCGCGTAGAGCGCACCCACGAGCAGCCACAGCAGCGCGCCCGACAGCGGCTTGCTGGTCGCGGCCGTGGGCGAGGAGAGCGCGAGCTCGGCGGCGACGAGCGCCGCGCCGGGATCATCGACGGCGCGCGTGCCGGGACCGGGCTTGGTCGGCGCAACCGCGACGACATCACCCGCCCCGATGATGCTGCCGCCCTTCACCGCGACCGCGATCGGATCGCTGTGGATCGTCTGGTACGTGCCCTTCACCGGATCGAAGTACGAGAACGCGATCGCCGGAATCTCGGTCGCCGGACCGGTGACCTGCGCGACGACCTTGAACGTCTTGGTCTTGCCCTCGTCGGCGAGCTCGCCGGTGGGGACCTCGGTACCGACGGTGAACTTGTCCTTGGGCAGACCACCCGGGCTATCGAGCTTGGGAAGTGACAGCGTGTCGAGACGCTGGTTGCTCTTCACCGTGACTGCGAGCTCGACGGGCTCGCCGAGTTGGACCACCGAGCGGCTGGTGCCGACGGCAATCGAGAACTGGGTGCCGACCGCACCGGCGAACCCGGGCGGCTTGTCGGTCTCGGGGAGCGGCTTGACCTCGATCGTGCGCGCCACGTCGCTCGCGCGGAACATCTTCATCGGCCCGCGCCCGAAGAAGTCCGCGCGGCCGACGAGGAACGAGCCGAGTACACTCGCGCCCGGCAGCATGATCTTGCCGGCCTTCTTCGGCGCAGCGAGCAGGCGCATCGTGACGCGATTCACCTGACGGCCGCCGAGGTCGGCTTGATCGATCTCGTACGGGACCGGCAGCTCCTTGTCGCCGATCCTCATGCTCAGCGTGCGACGCTGATCGGTCGCGGGCGGCGCGGTGACGATGAAGTCCTCGCTACTCGCGAGCGGCACCGAGAACTGCGGGCTGTCAGGCTCCCGCGCGAACATCCACACGAGCTTGACGTCGATCGTCTCGCCGACGAACACGGGGCGAGCGGGCAGGACGACCTCGAACTTCATGTCGTTGGTGGTCTCGACGTCCTGCACGGTCAGATCGCCTGCAGCCGCAACGGCGCGCCGGCTGCCCTGCACCACGGTCACCGGACCGACGCGGAGCTTGCCGGGCTTCGCGACCTCGATGCTCCACTTGAACACCCAGCGAACCTGGACCGTGCGCGCCTGGCGACCGTTGATGATCGTGATCGACTCGCGCCGCTGCGGGGTGACACCCATCGGCGTGACCTTCGCGCCGGCGACCTCGAGCTTGGGCACGTCGGGCTGCGGCTTGTCCTCGAAGCCATCGACGACCAAGGCGAGCGTGAACGGGATGCCGGCGTGGACCTCGTTGCGCTCCAGCGTCAGCTGCGCGGTCGGCTCCGGCTGCTGCGCGCGCGCAGGCGCGGCCACGGTGGCGACGAAGAGCAGAGCCAGTACCGCCGCGCGCATTACCAATCCTTTTCTACCGCATCGCCGCCGCCCTCGCGCTGCTGGCGCTCACGCTGACGGCGGGCATCTTCGTCGCGCGCGCGCTGACCAGCGCCGCCCTGCTGCTGCTGCTGCTGCTCTTGCTTCTGCTTGTCCTGCTGCTCTTGCTGCTTCTGATCCTGCTTCTGATCCTGCTTCTGATCCTGATTCTGTTGCTGCTGAGGAGGCTGCAGGAGCTTGAGTGCGTTCGTCAGGTGCTCGATCGCGGTGGCCTGCGTCTTGAGCGGCGGATCGAGGCTGACCGATGACGCCGTGGCGTCTTTCGCTTTCGTCAGGCCGTGCTGCGCATCGGTCATGTCGTTATGCGCGAGGCGAACCTCGTCGGCCGCGGCCGCCATGTTCTTGGCCTGCTGCTGCGCCTGCGGATCCTGCGCCTTCGCCGCGGCGTCGGCCTGGCTCGCGAGCGCATCGGTGATCGCCTTGGCCATCGCACCATGCTCGGTCTGCCGCGTGACGAGGTTCGGCAGCTTCGGCGCACGCGCCGCGTCGTCTTCCATGTGTGCGGTCGACGTCTGGTCGCGGGTCTCGCCCTGCTGGCGGATGAGATCCTGGAGATGCTCGATCACGGAGAAGAACAGCCGGCGCAGCTCGTCGAGCTTGGCATCGGCGGCCTTGGCCGGCGTGAGCGGATCCTTGTTCTTCTTGATCGCGCCATCGAGCTGACCGATCAGCTTCTCGGCCTCGGCGCGCAGCGTCTCCGCTTGCGCCATCTGCTGCTTCATCTGCTCAAGCTGCTGCAGCTTCGCGTCCTTGTCCTTGTCGTCATCCTTCGGCGGCGGCTGCGACGCGAGCTTGGTGGTCTCGTCGACGAGCAGCTCCTTGATTCGCGTCATGCGCGCGATGTTGTGCGCGAGGCCCTCGCGGGTGGCGTTCTGGCGATCGGCCGGCGAGACCTCGGTGGCCGCCTCGGGCGACAGCAGCGCGACGAGCTGCTTCTGCGTCTCTGACGTGATGTCGATCGTCTGCTTGAGATCGGAGAACTGCTCGATCGCATTTGCGAGCGCGACGAGTGCCTCGCGTTGCGCGACCGTCGCATCGGGCAGGCGCTTGCCGTCGAGCGCGGTGCGCGCGCGGTCCATCGCTGCGCTGGCCTCGGTCACGCTCGGCAGCGCAACTTTCACGCGCGCCAAGAGCTTGGCCTGCTCGGCCGCCTGCGCCTGTGCTTCGGGCGGCTGGTCCGGCTGCGGCGCGGGGGGCGGTCCCTCGACGGCGGCAGCGAGGCGGGCGCGCACTTCCTCGACGCGATCGCGCAGGCCGTTCTGCCGGTCCGCGAGCGCGGCGGGCTCGACCCACTTCGGGATGATCGGCTCGGGGGCCTTCTCGGCCATCGGGCCGGTCAGCTTGCTGCCACCCGTGGCCTCGGCGACCGCGCGGGTCTCCTGCATCACGGTGACCTCGTCACGCGCGACCTCGCGCAGCACGGTGATCGGATCGAGCAGCTGCTCGCGTGCGCGCTTGAGCTGCACGAGCGCGGCCTCGGCACGCGCGACGGCGTCCTCGGCGGCGAGGTCCTGGAGTTTGCGGCGCGCCTCGGCGATCTTGTTGCGGCCGTCGGTGAGGTAGAGCTCGAGGTTCTTGAGCTGGACCAGGCGCATTTTCTCCTCGTCGGTGCGCTTGTCCTCCTCCTTCTTCGCGATCGTGTCGATCTCTTCGCTTGACATGTCACCGATCACGCCGGCCTCGGCGACCACGCCACGCTCCTCGTCGGCGAGCTTGATCAGCGTGGCCTGCTGCGCGAGCGGGTCGGTACCACCGGCCTGCTTGATCGCGACCCACGCGCCACGCGCTTCGTCGAGGATCGTGCGCTGCTGTGCGATCAGCGCGTCGAGGCGCGCCTCGAGCTTGCCCTGGCCCTTCGCGAGGTCGTCGGCGAGCGACTGCTGGCGCGCGCGCATGATCGCGAGGTTGGCCTGCGTGTCAGCGTCGTCCTTGCGCAGCCGCGCCGCATCGGAGAACCACGACACGGCCTGCTGCGTCAGCTCGAGGGCCTTCTGCAGATCGGGCTGCTCGCCGGCCTTCATCTTCTCGGCGTGCGCGGCGTACGCCATGCCGAGATCGTACGCGGCGCGGAACCGCAGCTCGGGATCGACGCCAGCGGTGCTGCGCGCGTCCAGCAGCGCCTTCTGGGCACCCTCGAAGTCACCCTTGACCAGCAGGTCGACGCCCTCGTTGTACTTCTCGCGCGGCGCGCGGTGCTCGCCGCGTGTACAGGCGGCAACGATGAGCAGAATCACGAGCGCTCTCATCGAACCCTCCGATCGCCGGCAGCGCTGCCGACCCACAGTGCCGCGAGCAGCGAGATCAGGGACACGAGCACGAGCCACTGGTACCGCTCGGCAGGAACGACGCGGACCGCGGAGTCGGCGGCGGCGCGGACGATCGGTTGTACGTGGCTCTCCATGATCGAGTCGAGATCGATCGCGCTCGTGCCCGCAGGGACGTAGGCGCCTTCTGTCGTCAGCGCGACCTTGCGCAGGCTCTCGCCGTCGAGCTTGCTGATCACCGGCTGGCCCTGGTGCATCAGCGTCGTCTTCGCGCCAGTGTCCGGATCGGTCAGCGTGATCTGGCTGCCGGTCTCGCTGCCGAGGCCGACCGCGATGATCTTCACGCCCGCGTTGCGTGCCGCGGCAGCGGCCTCCTGCGTGTACGGATCCTGATCGTCACCGTCGCTGATCAGCACCATCAGCTTCGCGCCCTGGCCTGCCGGGAAGCCGCGCAGCGCACCCTTGATCGCGTCGCCGACGCGCGAGCCGCCCTTGCCGGCGCTTCGCGTGTTGATGCTCGCGAGCACCGTCGAGAAATACGAGTGGTCCGGCGTGAGCGGGCAGGCGGGCACAGCGCGGCCGGCGAACACGACGAGGCCGACGCGATGCGAATCGAGCCGGCTGACGAGCTGGTTGATCTCTGCCTTCGCGCGGGCGAGCCGGTTCGGCGCTGCATCCTCGGCGAGCATCGAGCGCGACACGTCGAGCACGAACATCACATCGGCGGATGCCTGCGATGAGGTCACCGTCTCGGTCTGCCCCGGCGCCTGCGGCCGCATCAGTGACTCGACGCCCGCGAGCATCGCGATCAAAATGAGAACGAGCTTGACGATCGTGCGCTCGAAGCTCGCCTGCGCGGTCAGCCGGCGCTGCATCACCGGCGACAGGAACGAGGACAGTGCGCCGCGCGAGCGTTGCTCGAGCAAGAACAGCCCGACCATGATCGCGATCACGAGCCACACGAGGTGGACTCGCTCGGGATACATCGGCAGCCAGCCAAACAGCTTGGAGATCACGGCAACCTCCGCAGCACGCTGCCGCGCAACAGGAACGCGAGCGTGACGAGCGACAGTGCGATCACCACGAACCAGGCGTAGTACTGGTTGTACTCGGTGAACCGCTCCTCTTCGATCGTGGTGCGCTCGAGCTTGTCGATCTGCCGGTAGATGCGCTGCAGGCCGTCGATGTCCTGCGCGCGGAAGTACTGGCCGCCGGTCTTGCTCGCGATCTTCTGGAGTGTGGCCTCGTCGATCGAGACGTTGACCTGGCGCAGCTCGGTGCGGCCGTCGCCGCGGTCGATGCGAACCGGCGCGACGCCCTTGGTGCCGGCGCCGATCGTGTAGACCTTCACGCCAGCGTCGATCGCTTGCTCGATCGCGGCGTCCTCGTCGATCGTGTTCTCGTCGCGAACCGTGGTCTCACCGTCGGTCAATAGAATCGCGATGCGCGCGACCTGGGTCTTGGGCTTGAACTCGCGGAGCCGCTCGACGGCGAGCGCGAGGCCGTTGCCGATGCGGGTCTGGCTCTCCTCGTCGGCCGCGAAGTCGAGCTCGCGCGCGGCGGTCACGAGGTTGCCGTGGTCGAGCGTGA
>JBBQFU010000416.1:0-5541 GCA_038322185.1 Haliangiales bacterium
CATGACGCACAAGGTCCGCCACCATGCGACGGGTGAACACACCGACGACCCGAACGAGTGGGTGGCGGTCTCGGTGTTGCGCAAGCATGCACCGCCGAGAGAGTGACGCTCCGGGCAGCGTTGCGCTACGTGGTATGACGGCCCTTCGATGGCGCTGGCACCTGTCGCGTTGTTCATTTACCGCCGGCCGGAACACACGCGGCGCGCGCTCGAGTGCTTGCTCGCGTGTCCTGAGCTCGCGAATTCGCCGATTCACATCTTCAGTGATTCAGCCAAGACTCCCGAGGTCGCGCGGGCAGTGGACCAGACCCGCAAGATCGCCCACGAGCTGGTCCCTAACGCGACGTTCGTCGAGCGCACCCAAAACTACGGCCTCGCCCGCTCGATCATCGAAGGCACGACCGATCTGACGGCGCGATACGGCCGAGTGATCGTCATCGAGGACGATCTCGAGGTCGGGCCGGGGTTCCTCCGGTTCATGAACGACGCACTTGACCGTTACGCCGAGGACGACCGGGTGATGGCAGTGTCGGGCTACCAGTTCCCGCTCGAGCCCGAGCTCACCGAGCCGAGCGTGTTCTTCTCGTTCCCTTCGTCGTGGGGATGGGCCACGTGGGCCCGCGCGTGGCGCCACTTCGATGCCAGCGCGAGCGGGTTTCGCGCGCTGCAACGCGATCGTGCACTGCGGCGGCGGTTTGATCTCGATGGCACCTATCCGTACTTTGCGATGCTTGTCCGCCAGCAGCGAGGGGAGATCGATTCGTGGGCGATTCGATGGCACCTGTCGGTGTTCGGGTGCGGAGGCCTCGTGTTGTTTCCAGGCCGCAGCCTGGTCAGGAACACCGGCTTCGATGGCAGTGGCACCCAGGGCAAGGTCAGCTTCGCGACACCGGCGGTCGCCAACGAGCCGACCGTGCGCGAGCTGCCCGCGGTCGCGCTGTCGGCGGCGGCCCAAGACCGGGTGTTTTCGTACCTCGCGGCCCAGACCGCGCGTGATAGGAAGCAGCGAGTGAAGCACCTCGCGCAGAAGCTGAGCAACGTGGTGTTGTCGAACCGGTTGGTTCCAGCCCAAGTCCGGAGCCTCGGAGGGCGACTTCTCGCGCGACTCGGCATGTCGGCGGAGTCGGGCCAGCAGGACCTCGGCGTGTACTGGGATCCGAAGATGGCGGAGCTACTCGAGACCTGGGGCATCGGCAACGCCTGGAACGAGATCCAGCTGCTGCTCGCCAATGTCCACGGTTCGGTGATCGACATCGCATGTGGCACCGGTAAGGTGATGACGCTGCTCGATGCCTACCCCTCGCTCGAGGTTCACGGCTTCGATATCTCCGACTTCCTGATCCAGAAGGCGCTCGATCGCGGGATCCCGCGCGAGCGCTTGAAGATCGCCGACGCGACCAAGACCGACTACGCCGACAACGCCTTCGACTACGGCTATTCGATCGGCTCGCTCGAACACTTCACCGATGACGGCATCGTGAAGTTCGCGGCCGAGGCCTATCGGATCACGCGCTACGCATCGTTTCACCAGATGCCGACCTCGCGCAGCGGCCGCAACGAGGGTTGGCTGAAGACGCTGCAGAGCTACCACAACAACTCCGTCGAATGGTGGGTCGAGAAGTTTCGCACGGCCTATCCGAACGTCCACGTGCTCGACTCGGCGTGGAACGACAAGATCTCGGTCGGCAAGTGGTTCGTCTGCGTGAAACAGCCGTCGAGAGCGCCATGACAGGTTGGAGGCGTTTCGAACGCCTCATCGACGGCGCCGCGCTTCGGCGCAGACGTTGGTACCTGATTGCAACCGCAGTCGCGGCGATCGGCATAGCGTTCGTCCTGCTGCGGCCGTTGCTGTCGGCCCGGTGGTCGTTGATCGACGATCACGAGTCGGTGGCGTACTACGATCGTTCAGATAGCCACGGCCCGAGCTGGTTCCTGAAGTCGCTCCGCGAGTCGGAAGCCTGGTCGCCTGGAGAGGGCCATCGCTATCGCCCGGCGTATTACTTCCTGCGCCTTGCCGAGACTGGACTGTGGCAAGGCAGTGCGCGCCTGTGGTGGCGCGCGCGCGTCGTGAACTTCGCGATCAGCGTGCTGTTCCTGCTGTGGGCACTGCGGCGCGTGACCAACATTTGGGAGAACCTCGCCGGGACACTCTGGATCGTCGGAGCCATCACGTGGTGGGGGGACATCTATTGCCGCCTCGGGCCGTCGGAGGCGTATTGCGTTCCTGCAGCCGCGCTGTACGCGTGGGGGGCGATCGCTGCCGTACAGACCATGCGCAGCACGCGCGTTCCCCGATATCACGCGTTGTGCGGCCTTGCACTCGCGCTCGGTGGTGTGGTCGCCGCCGGAAGCAAAGAGAACATGGTGTTCTTGCTGCTGCCGAGCATGTATCTCGTCGCGCGTGCGCGTTGGCGTGGATCGCATCGATGGATCACGATCGGCTGTTCGCTGCACATCATCTTCGGCGTCTTCGTCACGATCGCGACCTATATCGGCGTCAGTCGCACCGGCCACGTGTACAAGGAGGACGCCTCCACTGGTGGCCGGATCGGCCTGATGAAAGCGGCCGCACGCGGCGTCATCGAGAACCACTGGCTAGCGATCGTCGTCGCGCTTGTCGTGGCGGGTGTAGCAATCCTCGCGGCACGTGACCACCGTCGCATCCTGGCCCGAGCACTGATCATGCCGGGGGCGGTCGTCGCCTTCGCATTCGTAACGTGGCTCTCGCAGGTCGCGTTCTACAACGGGTGGCCACCGAACCTCGGTCGCTACCTGTTCCCCGGCGCACTCGCCGCGCCTGTTGCGTTCTACGCGTGCTACGTCGCCGCCATTCGCACTGCGCGCTTCTTCGATCGGCGTGCAGCGATTGTCGTACGTACCGTGTCGCTCGCATTCGTGGTGTCGCGTCTGTGGACCCTGAGTTTCCCTGTGCATGCGCAAGCCAAGAACAGGCGCGACGAGTCGACTGATATCTCCAAGAAGCTGAATCGCGTGATCAAGGCGGCACTCAAGAACCCGAGCACTCCGATCGTGTGCGTGTCCAATACCGTCTGGGCGTACGAACCCGTCCATGCGGTTCAAGTGTTCCTCCGGCACTCTCACGTGAAAAATCCCGTCTACATGATTCAGCGATTCACGCCGGCGCAGTTCCCCGAAGGATCGCTCGAGCGAGAGCTCGCCGATACGATGGAGCGCACAACGCGCGATGGCGGTGGCGGCATCTTCCCGCTTGCCCGGCCCTTTGCGTATCAGGCGGGTGGCGACTGTATTGGCGTCGGGTTCGGCGGTGATACTGGTCTGGCGGAATGCCCGGCGCTCTCCACATTTTGATGATGCGGCTCCTGCTGGAGCAGGTAGACGGGCCGCGCGCGAACTTCTTCGTAGATCCGACCGATGTAGCCGCCGAGAATGCCAAGCGTGACGAGCTGGGCGCCGCCGATCAGCAGCACCACCACCAGCAACGACGTCCAGCCCGGGATGGTGTCGTTGGTAAAGAACTTCGCGTAGATCGCGTAGACCGCATACAGGAAGGCGGCAAAGGACACGATCGCACCAAGCCACGTCGCGACACGCAATGGGATCGACGAGAACGAGTACAGTCCATCGAACGCGAGGCGCACCATCTTGCGCACCGAGAACTTGCTGTGTCCCGCAAAACGCGGTTCTGGTTTGTACTCGACGCGCTCGTGGCGAAATCCGATCCACTGCACGAGCCCGCGCACAAACCGCGCGCGCTCCTTCACCTGCCGGAGTGCATTCGCCGCATTGCGGTCGAGCAGACGAAAGTCTGCAGCCCCCGGTTCGATCGGCACTTCCGAGAGCAGATTGATCAGCTTGTAGAAGCCGCGCGATGTCGCGCGCTTGAACAGCGATAGCTGTTTGTCGTCGAGGCGGACCGTATCGACAACCTGCGCACCGTGTTCCCATTTGCGCAGAAGCTCTGGCACCAGCTCCGGCGGATGCTGCAGGTCAGCGTCGAGGAAAACGAGCGCGTCGCCATCGGAGTGATCGAGCCCCGCCGACAGCGCTGCCTGGTGCCCGAAGTTGCGCGAGAGCACGAACAGCTTGATGCGTGGATCGAGATCGGCCAGATCTCGGACGACGGACTCGGTCCCGTCGCTACTGCCATCATCGACGATCAAGAAGCGAAACGCGTACTTCGTCTCCGCAGCGGCCATCCGTGCCAGCCGTTCGTACAGCGCCGGCACCGAAGCGGCTTCGTTGTACGCCGGTACAACGATATCCACCTGCAACACAGGAGGACACTAACACACCGGGGCTCGCGGTCTACGGTGCTAGCCGAGCCGAGCAAGTCGGCTCCAGCGGTCATCACCGTCGCGTTTTGTTCTTTGGCTGTGCGCCCCGACGGAGCTCGTAGGCGGTCGACAGCGGCTGTTTCGCGAGTAGTCCCCAGCGATAGTCGTCGCCGTAGGCTGCGTCGAGGACGCGCTTGTGGACGAGCTTGTAGTACGGGAGGCTCGCGAAGATCTTCGCGTAGTTCTGTTTGAAGATCCGCACGTCCTTGTTGTGCTTGGACACCGACGTGATCGGAGCGCGCGGATAGAAGTCCTAGATGAACACGATCCCGCTGCACACGCGGTCGATCTCGGCGATCGTCTGCAGCAGGCTGCCGCGGAATCCACGCATGACCATGCGCAGCACGATCAGATCGAACGGGCCATCGACGCCGAGCTCATGGCTTTAGCCGACCTGAAACGAGCCGTTCCGTACGCCACGCTTCGCAAGGGCGATCGACTGCGGTCCAGGGTCGATGCCCACGACCTTCGCGCGAGGAAAGCGACCGGCGAGCGCAGCGGAGAACCCACCGTAGGCGCAGCCAATGTCGAGGATCGAACGAATCCTCGCCAAGTCATGTCCGAGCTCGCGCTGTGGAGCCCGTCCTGATGGAGACGCTGGCGCGCTTTCAGACGCGGTCGTACCAGTGGTCGTACACGGTCCGCAGGGCGTCGCTGATCGAGTAGGAGGGGCGCCAACCGACCGCCGCCGCGATCCGGTCGTTGGAACCGACGACCAGCGCATTCTCGACGGGCCGCATGCGCGACGGATCCGTGACGATGCGGGGCCGCAGGCCCGTGATGGTCGAGAACATGTCGATCGCGTCGGCGATGCTGGTCCCCTGCCCGCTGCAGACGTTGTAGACCTCGCCGCGCGCGCCACCGACGAGCAGCTTGTAGTAGGCGTCGACCACGTCGCGTACATCGAGGAAGTCGCGCACTACTTCGGTCGTTCCCACCTGCAAGTGCTCTCGCTTGGATTTGGCGATCTCGGCGAACTGCTTGCCGATCGCACTGATCACGAACTGATCGGTCTGGCCGGCCCCGATGTGGTTGAACGAGCGCGTCGAGACGATGTCGAGGCCAAAGCCGCGTACGTAGACGTCCCCGAGATGCTCCTGCGCGACGCGCGCGACGGCGTAGGGACTCGCAGGTCGCAGCGGGCTCGACTCGCGCAGCGGCAACTCGGCAGGTTGCACGACCCCGTATTCTTCGGACGAGCCGACCGACAGGATACGCGTCCGAG
>JBBQFU010000417.1:0-5530 GCA_038322185.1 Haliangiales bacterium
GCGATCCCGGCTGCGCCGTGCGCGCGCCCGCCGGTGCGCAGGCTCGATGCCGGTGGGCGCACGCTCGAACCGTCACAGGGTTGTGGGCGATGGGCGCGTGGGCCCTGAGCGAGACGCGGTCCTGCCGCCACAGGTTGAGTCCCGGCTGAGGCACATGGCTTGCTCAGCACTCAAATCGTGAAAGTCGCGATCGTGCTCAACGCCAAGGCTGGCCAGATGAACCGTGCAGCGTGCGAGGAGCGCGCCCAAGAGATTCTCGCAGCGTGTACCAAGCGCGGAATCGAGGCGACGACTCATATGTACCCGGGCGCGCAGCTCACCGCCAAGGCCCGCGAGCTTGCGAACACCGGTGTCGACGCCGTGATCGCCGCTGGTGGTGACGGCACGGTCAGCGCGGTCGCGGCCGGTCTTGTCGATAGCAAGGTCGCGATGGGTGTGATTCCGCTCGGCACCCTCAACCACTTCTCGAAAGACCTCGGCATCACCGATCTCGACTCGGCCCTCGATGCCATCGCGGCCGGTCATACGGAGCAGATCGATGTCGGCGAGGTCAACGGTCGCGTGTTCGTGAACAACTCGTCGATCGGGCTGTACCCAGAGATGGTCGTTCGTCGCGACGCGGACCGCAAAGCGAACGGCCACGGCAAGTGGTACGCGATGGTGCGCGCGGCGTTTCGCACGCTGCTCCGCTTCCCGCTGCTCCATGTGGCGATCGCTCTCGCGGACCGCGTGATCCGGCCACGCACGCCGTTCGTGTTCATCGGCAACAACGAGTATTCGCGCGACCTCGGCGACCTCGGCAGCCGCCGGCGCCTCGACCGCGGCCAGCTCTCCATTTACACGATCCGGGCAACGCGTCGTCTCCAGATGTTCTGGGTCATGTTGCGCACGATCGTTCGCAGCGCCGATCCCGACGACTTCGAGGCGTACTCGGTCGAGAGCGCCGACATCGTGTCGCGCAAGCGTTCATTGAAGGTCGCGCTCGACGGAGAGGTCGTTCGCATGAAGCCGCCGCTGCAATACCGCACGCGGCCGGGCGCACTGCGGGTGATCGCACCCGTGGCGGCAACCTGAGGAGGACGGATGAGACTCGTCGCACACCTATCGGACCCGCACTTCGGCACGCAGGACAAGCGTATCTGTCAGGCGCTCGCTGCCGAGCTCGGCGAGCTCGAGCCCGCATGCGTGGTGGTCTCTGGCGATCTCACTCAGCGCGGCCGGCGCGCACAGTTCCGTCAGGCGCACGACTGGCTCGAGTCACTCGGGCTGCCGTACCTGACTGTGCCGGGCAATCACGACATCCCGCTGTTCGATCTGTTCACGCGGTTCTTGCGGCCGCGCAAGCGCTACCTTCGCTACATCAACAACGATCTGACGCCGTGCTATGTCGACGACACGCTCGCGATCGCAGGTGTCGACACCACACAGAGCTTCACGACCAAGCACGGCGAGATTTCGCGCGAGAAGATCGAGCCCGTGATCGCAGAGCTCGCGCGATTCCGCGGCCGCTGGAAGCTGCTCGTCGCGCATCACCCGTTCATCGTGCCGCCCGCCAGCCACGAGCCCGCGGTCGACGGTGCGAACGACGTGCTGCCGATACTCGAGGAGGCAGAGGTCGACATGATCCTCACCGGTCACCTTCACATCCCGCACAGCGCCGGTCGCAACGAGGATCACACGATCGTGCACGTGCAGGCTGGCACCTGCATGTCGACCCGTACGCGTGGCGAGCCGAATGGCTACAACCAGCTGCGGTTCGAAGCCGACGCGGTCACCATCGTCCACCGCGAGTGGGACGGTCAGCAGTTCGTCGACGGCGAATCCAAGATCTACGCGCGTGGCCGTGGCGAGGACCGCCTGATCAAGGTCGCCGAGCGCCTCGTGGTCCCGGCAAGCCAGATGGAGCCGCGCCTGGACTAGCGGCGGTGGTCGCGAACCTTCGGGCCGGGGCCGCGGCCGCGACCGTTATGCACGCAGTTGTAGCCGTCCCAGTGCTGCGACGGCGGGCACGCGCGGCTGCCACCACGCGCGTTGCCTCGCGTGCGGACGAAGCAGCCCGAGAGCGCAGACAGCATCATGACGAGCGTCAAAAGCGAGATAATGGATTTCATGCGTCGAGCGTACTCTGCTCGTGAGGTGAGATGCCACCTGGGGTGTGTGCAGCTGCCAAGTCACGTGGATGGAGTCACGCGCACACGCCCAGAGCCAGGGCATCCGACGTGGCAGCACGCAATTTATTCACCGACGATCTTCGTCTCCGGCGGAACACGCTCGCGGAGCCCCGCCAGGAGCGCTGACGCGTACGAAAGAAGCTTGGTGCCGTCCCGCGTGACGATCGTGATCGACTTCGTCGCACGGCCTCGGACCCGAAACGATCGAAATTTGATCCACGTGATGTCCGCATATCGGACGATGCGCACCCGGTCGCGAATGATGTGGACGAACCCGAACGTGGTGAGCGCCCAGCCGTTGCCGCGGACGTTGGCGATGATCCGCCACAGCGAGTAGCTAGCGAGGGGGAACAGGAGGAGCACACCGACGGTAGGCTCCTTCACGAACCAGCTCGGCGAGAATCCGAACATGAACGCCTCGTCGAGTTGCGCGAGCGGATTCCCGAACACGGCGAGGTACGCGACGATGCCGATCATCGAGCCCATGAACAGGACGTAGAACACGAACGACGCCTCGTCGGCGTTCGACTGGAATCGCTCGTCCTTCGTGCGAACGATCTCCGCGAGCTCATCCCGTTCGGCCGCAGGGAGGTCAGCCAGGCGGGAGCGCGTGATCATCGCGGGCGAGCATATCCGACGGAGACGTGTTTGTGCTTGACGTGGAAACCGAACGAGAATACTTATTCTTATAAATGTCGAGCACGAGCTTCGAGTTGCGCTGGGTCAAGCCTCCACGCCAGGACCGCAGCCGGGACACGCAGTTGCGCTACGTCGAGGCGGTTCAGCGCCTGCTCGCCCGCAACCTGTCGTTCGCCGAGATCTCGGTCGCGATGCTGGCGAAAGAGGCCTCGAGCTCGGTCGGCGCGTTCTACAGCCGCTTTCGCGACAAGGACGCGCTGCTCCACGTGCTGCAGATCGAGCTCAACCGCGAAGGCTCCGCGACCGCGGCCGAGACGATGCGCGTCGGCAAGGCCGCACAGATCCCACTCGAGGTGATGATCCGAGGCTTCGTCACGCTCGCGGTCGGCTACTACAAGCAGCAGCAAGGGCTGCGGCGCGCGCTGCTGGTCGAGATGTGCAGCAACGGGGAGCTGCGCGCACGAGCAACGGAGCTGTCACGCGAGACGGTCGCGGGATTGATCGACTTGCTCGGCGACAAGTTCCCGCACGCCACGGCGCGCCTGCCCGATGTCGTCGACATGGCGCACCGCATGGTCTACGGCGTGCTCGATCAGAATCTATTGTTCAGCGACGGCTCGCCAACCGGTCACGAGCTGACGGAGCAGAAGCTCGTCGACGAGCTCACGATCGGTGTGCACGCATACGTGACCGCGCGTCTCGCGCCGCACTAGTTGCGTCGACGTTCAAGATGATGACGAGAGGCTCAGGCGGTCGCCGTCGCGCGACGAGCCTCGGCGGTGTCTGGCACCTTCTCATTTCGCTTCTGCAAGATCGGAATCAAGAACATCGCCACGGCGCCGAACACGTTGTGCTCGGGCTCGAGCATCTTGCCGATGCCCTGCGCGGTGACGAGCGCGACGAACACGAGCATCATGTCGGTGACGGGCCGCACCTTGTGCTTGCGGCCGATCGCGAACATCTCGCCGATGAGCTCGCTGTACTCGAGCTTGCCGGTGTCCTTGCCGCGGAACTTCATCGCGAAGGCCTCGACCTCGACCTGCAGCGCGGCCCAGTCGATCTCGCCGATGTACGTGTGGAAGCGTTTGAGGTGCGCGACGATGTCGTCGGGCGTGCCCATCGCGATGCACTTGGTCATGTCGATGAACTGGATCAACACGTCCTCGTGCAGCAGCTTGGCGAGGCCGCAGTCGTAGATCACCAGCTCCTCGTTGTCCTGCACGACCATGTTTCCCGGGTGCAGGTCGGCATGGACGAAGCCGTGCTCGAAGCACATGCGGAAGAACGTCATGCGCACGGACTGCGCGAGCTTGGGATACTTGCCCGGGGGCAGGGCATCGACCTTCGTGCCGCGCACGAACTCCATGACGAGCACGCGGCTCGTGCACAGATCGTGGTGGATCTCGGGGAACCGTACGCCGGCGGCGCCCGCAAAGTTCGCATGGAAGCGCTTGTAGTTCTCGGCCTCGATCTTGAGGTCGGTCTGGTCGTGAATTGCCTCGACGAAATGACGCGTGTGACCCACCGGATCGTTGCGCTTCCATTTCGGATAGAGCGCCCCGACCCGCGCAAAGCCGATCAGGATGGCCTCGTCGCGCTCGACCTTGCGACGCACGCCCGGGCGCAGGACCTTCACTGCGACTTCGTTGCCGTCGCGAAGGCGCGCGCGGTGCACCTGCGCCACGCTGGCGGCGGCGACCGGCGTCTCGTCGAACTCGCTGAACACCTCGCTCAGCGGCTTGCCCAGGTCGGCCTCGATCGAGGCCTTGATCTTCGCGAACGAGAACGGCGGGATCTTGTCCTGGAGCGTGCGGAGCTGGTTGATGACCTCGGGTGCGAACAGGTCGGGCCGCGTGCTCATCACCTGCCCGAGCTTGATGAAGGTCGCTCCGAGCGTGGACATCCCCTGCTTGAGCATCCAACCGCGTAGCGTCCCGAGCGCACGTGCGCGCCGTGGTCCCCAGATGAACAGCGCAATCCCGAGTCGCGCGATGCCGTAGACGACAGCGCAGACGATCGTGACAACGAGTAGATAGAGGAAGTGTAGGAAGTTACCGGGCCAACGCAGCACTGCGGGGCCATCCTACCGGGCGAGGGCGCTCGGGTGTCGGTTCGGCGCGCGGTTCTCGAAGAGGCGCGGTTCTTGGAGGGCGGTAGCGTATGAACACCTTCAAGGCTGACATCGAGGAGATCCGGCGCCGGGCCCGCGACAAGATGGAAGACGGCGCCGTGACGGGCGCGTACAAGGGAGACGCCGAGCAGGTCGTCAAGGTGCTCAACGAGGCCCTGGCAACCGAGATCGTGTGCAACCTCCGCTACAAGAGCCACTACTACATGGCGCAGGGGATCCACGCCGAGTCGGTCGCCGCGGAGTTCCTGGAGCACGCCATCGAGGAGCAGGGGCACGCCGACCAGCTCGCGAAGCGCATCACCGAGCTCAACGGCAGGCCGAACTTCGATCCGGATGGCCTCAAGTCGCGCTCGCACGCCGACTACAAGGAGGTCGAGACCCTCGACGAGATGATCCGCGAAGATCTCGTGGCGGAGCGCATCGCGATCCAGACCTATTCAGAGATCATCCGTTGGCTCGGCAACGACGACCCGACGACGCGCCGCCTGATGGAGGAGATCCTGGCCAAGGAAGAGGAGCACGCCGACGATCTGGCCAACCTCCTGGCCAAGGACGGCTCGTCCTAGCAGGCTGCTGAGAAACCCGAGTC
>JBBQFU010000418.1:0-5523 GCA_038322185.1 Haliangiales bacterium
TGCCGTAAAACACCGGCCAGCCCGGCGGATGCACGGTGAACGCGCCGCCGAGGATCTCGTCCTTCGAGAAAAACCCGGCGAACGGCAGGATGCCGGCGATCGCGAGGCACGACACCATGAACGTGATCCGCGTGATCGGCATGTGCTTGCGCAGGCCGCCCATCGTCATGATGTCGCCCGGCGTCTTGCTACCGCCGTGCTCCATGCCGTGCATCACCGAGCCTGCACCGAGGAACAGACACGCCTTGAAGAAGGCGTGCGTGCCGAGGTGGAAGATCGCAGCGACCCAGTTACCGGTTCCCGCGGCGACGAACATGAAGCCGAGCTGGCTCACGGTCGAATAGGCCAGGACCTTCTTCAAGTCGGTCTGCGCGAACGCCATGAAGGCCGCAGCGAGCGCGGTCAGCAGGCCCACCGTGGACACGACGATCAACGCCGTCGTCGACGAAGCGTAGAGGAACGACATCCGGCAGATCATGTAGACGCCGGCGGTCACCATCGTGGCCGCGTGAATGAGCGCGGAGACCGGCGTCGGGCCCGCCATGGCGTCCGGCAGCCAGACGAACAGCGGCAGCTGCGCACTCTTACCGCACGCACCGATGAACATCAGGATGCCTGCGGCAGCAGCGAGACGCTCGCCACCCCAGAAGCCCTGCACCATCGCCGGGCCGACCGCGGGGTCGCGGAGGTTGGCGAAGTCGAGGCTGCCGCGTGTCGCGTCGGCGACCGCGCTGTCCTTGACCGCCCAGTAAAGCAGGAACATGCCGAGCAGGAATGCGAAGTCACCGATGCGGTTGACGACGAATGCCTTGCGGCCGGCGTACGCGTAGTTGTCGTTCTCGTACCAGAAGCCGATCAGCAGGAACGAGCACAGACCCACGCCTTCCCAGCCGATGAACATCACCGGCAGGTTGGCGGCGACCACGAGGATCAACATCGACCCGGTAAATAGATTCAGGTAGCCGAAGTAGCGCGCGTAGCCGCTGTCGGACTCGTGAGACATGTACCCGGTCGAGTAGATGTGGATCAGCGAGCCGATGAACGTGATGATCATGATCATCACGGCCGACAGCGTGTCGAGGCGGAACGCGAGCTGGACCTTGAAGTTACCGACTTCGATCCAGCTGTAGACCGTTTGCTCGATGCCGATGCCACCGCGGCCGGCCTTGAACTCGGCCCACAGAGGACCGAACACGAGGTAGGCCGACAACGCGAATGCGCCACCGACCGCGCCGATGGCGATCGTGTGGATCGTGCCCTTCGAGAGGCGACGACCGAGGATGAGGTTGAGCACCGAGCCGATCAGCGGCAGCAGCGGCACCCATGCGAGCAGGGGCAGCCCTAAGAAGTTGAGATTTGCCGAGTTCATCTCTAATTCCTCAGGGTGGTGAGACGGTCGACGTCGATGTTTCCACGACCGCGGAAGACGGCGAGGACGATCGCGAGGCCAACCGCAGCCTCGGCCGCGGCGACACCGATCACCATCAGCGCGAACGTGTGAGCACCGAGCGACTCGGCGCCACCCCACATGCGCGAGAACGCGAGGAGGGTCATGTTCGCCGCGTTGAGCATCAGCTCGACGCTCATCAGGATGATGAGGGCGTTACGGCGAATGAGCACGCCCGCCGTACCGATCAAGAACAGCACGGCCGCGAGCACGAGGAAGTGCCCGTAGCCGACATTGAACAGGATGTCGTTCACGCGACACCTCCGGAGTCCGGCGCTTCGCCGGCGTGCGGGTCATCGCTGATCGGGCGGGCAATCGCGATCGCGCCGACCACCGCCACGAGCAGCAGGATCGAGATGGCCTCGAACGGGAACAGGCCTGGACCGAACAGGTCCATACCGACCGCCTTCGTCGAGCCCCAGTCGACCATCTCACCGGGCATGCCGGGCTTGATCGACGGCAGCGCGACCGGCGCGGGGCTGTTGAGCGCGACCGCCTCGTTCGGCATCCGCACGTTGATGAGCAGCATCACGAGCCGGTACACGAGGTACAGGATCGCGGCGCCGCCGATCGCCTGGCCGAAGCGGCCCGACGGGGCGACCGGTTCGTCCTCGGGACGGTTCAAGATCATGATGACGAAAACGAACAGCACCATGATGGCGCCGGCGTAGACGAGCATCTGGATCACCGCCAGGAAGTGCGCGTAGAGCATCATGTAGACGGCCGAGATGCCCAGGAAGCTGCCGACCATGCCCATGACCGCCGCGATCAGGTTGCGGCGCGTGACCACGAACAGCGCACCACCGACCGACGCTGCGGCGAACAGCCAGAACAGCAGGGCCATGCCCTTGCCATTGGACTCGACGCGGTCGCCGTGCGGGTACTTCTTGACGACGGTCGCCTTGACCGTACCAGGCTGACCCGCCTGAGCCGCCGCAGCACGCGGCGGACGGGGCGCGCCCGAACCCGAACCCGCTTGCTGCGCCTCGGCGACGAGCGGCATCGCCGCGAACGACGCAAAGACCAGCGTCAGGATCAGAACCAGGATCCTCATGCCGCCACCTTCTTTAGCTTCGCTTCGAAATCGGCGCGGAACTTCGTGATGAAGCCGAGCGTCGGCCACGCCGCGGCATCCCCCAGCGCGCAGATCGTGTTGCCGGCAATGCCGTGCGCGATCTCTGCGAGCAGGTCGATATCGCCCGGCTTGCCGTTACCCTCGGCGATGCGCCGGCTGACCTTCTCGAGCCAGCCGGTTCCCTCGCGGCACGGCGTGCACTGACCGCACGACTCGTGCGCGAAGAACTTCAGGATGCGCCACAGCGCCTTCGGGATGTCCGTCGAATCGTCCATCACGACGATGCCGCCCGAGCCCGCCATCGTGCGCAGCGCGCGGCCGCCACCGAGGTCGAACTGCTGGGTCGGCTTGACCATCACGGGCTTGATGCGCTCGTCGGTCTGCAGCGCGTCGAACTCGCTGTGGACGTCGAGCTCGCTCGCATCGAGCGGCGGCATCGAGACGCCACCGGGGATGACGGCCTTCACCTTGCGGCCGTCGGTCAGCATGCCGCCGCAGACGTCGTTGATGATCGTGTTGAACGACACGTTCATCGGCAGCTCGAACACGCCTGGCTTCTTGACGTGACCGGACACGCACACGATGCGCGTGCCGCCCGAGCGGCCGATGCCAAGGTCGTTGAACCACGCACCGCCCTTGTCGACGATGAGCGGGACGTTCATCAGCGTCTCGACGTTGTTGACGATCGTGGGGTTGCCGAACAGACCCTTGACCGCCGGGAACGGCGGCTTGAGGCGCGGCTGACCGCGCAGACCCTCGAGCGAGTTGAGCAGCGCGGTCTCTTCGCCGCAGATGTACGCGCCGGCACCGCGGTGCACCGTGATGTGACACTCGAAGCTGCTGCCGGCGACGTTCTTGCCGAGGTAGCCCTTCTGATAGGCGTCCTTGACCGCCTTATCGAGAACGGCGAACTCACGCATCATCTCGCCGCGGATGTAGATGTAGTTGTGCTTCGCCTTGAGCGCGAACGCCGAGATCACGATGCCCTCGATGAGCAGGTGCGGATCCCAGTACACGAGCTCGCGGTCCTTGCAGGTACCGGGCTCGGACTCGTCGCAGTTCACGACGATGTGGACCTCTTTGGCGTCCTTGGGGACAAAGCCCCACTTCACGCCGGTCGCGAAGCCTGCACCGCCGCGGCCGCGCAGGTTCGAGGTCTTGACCTCGGCGACGATCGCCTCGGGCGTCATCGACAGCGCCTTCTTGAGCGCCGCGTAGCCGCCGAGCGACTCGTAGCCAGTGAGTGTCCGTGCGTTCTCGTTCCCGAACTTCGCGGTGACGAGCTTGGTGCCGATCGATGCGGTCATTACACGACCTCGCCTTCGGGACGCGGGCTCTGCTTGAGCTCGGCGATCACCTTGTCGACATGCTCGGGCTTGAGGTCGAGGAAGTACTTGGTGCCGACGACCGCGCACGGCGCATTCGCGCATGCGGCGATGCACTCTTCCTCGACGAGCGTGAACTCGGCGTTGGACTGGCCCTTCTTGAGGCCGAGCTTCTGCTCGAACGCGGCCAGAACTTCGTAGCCACCGCGCAACATGCACGAGATGTTCGTGCACATGCGGATGGTGTTCTTGCCGCCCGGCTCTCGTCGGAACATCGTGTAGAAGGTCGCGACGCCGTAGACGTGCGCGTAAGGCAGATCGAGCGTCTTGCCGACCAATCTGAGTGCGTCGTCACTCAGGTGGCCGAACTCTTTTTGCGCGAGATGGAGCGCGGCGAGGACCACCGGCTTCTTCGTCGGATATCTCTCGCAAAGAGCCCTGATTTTCGTCTGCGCGTCTGCAGAGAATTCGAGTGACATCGAGATGTTGCGGAACATAGTGGGGCGGTCCCATCGCGTCAACGCGAGGAGGGCTCAAAAGGCGCCCGGATCGGCGTGGATCGGCTCGGATCGCGCCCTGGGGTGAGGCTGTGGTATTCGGTCGCAGATGGCCGAGGACGTCCCGCTATCTCGTATCGAAAAGCTCGCCCTCAAGCTTGGCGAGCTGTCCAACGAGGACCCGCGGGGCAAGTGGCTCCAGACCCGGTTTCTGCGCGGCGTCAGCTACGTCTGGGTTCGCGCGGTCATCGCGAACCGCATCTTCGTCGACGGTCTCGACAAGCTGATGGCCCTGAGGCCCGACACCGGCGTGATGCTGGTGTCGAACCACCGGAGCTTCTTCGACCAGTACTGCATGCTGCTCGGCTGCTACATGGGACCGGTGCCGTGGGCCAAGGCCCTGTTCTTTCCGGTCCGGTCGAACTTCTTTTACGACAAGCCCCTGGGCATGGTGATCAACGCGGCGATCGCGGGTGGCGCGATGTTCCCACCGATCTTCCGTCAGTCCGATCGCCGCAAGCTCAATGACGAGGCGCTCGACAAGATGGTCGACATCCTGCGTCGCAAGGGCAACGTGCTCGGCATGCATCCCGAGGGCACGCGAGGCAAGGGCGACGACCCATACATGTTCCTGCCCGCGCAGCCCGGCGTCGGCAAGCTCGCGCTCGTGGCCCAGCCGGTCGTCATCCCCGCGTTCATCCTCGGCCTCGGCAACAACTTCGTCGAGGACGTCCGCGTCAACTTCACCAAGGAAGCGCGCAAGGAGAAGGCCGTCATCGTCGTGTTCGGCGACCCGATCGACTACGGGGACCTGATGGCCGAGAAACCGCGCCCGACGCTGTACAAGAAGACGGCGGACCGCTTCATGGCCGAGGTCAAGAAGCTCTCGGAGCGCGAGAAGGTGCTGCGCGCCGAGATCCTGGCCGGCACGATCACTGGCGACGATCCACGCTGGCTCGATGACCGCAGCATCTCTCGGTTCTACGCGCGCGAAGGCCGACCCTAGAAGCCCGTGATCACGTACACGTGCACATACACGTGTCACGTGCACGTGCACGTGCACGTCGTCTTCGCCCGGTGGACGGGCCCGTAGCCCGTCAGCGCGCCATCTTGCTGAGCATGCCTACCACCCGGTGCACCAGCATCTTGCCCGCATCGAGCTCGGCGTCCGGGACTTCC
>JBBQFU010000419.1:0-5490 GCA_038322185.1 Haliangiales bacterium
CCAGCGTCGTGAAGTTATTCGCGGTCGTGCCGCTCACCTGCGAGACGCCGGTCACGGTCACGGTGGCGCCGGTCGTCGCGAACGTTGCGATGAGGCTCGAGATGTTGGTGCCGAACGGAACGATCGCCCGGATGGCCGTACCCGTGATCGTGGCGGTCACGTTGGCGCTGAGCACCGGGTTGCCGGCCGACAGGAACTGGAAGCTCGTGATGGCGGCCGAGGTGTCCGCGGCGATCGTGACGGTCACCGTGTACGACTGCGTGTCGCCATTCGCGGCCGTGACCACGTACGTGACGTCGGACGTGAAGTCATTGGCCGTCGTGCCGCTGACCTGGACCGTGCCGCCAACGGCGACGCTCGCACCCGACGTCGAGAACGTCGCGACGAGTGCCGAGACGTTGGTACCGAACGGAACGGTGAGCGTGATCGAGTTCCCCTGAAAATCACCGATCACGTCCGCGCCGAGACCCGCGTTGTCTTCCGACTGGAACGAGAATGCCGTGAGGTCGTTCGCGTCGTTGAGCGCGATCGTGACCTCGACGGTGTAGGTCAGCGTCGAATTGTCGGCGGCGGTGACAATGTACTCGACGTCGTTGCTGAAGTCGTTCGCGGTGTTGCCGCTGCTCTGCACCGTGGTCCCGACCTTGACGCTGACGCCGGTGGTCTCGAACGTCGCGACCAGAGCCGTGATGTCCGTGCCGAACGGAACGGTTGCGCTGATCGTGGTGCCGCTGATCACGGCGACGACATCGGAGGCGAGCTTGCCGGTGTTGTCGGCTGCCTCGAACGAAAATGCCGTGATGGCCTTCGCGTTGCTCGCGGCTGCCGTGACCGTGACGAGGTAGTTCTGCGCGGAGCCGTCCTCGGCGGTCACCGTGTACGTCACGGCGCTGGTGAAGTTGTTCGGCGTGGTGCCGCTGACCTGTGGCGTGGTTGCGACGGCGACGATCTCGCCGGTGGTCGTGAACGTCGCGACCAGCGCGGTCAGGTTCGTCCCGAACGGGACGGCCGCGGTGATCGTGGTCCCGTTGATCGTCCCGGTGACGTCATTGGTGAGGCTGGGGTTGTTCGAGGCCAGGAACGAGAACGCGGTCAGCGACTTGTCGCTGCTGAGCGCCACATCCGGTAGCCCGGCGTCCTCGGCGATCGGCTTCAGGTTGTCACCACAACCGAGCGCGAACAGCGCGAGCGTCATCAACGTGAACAAGAAACGAACTACTGGAAGCGACCGTACGGGCATAGGGCTGCACGATAATGCAAAACGCCCACGGCGTCTCGCGGCCGGTCGCTCAGAGCGATTCGGATGACTACGCAGCGGCCATCGTCAGGCAACCGAGCATCAGCGTAACTACGCAACTACCCGCGACGATCGCCCACGATGGGAGCCGCGGCTCGGTGGTGGTGGTGGCACTGGGCGGTGGGGTAACGGTGAGGGGCGTGCCCGCGTGCGAGACAAACCGCACAACGAGATCGAGCTGAGACGTGGTCGCGGGCGCGGTGCTCTGGACCTCCTGGGCTGCGTCCTGGAGCGGAATGGGCGAGACGATCTCCGCGGCCTCGAGATCCGCCTCGTCGACAGCCTTGATCTCTGCGGTCACGCGCTGCTGCTCCCACGGCGTCATGGTGTCGAGCAGACCAACCAGCTCGATGCGAGGGATGCGCGAGGTGATTGTCTCGTTGGATGACCGCATGGATGGCGGACTTGTGCAGATGGTGTGCCCTCGGCGCGCGCTGCAAGTCCGCAACATTTATCGGGTGGTTCGGTGTGCGGCGTGCCCGCGCGCTACGTCGTGCGTACGCGCATGCACGTACGCGGTTTGCGTTACCTTCGCGGCGTGATGCGGCGCTCCCTGATCCTCCTTCTCGTTGTCATCCTCGCTGCCTGTAGCGGCTCTTCAAAGTCGTCGACCACGTCGGGTGGCGGCGGTAGCACGACAGCGCAACCCACGGAGAAGGTGCTCGTCAATGTCGACGCGGCGGGCGTGGCCCTCGGCGGCTTTGACCCGATGGGCTACCGCCAGTTCAATAAGCCGGTCACCGGGCTGCCAGAGCACACCACGAAGTTCGGCGGCGCGACCTACCAGTTCTCGTCGGCCGATCACATCACCCAGTTCAGCGGCGCCGAACACGCACCGGCCTACGGCGGCTACTGCGCATACGCGGCATCGATGGGTCGGCTGTCGCCGGCCGATCCGCTCGCGTTCGAGGTCTACGAGGGCAAGCTGCTCGTGTTCACGAACGAGGAGTTTCGCGATCTATTCAAGCAGGATCCGGCGGGCACGAGCGCCAAGGCCGATGCGGCGTGGCCCGCCCTCGTGGCCGAGCACGGAAAATAGCTAGAGGCTCGCGGCCGCCGGTGGCGCGATCGTGACCGGCAGCCGGATCGTGTGGTCCCACGTCTTGGTAGGGAAGCGCAGGCCCGCGATGCGCTGGCTGACGCACGCGTGGAGCTCTGCGTCGCCGAGCGACAGCCACAGGCGCGTCGCGTGACCGCTGCCGTTGATGCTCGCCTTGAGCTCGAGGGCGCCGGTGATCTGGTGACGAGCGGCGCACTCGGTGACCGCGTCGCGAGCGACCGTGATCGCCGGCTTCGGTAGCGAGTACGCGACCTGCGTTCCCTCGGCGCCTTGCGCGACGATCGCGACCGTACCCGTGTATGGCTCGGTGGTGGGCACGCCGAGCTCGGCGTCGCCGTTCGCATCGGTGATGCCGTCGACGGTCGTGCCGGACGGAAGCGTCATCTTCACCGCGACGTTCGCGGCGCTCCCCGAGCACGCATAGCGTTGCGTGCCGAGGAGCTTGCGCTCCGTGGTGACCTCGGGCTCGTCGCTTGCGACGATCAGGCCGGTAACGAGCGCGGACACCGGGATCGTTATTGGCGCGAGCAGCACTCCGAGGATCATTGCGCGCGGGTCGCTGGCTCCGCCCAGCTTGGCTCTGCGCTCGCTCGTCACCTCGGTGACCTTGAACACCGGGCGGCTGCACTCGCCCTGGCGGATCGCGTGCACGTGGATCATCTCGTCTGCGAACCGAGCGGTCAGCGCGAGCGACTTCTGGTTCGCAAAGGTCGCGGCACCGGCCTCGTTCGGGGCGGCCTTGGACAACGTCTTCGTGGCGGGAACGATCAGGCAACCGCCGCTGAGAATCGAGAACAGGAGGAGGGCTCGCGTCATGACATCACCATCGGAGATCGCCGCGTGAGACCGCCTCGGCCGACGCGTGAACTGCGCGTGATCTGCCGGGCGTTCACGCGGGCTTCACGCCGGCGGCGTGGCGGTTTCACGTGCCCGGGACGCATCGTCAAACGCATGAGCTTCCGCTTGGTTCCCTGCTTGCTGGTCCTGTCCTCTGCGGTCGCCGTTGCCGACGACGAGATGGTGCTGACCCCGGTCTGTGCCGAGGTCGACCCTGCGCGCGACACCTTTGGTGAGACCGAGCGCGAGCTCGCGAAGGCCCAGCTCGCGCGTGTACTTCAAGATCTCGACCTGCTGGTCGTGGAGCACGACTGCGTCGAGCACTACGTGCTGTCGCACGAGCTACAGAATGGCGACTTCTCCGTTCGACTGGCAGGACCCGGCGGCGTTCGACGGGTGCGCAACCCGGAGCGCGCGGAGCTGCAGCTCGTCTACGACCGCATGGTGACCTCGCTCATCGATGCGCAGGTGCAAGAGACCCGCGTCGCGACCGTCGAGCCGACGGACTCGACCTATGCCAACGCGATCGAGGCGCAGCCAGACATCGATGCCGTTCCGCCCGACCCGGCCAGCCCGGTCCGGCTCGACGCGGTGCTCTACGGCCAGCTCACCGCCGGCAACTACGGCACCGGTGCCGGGCTCGGTCTACGCATCCCGGTGTCAGCGGCGCGAGCGTTCGATCTCTCGTTGTCGAGCGTCTCTGATGGTGGGCGTCAGGCGAGCGCGTTCGGCGCCAAGCTCGTGCACTACGTCAGCCCGGAGTCGCCCACGACGCCATATCTCGGTGCAGGGCTCGCGGTCGCCACGCACAGCACCGAGATGGCAGAGAGCTCCGGCGCCCGACTCGACGCCAGTGCTGGCTTGATGATGAATCGCACCGGCTCGACGCGCATGTTCATGCAGGTGGACCTCGGGCTGCCGCTGTTTGCGATTGAAGGCGGCTACGAGCCTTCGATCACCGTCTCGTTCGGCGTGGGGCGATGACTCAGAGGCGACGCGAGTAACCGCGCGTGCACCGCTCGGCGCGCTTCTGGTTGTCATCGCGCACGAACCCGTGCGCCTCGTAGAACGCGATCGCGCGCGTCATCGCTTCGATCGTGTCGCACACGATCTTCTCGCCGCCTTGCCCACGCGTCCAGGCGACCGCCACGGCGAGCAGCTTCGTTCCGAGTCCGAGCCCGCGCGTGGCGGGCAGCAGGTACATCTTGCGCAGCTCGAACGTGCCGGGCGCGACGGGAAACACGCCACACGTTCCGACCAGCGCGCCATCGCTGTAGGCGACCCAGAACGCACCGCCGTGGTCGCGATACGTGCCGGGCAGGCCGCGCAGCTGATCGTCGGTGGGTGACCCGTTGCCGAACTCGAGCCCGAACTCGCCGAGCACCTGCGCCACCAGCGTCAGTACGGCGGGCACATCGGTCGCAGTCACCTCGCGGATTTCGAGCACGCCCGATCTGAGATCAATCGGCGTCGAGACGCAACCGGCTGGGATGCGACCGAGGGCACCGTCGAGCAGGCCGCGGCGAGTTATCTCGCCGAATGCAAGCCGTAGCACCAGCACGCGGCTTAGGATGCCGCCATGCTCTACGACGACATCACCCAGACGATCGGCCGCACGCCGATCGTTCGCATCAATCGCCTCGCACCCGCGAACGTCACGATGTACGTGAAGGTCGAGTCCTTCAACCCCGGTGGCTTGGTCAAGGATCGTCTCGCGCTTGGCATCATCGAGGATGCCGAACGGCGCGGTCACCTCAAGGCGGGCCAGACCGTGGTCGAGATGACGTCGGGCAACACCGGCATCGCGCTCGCGATGGTGTGTGCGGCGCGCGGCTATCCGTTCGTCGCCGTGATGCCGGAGTCGTTCTCCGTCGAGCGTCGGCAGATCATGCGCGCGTACGGCGCCAAGGTCGTGCTCACACCTGCGGCCGATCGAGCGAGTGGCGCGGTCAAGGTCGCCGAGAAGCTGGCCACCGAGCGGGGCTGGTTCCTCGCGCGCCAGTTCGACAACCCGGCCAACCCGGCCTATCACCGCCAGACGACCGGCCCCGAGATCCTCGCCGACTTCGCGAGCTCGCGGCTCGACTACTGGGTTACGGGCTGGGGCACCGGCGGTACGCTCACCGGCGCTGGTCAGGTGATCAAGCGCGCGCGACCGGACGTGAAGATCGTCGCGTGCGAGCCCGCCGAGGCCGCGCTGCTGTCGGGTGCCGAGTGGAAGCCGCACAAGGTCCAGGGCTGGACGCCGGACTTCGTCCCGAGCGTGCTCGACCGCGAGGTTGTCGACGAGCGCATC
>JBBQFU010000420.1:0-5455 GCA_038322185.1 Haliangiales bacterium
CCTCCGCGATCTCTCGCGACTCCGGCGACCTGCTACCCGGCGCTCCGATGCTTACCGGGACGGGACTTGCACCCGCTGGAGAAGCGCAGCGTGACAGCTCCAAGTCTTGCGACCCGTCGTCGTCGTCACGGCGCACCATGCGCGGATACTAGCTCGCCGCGGCGGCGTAGGTCCCGAGCACGTGTAGCTCGGTGGTGAGTGGACGAATCTCGTCGAGCGCGGACTTGAACGGCGCAGACGCTGGGTGGCCGAGCACGTCCATGTAGAAGCGATACGTGAACGGCGCGCTCGGGATCGGACGCGACTCGAGCTTGGTGAGCGACAGGCTGTGCTTGCCGAAGCGCACCAGCACCTCGCCGAGCGCGCCGGGCCGATCGGCGAGCGAGATCATGAGCGAGGTCTTCGTCGAGCCGCCGTCGGCAACCGGTGCGGGACGCAGCCCGATCTCGACGAACCGCGTCGCGTTGCCGGCGCTGGTCTGGATCGCTTGCGCGACGATCGCGAGGCCGTAGGTCTTGGCTGCAGCCGCGCTCGCGATCGCAGCGAGTGAACGATCGCCGGACTGCGAGACCTTCCGCGCCGAGCCCGCGGTATCCAGCTCCGATCGCGCGGTGAGGTGCGGGTGGTCGGCAAAGAACGCCTGACACTGGGCGAGCGCCTGCGGATGCGAGATCACGACGCGCAGCTCGTCGAGCGACACGCCCGGTAGCGCCAGCAAGCAATGCTCGATCGAGCTCACGACCTCGCCGGTGATGTGAAGCGTGCCGTCGGCGAGCAGGTCGTAGGTCTCGTTGATGCTGCCGGCCGTGGTGTTCTCGATCGGAAGCAGCGCGAGATCGGCGGCTCCGTGGATCACCGCGTCGGCAGCGCTGCGAAACGAATCGTGGCCGGTGAGCAGTGCACCGCCGGGACGACCGCCATAGCGTCGCTGCGCCGCGAGGTGGCTGTAGCTTCCCTCGACGCCCTGATACGAGATCCGCAGCGGCGCGTCGGGCCGGTTGCGGACGGTCGCTTCCTGATGCGCGACCGACATGTCCATGACCACGCGATACAGCGCCTCCACCTGATGCGGGTCGATGCCTGCCTCGGTCGCATGCTCGCGAAGGCGAAGAAGCAGGCGTTCCTCGCGCTCGCGATCACGAAATGGACTCGCCGAATCGAGCTTCGCGAGCGCAACTTCCTCGACGATTCGAAGGCGTTCCGCGATCAGCGCGATGATCTGCCGATCGACCTGGTCGATGCGGTCGCGGAGCGTGCTGAGGTCCATGTCTCACTGTAGAGTGAGGGGTGGCCAAGGCGACGGATGACGGTGCGAAAACGGTAGTGCTGGCCGACGACCGGCGCACGCGGCAGGACCTCGCGCGCGACGACGAGCTACCGGTTGTCGCGCGACTTGTCGTCGAGATCCGTAGCGACGGGTCGAGGACGATTGCCCGCGGTGCGGTCGAGGACGCACAGCGTGGCGAGCGTGTTGCCATCGAGGCGCGCGGTGACAGCCCGCTGCAGCTCGCGATCGCGCTGGCGCGCTCGCTGACCCAGCTACCGCGCTTATCCGCACGGTCGGCAGTTCGCGGACTTCTGGGAAAACGTCGGGACAAGTGAGGCATGGGTCACGAGGCACGGGCCCTGCAGTTCGGATCGCCCATGCAGGACGTTCGTTGGCCCTTGCTAAAGCGCCTCCTCGTGGACGACGGCTGGACGTGGCGTGAGGACACGCTGTACGCCCCTCGGGAAACGATGTGGTTCACGACCAGCTCGGAGGCCCCGAACTACGCAGAGTTCCGTGATCGGATGACGGAGACACTGGAGGACGTCAACCAGGGCGACCTGCACCAGGACCTCGTAAGTCTCGTTTCTGCCCTGGATACCGTCCTTCGTGGCAACTAGCCCGGGCGACGCGCTACCATAGCGGGAGGTGGGCAAGCGTCTCGGTCGGTACGAGATCATCCGGACTCTCGCACGGGGTTCGCTGACGGACCTATTGCTCGGGCGAGCCACGGGCGAGGCCGGCTTTCAGCGGCATGTCGCGATCAAGCAGCTGCGCGAGGAGCACGCGGAGGACGCAGCGTGCCTCGAGATGTTCGTCAACGAGGCGCGCCTCGCCGCTGCCCTGCACCACCACAACATCGTCCAGGTCACCGACATCGGCGAAGAGAACAGCCAGCCGTTCTTCGCGATGGAGTACGTGCACGGCGTCGACCTGCGCGCGCTACTCACGCACCTTGGCCGGCGCCAGGAGCAGCTGCCGCTGCAGCACGTGGTGTCGATCATCGCGTCGGCCGCGGCTGCGCTTCACCACGCGCACGACCAGCGTGGCCCCGACGGTGCGCCGCTCGGAATCGTTCACCGCCAGGTCACGCCCGCGAATCTGCTCGTCGGCTTCGACGGCAACGTGAAGGTCGTCGACTTCGGCATCGCAAAGGCTGCGATCAAGCGCATCCAGACCGGTGTCGGCGTGCTCAAAGGCAGCGCGCCGTACATGGCGCCCGAGCAATGTGCGGGTCGCACGATCGACCGCCGGAGCGACGTGTTCGCGCTCGGCATCGTGCTCTACGAGCTGGCGACGGTGCGCCGGTTGTTCAAGGGCGCGAACGAGTTCCTGACGATGAGTGCCGTCGTCAACGCCGAGGTCCCGCGCCCGTCGCAGTACCGCCGCGACGTGCCGCCGGATCTCGAGATCGTGATGTTGAAGGCGCTCGCGCGCGATCCGCTCGCGCGCTACCAGACCGCGGCCGACATGGCGAACGCGCTCGACAGTGTCGCGCGCTCGGTCGGCGTCGGCGCATCGACGTCGGGGCTCGCGAACTATCTGAGGCAGCAGTTCGGCGAGCGCAAAGAGCCGTGGCTGCAGACGCCGGCAGTCGAGGTCGATCCCGAGCCGACCGAGATCGACTTCGACGGTGGAGCCAGTGGTCTGGCGCCGCCGTCGAGCGAAGCGGTCAAGAGCAACGCGATTCCCAAGATGATCGCCGCGACGAAGAGCTCGCCGATCGCACAGGCGCGCACGGTCGTGGTCACCCCACAGGGGCGCGCAAAGAGCCCCTCGACTGCGCCGGCCATGCCGATGGACCGCTCGTTCTCGGTCGCGACGTCCGTCGACGATCCGGAGCCGGCGTTCTCGCGCCACTCGACCGAGGTCGGTGACGACCTGATCGAGGAGCTGGAGGTTCCACCGCCGCCGACCGTGGTCGAGCGGCCGTCGGGTCGCAACGTCAATGCCAGCTACAAGACCGTGGTTGTCGAGCCGCTGGTCGAGATCGTCGCGCGTGCGCCGACGGTCACGCAGCCGCGCTCGAGGAAGCTGCTCTACATTGGCGCGGGGGGGGCCGTCCTCGCTACGATCATCCTCGCGATCGTGCTGTGGCCGGCGCCGGACCTGGCGGGCGGCAATTCAGCGGCGCCTGTCGCCGAGAGCGAGCCGCCCCGAGCAGCGCCGGAGCAGGCGGACGAGCCAGCTCACAAGCCAGCGATGGTCGCCGATGCCGGCGTAATCGAGAGGGTCGCCGAGGCAGACGCCGCGGTCGAGACCCCAGAGGTCGCCGAGGTCGATCCGCCCGTCGAGACCCCAGAGGTCGCCGAGATCGATCCGCCGGCCGACGTGAAGCCGGCCGACGTGAAGCCGGCCGACGTGAAGCCGGCGGACGTGAAGCCGGCGGCGAAGCCTGCCGCGAAGACGCCGAAGCGCACCACCACGAAGAAGGCACCCGTGAAGCGCACGACGAAGAAGCCGACCACCAAGAAGACCACGAAGCCGAAGTGGGATCCCGACGACCTCTTCCTTGGAGAATGACCATGCGCCACGCATCGATCGTGATCGCTCTCATCGCCCTCATTCCGCTCACTGCGGATGCCAAGCCGAAGAAGAAGGGCAAGGGTGGCAAGGCAAAGGTCTCGGCGAAGGTCCACACCGACAAGGCGGCGAAGGCGCACAAGGCGGGCGAGTTTGACGTCGCGCTCACCGAGCTGAAAGCGGCCTACGCGATCGATCCGCAGCCCAAGCTGCTGTTCGCGATCGCGCAGGTGCAGGCCAAGCTCGATCAGTGTCCCGACGCGATCGCGAACTACGAGAAGTTTCTCGCGGTCGAGAAGAACAAGCAGAAGCAAGCGGTGGTGAGACAGGCGATCGCCGCGTGCACCGAGAAGGTCGCCGCCACGCCCGTGCCCTCCGATCCGCCCGAGCCGACACCCGAGGATGCGTTGGTCGCGCCCGCCACCGAGCCGATCACGCCGGAGCCGGCACCGCTGCCGATCGACGACCAGCCGATGCCCACCGTCGAGGACTCGCCGCTGCCCCCGCCGCCGGCCGCGGTCACCGTCACGGTGTCGGCGAAGCCCTGGTACAAGGACGTGCTCGGCGACGCGCTCGTGCTGTCGGGCATCGCGGCGGGCGCGGTCTCGATCGTGATGTACAGCGGCGCGCGCAGCAGCCTCGAGGATGCCGAGAGCGCAGCGACGCTCGACGAGTACGAGCGCGATGTGAGCGATGCCAAGGACAAGCGGATGTATGCGGTCATCCTTGCGGGCGGCAGTGCTGTGCTGATCGGCGCGGGCATCCTGCGCTACAAGCTACGCGACACGGGCGAGGCGCGCGGCGTCGCGATCGCACCGACACGCGGCGGTGGCTTCGTGACCTGGACTGGAGGCTTCTGATGTGGAACTTGCTCGCTCTGTGCTGCGCGCTCGCAGCGACTGGTTGTCTGCGCACGACCGAGTACCGCTGCAGTGGGGACACCTCGTGTGGTGGCAGTGGCGTGTGCGAGACCACCGGGTTCTGCAGCTTTCCCGACGGCGAATGCGCGAGTGGTCGCCGTTACAACGACTCGGCTGGCTCCCTTGGTGGCGCCTGCACGGGTGGTGGCAACACCGAGGCAGACGCGGATGTGGGCGATGACACGATGACGGACGGTGCGCCGTCGGATGTGCCGGCGGCGGCATGCCCCGGCCACGTCGCGATCACCGGTGGTCAAGCCGGTCACTTCTACAAGGTGATCGCGGCGGCCACCGACTGGGCCGTGCAGGAGGCTGCCTGCGCAACAACGCCGAAGTCGCACCTCGCGGTCCCTGATGACCTCGCCGAGCTCACGGCACTGGACACGGCGATCGGCGGCACGAGTCGCTACTGGATCGGGATCACGGATGCGCCACCCGCCACCGAGATGACGTTCGTGACGGTGCTCGGTGCAAACGCCACCTTCTTGCCGTGGGATCCGCCGGCACCCGACGACGCGGGACCAGGTGAAGACTGTGTCGAGGCGATTCCGGCGACGCACGAATTCAACGACGAACGCTGCAGCGACGATCGCCCAGCGATCTGCGAGTGCGTGCCTTAGATCGCGGTAGGGACGCTCCTCAACCCGTAGGCTCGGAGCGCCCCCCGCACGGACCCGGACGGGCGGAACTACCGCATCCGGTTCTTGTCTTGGATGTTGGCGTCGAATCGTTGTTCGGGCCAAGG
>JBBQFU010000421.1:0-5452 GCA_038322185.1 Haliangiales bacterium
CCGGTGCGCGCTGCAGCGACAGCCGGCGGCCGAGTGGACCGCGCAGAAAGCCCGCGGCCTTCTTGAGCCCTTCAATGGCGGCGTCGGCGGTCGCGTCGTCGCCGACGATCGAGATGAAGCAGTTGGCGACCGAGAGATCGATATTGAGCTCGACGCGCGCCACGGTGAGCATCGTCGGCGCGTGCACGCGCGGATCGCGAACGTCCGCGCTGATCATCTCGGTGAGCGCGTCTCGAATGTTGTGAGCGAGCCGCTCGCGACGCGCGCCGTTCTTGCCGGGGCTGCCAGGCACGGATTAGAGCTTCGCGGCCTCTTCGATGACTTCGTAAGCCTCGATCACGTCGCCGACCTTTAGGTCGTTGTAGCCCGCGATCATCACGCCGCACTCGAAGTTATTGAGAACCTCGCTGACGTCGTCCTTGAAGCGGCGCAACGAGCCAACCTTGCCCTCGTAGACCTGGACCGCATCACGGATGACGCGGAGGTGGGCCTTCCGGTTGATCTTGCCGTCGGTGACCAGACAGCCAGCGACCATGCCCATCTTGGGGATGGAGAACGTGTCGCGGACCGAGAGCTTGCCGAGCGGAATCTCCCGCTTGATCGGAGCGAGCAGACCGGCCATGGCCGTCCGCACCTCGTCGAGCGCGTCGTAGATGATGTCGTAGAGACGAATCTCCACATCCTCTTGCTCGGCGAGCTTGCTGCTCTTGCCGGCCGGACGAACGTGGAAGCCGAGGATGATCGCGCCGCCCGCCTTCGCGAGGTTCACGTCGCTCTCGGTGATGCCACCGACGCCTGCCGAGATGACCACGACGCGCACCTTCTCGGTCGACTGCTTCGTGAGTGCGGCCTTGAGCGCTTCTGCGGAGCCCTGAACGTCCGCCTTGAGGACGATCTTGAGCTCCTTGATCGCGTTGACGCTCTGGCGCTCCATGAGGCCTTCAAGCGAGATGCGCGAGGTCGACGCGAGCTCGCGCTTGCGGAACTGCTGGCGACGGTGCTCGACGACCTGCTTGGCGACCTTGTCGTCCTCGGCCGCGTTCACCTGATCACCGGCGTCGGGTACGCCATCGAGACCAAGGATCTCGACGGGCGTCGACGGGCCAGCGGTCTGGATCGAGTTGCCGCGATCATCGAGCATCGCGCGAACCTTGCCGAACGTGCGGCCGGCAACGAGGACGTCGCCGACGTTGAGCGTGCCTTCTTGCACGAGCACGGTCGCCATCGGACCACGGTTGCGATCGAGGCGCGCCTCGATGACGAGACCGGAGGCCGCCTTGTCGGACGTGGCGCGGAGCTCGAGAACCTCGGCGGTGACCGAGATGGACTCGAGCAGCTTCTCGATGCCCTCGCCCTTGAGCGCGGACACGTGGACGTAGATCGTCTCGCCGCCCCACTGCTCGGGAATCAGGCCGTGATCGGCGAGCTGCTGCTTGACGCGCTCGGGCTGGGCATCGGGGAGGTCACACTTGTTGACCGCGACGATGATCGAGACCTTCGCATCCTTGGCGTGCGCCAGTGCTTCAACGGTCTGCGGCATGACGCCGTCGTTCGCAGCAACGACGAGCACGACGATGTCGGTCGCCTGAGCGCCGCGGGCGCGCATCTCGGTGAACGCTTCGTGGCCCGGCGTATCGAGGAACACGATCTCGCCGTGCACCGACGGGACCTTGTAGGCCGCGACGTGCTGGGTGATGCCACCAGATTCGCCCGCGGCGACCTTCGCCTTACGGATCGCATCGAGCAGCGACGTCTTGCCGTGGTCGACGTGACCCATGACAGTGACGACGGGCGCGCGCGTCTCGAGCTTCTCGCCCTCTTCCGTCTTCTGCGAGAAGATGTCGTCTTCCTTGAAGGCGACGTTCTGCACCTCGTAGGCGAACTCGCCGGCGAGGAGCTGAGCGGTGTCGAGGTCGATCGCGGCGTTGATGTTCACGCCGGTCATCCCCATGCCCCACAGCTTCTTCAGCACCTCGGGGGCCTTGATACCCATGCCGCGTGCGAGGTCGGCCACCGTGATCGAGTCCTCGATCCGGATGACGCGCTTGTGCTCGGCCGGCGTGGTGAGCGTGGTCTGCTTGCCCTTCTTACCGAGGGGCAGCTTCTTGCGATCCATGTGATGGCCGCCCGGACCGCCGCCGGGCCGACCGCGCTGCTGCTGCTGCTGCGCGAAGCGTCCACGGATCGGGTTGGCCGGCGCTGGGCCTGCCGCCGGGCGCGCGCCGGACGGCGTACGCTCGGTGATCTTGATGCGCGGCGGCAGCGCGATGATGCTGCCGACGGCCGGGCGCGACGGATCGCGAACGGGCGGTGCATCGACGGGCTCGGCCGGATCAGCCTCTTGCGGCTGGGCGATCTGCTGACCGGTCTCGGGACGCGGACGATCCGCGCTGCGGGCGCGGGCACGCTCGAGCTCTAGCTCGAAGCGGCTGCGCGCGGTGCCGGCATCCTCGACGGGACGCGGACCGCCACGGTGCTCGACGATCGGGCCCGGACCACTCTGGCGCGAGATCGACGGAACGCGCACCGGAAGCGGCGTGGACGGCGGAGGCTGCTGGATCGACGGGGACGAGTGACGGTCGCTGCGAGTTTGCATCTGCTCCTGAGATGACGACGACGACGAACGACCGAGGTTCTGCGGGCCGGCCACGATCGCGCTGCGGCGAACGACGGGCGGCGGCGGTGCCTCGGTCTCGGACTTTGCAGCGATGGGAGTCGGCTGCGGCGCGGGGACTTCGATCTTGGGCTCGCTCTTGCGAACGACGGGCATCGTCGGCTCGGGTGCGGGCGGCGGCTCGACGGGAGCCTGCACGACTTCGATCTTCGGCTCGCTCTTGCGAGCCACCGGAGCCGGCGGCGCCTCTTCGACGCGCGGCGGCGGCGCCTCGATCACAGGCGACGAGATGCGCTTGGCGGCGACGGGCGGCGGCGCCTCGGGCTCGACGACCGGTGCGACCTTCGGGGCCGGCGGTGGTGTCGGGGCCGGTGCTGGCGCGGCATCTGCCTCTGCCACGCGGCGACGAACCACCGGTGGCGGAACAGGCGCTGCAGCAGGACGCGCATCTTCCGTTGCGCGCGGCGCGGGTGCATCGGCTTCCGGCTTGTCGGCCGAACGGCGGCGGAGCACTGCTCCACCGGTCGCGATGCGTTGCGTTTGCGCGGGCTTCTCGCCCCCGGCCTTCTCCTTCTCGAGAGACCGCTTGATACGAGCAACGTCGTCGGCGTCGAGCGACGACATGTGATTGTTGACCTCGAGACCGAGCGCACGGATCTTCGCGATCAGGTCCTTGTTCGGGATCCCGATCTCCTTCGCAATCTCATACACTCGCATCTTCTCTCCGGTCATCCTTCGCTACGCTGGGTCCCTGGGACCCCGGACGCAGTTTCTACAGCGTTCGGGGAGCGCAAGCCAGCGGAGTTTTTCACAATAGTCTTGCGGATCTCGTCCGGTCCCATCGGGCGCCTCAGCGATCGCTGAGCCCCACCTCGAACCGCCCCTTGAATACAGATTTCACGGGGATGCACGTACGCGCCCCGCCCATTTGGGCTGTCCACGATGCGTACGAGTGACGACTTCGGCTCGATGGCACGGCAGCCGACACACGTACGCAGCGGGATATGCCCCCTCGGTCTCAGGAGGAGACCTCGGAAAGCCAGCTGATCGCGCGCTGACGGAGGCGGGCCAGATCGCCCATGTCGATACCCGTCGTGGTCGCGATCGTCTCGATCGGCGTCTTGATGAGATCTTCCGGCGAGTGGACGTTCGCGGTGTGGAGGACGTTGAGCACGTCATCATCCACGCCATCGAGCTCCTTGAGCTGCTCGTCACCCGAGAGCTGCGAGCGGCGATCCGACTCCTTCTTGACGTCGACCTGGCGGCGGCCACCGCTCTGCACGTAGGCCTTCGCGCCGTCGATGATCTTGCGGGCGCCGTCGACGCCGATGCCCGGCAGGCCGGCCAGCTCCTCGACGTGTGCACGACCGAGCTCGCCAACCGAGCGCCAGCCGAGCTTGAACAGCGTCTCGGCGATGTTGTTGTCGAAGCCCTCACCGGCGATCGCCTGCGTGATCTGCTCCTTCGCGCGCCGCTCGAGCTCGTAGATCTTCGACTCGCTATGGATATCGATGCGCCAGCCCGTGAGCTGCGACGCGAGGCGAACGTTCTGGCCCTTCTTGCCGATCGCGAGCGAGAGCTTGTCGTCGGGGACGATCAGCTCCATGCGATGGCCTTCGGCGTCGATGATGACGCGCTTGACCTCGGCCGGTGCGATCGCGTTGCAGACGAAGCGCGCCGGGTCGTCATCGTACGGGACGATGTCGATCTTCTCGCCGCGAAGCTCCTGCACGACGGCCTGCACGCGGCTGCCCTTCATGCCGACGCACGCGCCGACCGGGTCGACGTCGCGGTCGCGAGACGACACGGCGATCTTCGCGCGTGCACCCGGCTCGCGAGCCGAGCTCTCGATGCGGACGATCTTCTCGTAGATCTCGGGGACCTCCTGCTCGAACAGCTTCTCGAGCAGGCCCTTGTGCGTACGGCTCAGGATGACCTGCGGGCCACGGGCGTTGCGGTCGATGTCGAGGCAGTACGCCTTGATCGTGTCACCGACGCGGTAGCTCTCGCGGGGAACCTGCTCGCGCATCGGCAGCACGGCTTCCGCCTTGCCGATATCGACGACGAGCGCGCCGCGCTCGAAGCGACGAACGATGCCGCTGATGACCTCGCCCTTGCGATCCTTGAACTCGTTATAGACGTTGTCGCGCTCGGCCTCGCGAACGCGCTGGTAGATGACCTGCTTGGCCGTCTGCGCGGCGATGCGGCCGAACTTCTTGTCGGCCTTCTTGAGGTCGATCATGTCGCCGAACTTCTCGTCCTGCTCGGCCGCGCGATCGCCATCCTCGGAGCGATAGAACACCTGGAACAGCAGCTCGTCGCCGAGCTCGGCTTCGAGGCCGGCCGTCTTGGCCTGCTCGACCGTGATCTCACGACCCTCGATCGCGTCGTCCTCTTCGACGACGTTGACGATCAAGAACAGATCGACGGAGCCCGTCTCGGCATTGAACTTCGCTTCCATTTCGCGGTTCATGCCGAACGTGCGCTTGGCGGCCGTCAAAATGGCCTGTTCCAGCGCATTGATGAGGACCGTCTTGTCGATGTTCTTGTCGCGGCCGACCTGCTCGAGAACCATGTCGAGTTTGGCTTCCATCTGTCCCTCTAGCTCTTTTGCTGCTTGTGTGGCTTCTGGCTGGGGCGATGCCCCGGCTTGACCGGTTTTGATTGATCTGCGGCGCCGCCGACGCCTGACTTGCCGCGCATGACGGCGTCCCAGTCGGGGACCAGCTTGGCGCTGTCGATATCGTCGAGGGCCAGCTCGAAGGTCTGGCCGTCGCAGGTGATCGAAATCTTGCCGTCAGCGGTGACGCCGCCGAGGACGCCCTTGAAGTTTTTGCG
>JBBQFU010000422.1:0-5386 GCA_038322185.1 Haliangiales bacterium
ACGGCCTGCCCGGCTTCGATCTTGAGCGCGCCGTTCTTGCACGTGATCTCGAGCGTGCCTTCCATCGACGAGAACGAGACGCCGACCTCACCAGCCATCGGCGGCTTGTAGACGGCACACACGTTCGGCCCCGCGCCATCCTTGGCGAAGTTGCCGATGCCGATCATGTTCTTGCCGGTCTTGTCGGCGAACACGACCTTGGTCTTGGCGGTGTCGTCGAGGATCAGGCGATGACCGCTGCGGCTGCGATAGCCACGGAAGTTGTTCTTGCCGTCCTCGTTGGGCTCCGGCGAGAAGTCGGGCTTGCTCCAGATACCGCCGAGCACCACGGGCTGCGCACTGTCGCCACCGATGAACATGACGACGACGGCGTCCTCGATATCCGGGATGGCATAGACACCGAACTTCTTGCCCTCCATCGGCGTGACGATCTGCGCCCAGTGGGTCTGATCCTCGTCGCCCTTGTCGAGCCACGGCAGCTTGACCTTGATGCGGCCGAGCTTGTCCGGATCCTTGTTCTGAACGACCACGCCGTAATACAGCCCGAATTGCAGGCGATCGAGCGAATCGTGCTTTGGCCCGCCTGCGCGCAATGGTTACGCCTTCGACCCATCGCGCGCGAGACGCAGGATGGTGACGTAGCCACCATCCTTGGTCTTCGTATGCGAGTAGCGATGGGTGATGCCCATGATGTAGTAGTTGCCGTTGAACGGGTCGTCGCCGCTGCTTTCTTCCTCGCTCGCGACGATCTTGACGACCTTGCCGAGATCGAACTGCGGGTCACCACGCATCTCGACCTCGCCCGACATGAAGCCGAGCGACGCATCGACGAGGCGCGCCTTCGCGAGCGCCTTGGCTTCCTCGACGCTCCAGATCGGTGTGTCGACGGTGAACGACTCCTCCTCGCCGTGTGAGGAGGACGATGCGACGGATGTCGAGCTACCGAGCTTGCTGCCCTGGACGCTGTAATCGCCCTGGATGAGCTCCTTTGTCTCGGGGTTCCAGCCCTTCACGGTGACCTTCTTGAGGACCGACGACGACGACATGCGCGGGCGGAACTCGCGCATCGCGCCGTCTTCCGAGTCGCCGATCTTGAGCGTGGCCATCGGACCCTGATTGAGATCGGGCTCCTTGACCTTGAGGCTCGCGTCGACGCACCAGACATGGCAACCGAGACGCGCGGCACGCTGGCGCACGAACTCGAGGTTGGTCTGGTTGTGCTGATAGACGTGCTTGTACGTGATCGGGCTATCGTGCTTGAACTCGAGGCTCAGGCCCGCATCGCCGATGACCTGACTCAGGATCTGTTGATCGGACTTGTCGGTGAACGTCATCGACTTCCGCTGACGAACCAGCTTGTGCATCTTGTTCATCGCGCGCACGGTCACGCGGGCCTTCTCGCCGCCCTTGTAGTGCGCCTCGAGGCCAATGACCTCGCCCTTGTAGATCGAGGTGCCAGCGCCATCGCCGACCTTGATCTCGATCTCGTCGGCAACCTTGACCTTCGTCGACCAGGTCGCTTCCTGGTTACTGAGCACGACGGCCGCCATGTCCGGCTGGCCCATATCGCGCTCGACGGTGAACGCCTGCACATCACCACCGGTTTCGGCAGCCGCGTTGGCGTCCTTGCCTCCGATGAGGACCTTGACTGGGGTGGCGGCGCCCATGGTTACTTGCTGCCCTTCGCCTTGACGGAGTCGGCTTCCTTCAGCTTGACCGTGCAGGTCGCGCGAAGCGGCTTACCGCCGGAGTCGAACATCGTGTACTTCGTCGACAGCGACTCGATGACGCAGCGGAAACCGCGCAGCGTGGTTCCCCACGTCGCCACGCACCAGTGAGGACGACGATCGTCTTCCTTGCTGGAGCCCGGGCTGATGACCGAGGCAAGCTTCTCGAGCTTGCTGATCTCGCCAGCGACATCGACGCTGAAGCCGGCGCCCGCCGACTTCTCGTAGCCGTCGAACAGCATCTCGATCGAGAGCGTGCGCCCTTGCGCGCCGGTGAACTCGAGGTGGACGCCGCTGTTGTTGGAGCTCGCTTCCCCGGCGTTGGCCTTGTTGGCCTCGCCTGTCGGCGACCATGGGACCGTACGGTCGATCTGGAGCTCCTTGGGGTTGTACTGGGCCTCGATCAACGTCCCATCGTCGAGACTTTGGATCGAGATCTTGCCTGTGGCGCGTCCGTATTGACTCATAGGTAGGGCTCCCCGTTTCGTGCACGCGCGATGTCCATCAAGATCAGAATCTCTCGATAGACTTCATTCGCGAGCTTCTCGATATCGATCTTCTCTTTTTCAGCACCGGCAGCGCCCGCCGGTGACGGCGCGACAGGCTGCGATGAACCGCCGCCGCGCGACGATGCAGCGATCTGCGTCGGCGCCGCGGTCTGCACGAGCGTGAGCTCGGCGAGCGAGATACCTTCGGACACGCCACCGCGGTCCTCGAGCATCTTGCGAGCCGCGGCTTCGAACCAGGTCGGAATCTCGACCTCGCCACCACCGTGACGACCCGAGGGCCGGCCGGTCTGGACGAGCTCTTGCGCGGCACTCGGCGCGCGCATCACCGCACCCTGCTCGCCGCGCGACGACGAACCCGACGCACCCGAGCTGCTCTGGGTCATCGAGCCGCCACCCGCGCTGGTCGCGACGTACGAGCCAAGCGCTTCACCGGCGCGAGACGACAGCGAGCTGAGGCCCGGACGACCATCGACCACGAATCCAAGCTCGAGGGCGCGCAGCTCCTCGCGACGACGGACCGAGCGCGTCGCGGCATCACCGGTCGACACCGACTCCTGCTCGCCACCGTCGGCAGCAGCGTAGGTCATCGGCAGCACGTCCCACGCGACGACGGCGCGCTCGCGTGCCGTGAGCGACTCGTCACCGCGACCCGCCAGCGCGAGTGCGCGAGCAGCCTTCGCGGCAGGCGACCAGGTCTTGCCCGACGAGGTCTGGCCGAGCGCGAGATAGAGCGATTGGAACTTGTCGCGGCGCGCGCTGGGCACCATCGACTCGGCGCTCGCGAGCACATCGGACTCGGTGCCACCGTCGGAGGGCGCCGCGTACGGCATGCCCGGGCTCGCCGAGCCACCGCTCGAGGAGGCCAGCGTCATCGAGCCATCGGGCCCGAGCGAGAAGCCACGCTCCGACAGAGCGGTGTACGTGCCGAGCTCGGCGACCGCCTGCGCTGCGAGCAGCTCGAGCGCGGCGACCGACATCGACATCTCGCCGTCGGGCGAGGCTGCTGACATGCCAAGCGCAGCGGTCGTTGCGGCCGGCCACAGGAAGGCACCGCGCGGCGTGCGGCGCTCGACGCCGAACAGCGAACGCGACAGCGTCGGCATCGCGAACGACGGCTCATCGCCAGCGGTCTGCGACGACGACGACGACGACGACGACGACGACGACGACGACGACGACGACGACGAGTCATTGGCGACCGGGTACGCGGTCGTGAGCTGGCGGGCAGCCGAGGTTCGCTCGCCACGACGCTCGCTCTCGATCGCGAGCGCCTGCACGAACGTGCGATCGACAGCGCCGGCCATCGCGGTCAGCTGACCGGGACCCGCAATCGCGAGACGCGCGGCCTGCGCGGCTTCGGCCGGGCCGAGGCCGTACACGCGAGCTGCGAGCACGAGCTCGGGGCTGACGAAGTCGAACGCGAGATCCGAGGTCGAGCGCTCCTGCGCGACCGACCAGCCCAGCGCGCGCTCGGCGATCATGCCGGGCGCGGCGTACGAGGAGGCCTCGGGACCATCGTACGAGCCGTAGTCCGAGAGCGCAGCGCTCTCGCCGAGCATCGGTAGCGTCATCGAATCGACCATCGAGCGTGCGAGCGTCGGGCCCATCGTCACGGTCGGCGCGGACATCCGCATCTCGGCCGGCGCGTTCGCGTGTGCAGCGATCGACTCGATGTCCCACGACAGCAGTGCGCTGCGCAGCGTGGTCACCTGCTCGGCCGCGGCAGCAGCCTGTGCTTGCGCCTGCTGCACCTCGACGGAGGCCTCAACATCGACCGAAGCGCGCGGCATCTCGGGCGTGACGTAGGTCGGATCGAAGCCGGCGACCTCGCGCATCGGCTGCTCGTCACCGCCGAAGACCGGTAGCGACGTCATCTCTGCGGCGGCCTGGCCCCACGTTGCCCACGACGGCATCGCCGCGGCAGGCGTGGCGATCTCGTCGGTCGACGTGCCGAGCAGACCGGCGAGGTACGTGGCACCGAGGCCACCACCAAACAGCGAGCGAACATCGAACGTGGGCGCCGCACCGAGCGGCATCACGTGGCGCAGCGCCGAGGCAAACGGCGACGACGCGAGACCGGCCGACAGGCCTGCGCCCGGCGCCGTCGGGGCGCTGTGGGCGACGAGGTCAGCGAGCGTCTCACGCTCGAACGACGCGGCGAATGCGGCGGGCGCAGCGGCGGCGGCCGCAGCGGCACGCGAGCGCGGAGCGCCGACATTGGAGCGAGCGCGGGAGATCGCGGCGAACACCTCGTCGGGAGTCTCCGCATCGTCCGCGAACCGGACAGCCGCTTGCTCCGGCGCAGCGTTACGCAGCGTCGGCAGCGCGTCGATCGAGCGCGGACCCGGCGTGCTGTCTGCGTAGGCGATCGGAGCCTGCTGGCGCTGCCGTGCGTCGTCGAAGAACGGCGCGACGAAGACGGCGTCGGGCGCCGCAGCAGCGAGCATCTCGTAACGCATCTCCGGCGAAGCGTGGGTCGCCGACAGGACATCGAGCGACGTGGTCTTCGCGCCGGCGAACCGGGCGAGCCAGCGATCGCTCCACGCGACGTGCGAGAGCCCGGCCGGCGTGTGAGCAGCAGCGGCACCCAGCGCGCTCGTCGCGGCCGGTGCACCCATGGCGGCCGGCGCGTTAGGCGCAGCGAGGAACGTCATCGACGGCATGCGCATCTCGGTGCGAGCCGGCGCAAACGCGGGACGGGCAACCTGGGTAGGCGCGGCGGAAGGCGCGGCCATCGCGGCGAAGCTCGGCATGCGCGCAGCCTGGGCGCCCGAGTGCGTGGTGCGCTCGACCGTCGACACGAGGCCACCGAGGCCGGTCGGCATGACGAGGCGCGGACCACGCGTCGACTCCATCGAGCCACCGGCGGCGCTGTTACGCGCGAGCAGCTCGACGGTGCGCAGCGCTTCGCCGAGCTCGGCGATCGCCTGAACGGCGCGGTCAGGACGGTTGCCGATGCTGCCAGCGACCATCGACGCGAGCTCGGGCGGCAGCGAAGCAACGGCGGCCGCGATCTCGGCGGCGACGCGATTCTCCGACGGAGCGCGCGGCGCTTCCGCCTGTTGTTGCGGCATCACGGGCGCGACGCGGGCGTCACGTGCGGCTGCATCGCGAGAGGCAGAGTGGAGGCGCTGGGCTTCTTGCTGACCG
>JBBQFU010000423.1:0-5373 GCA_038322185.1 Haliangiales bacterium
ACGTAGCGATCGACCGCGGCTGTGGTCTGCGCCACGGCGGCCTTGGTTGGTTTGCTCCCGCACGCGGTCGCGAGCAAGAGCATCACGACGAGCGCGCGCATCACTCGATGCCGTACTTTTCGAGCTTGTAGTACAGCGCGCTGGTCTTGATGCCGAGCAGGCGCGCGGTCTCGGTCTTCACGCGGCCGGCCTTCGTGTACGCCTTGAGGATGAGCTGGCGCTCGAGATCGTCGAGGATCTCGGGCAGCGACATCTCGCGCGGGACCTGAAGAGCATCTTCCTCGGCGCCGCCCTGGAGGAACTGCGGCAGCGCGCCGGGCTGGATCTCGTCGCCCTCGGCGAACACGAGTGCCTGCTCGATCGCGTTCTCGAGCTCGCGCACGTTGCCCGGCCAGTGATACGCCATGATGCGACCGAGCGCGGCATCGCTGACCGCACGCACCCGCGGGTTCGTGCGCGGACCGAGCTTGGCCACGAAGTGCTGCACCAGCGACGGGATGTCATCGCGGCGCTCGCGCAGCGGCGGCAGCAGCACGGGCAGTACGTGGAGGCGGAAGAATAGATCCTGGCGGAATCGCCCAGCGGCGATCTCGGTATCGAGGTTCTTGTTCGTCGCGGACACGACGCGCACGTCGACCTTGACCGGTGCCTCACCGCCGACGCGATCGATCTCGCCTTCCTGCAGCGCGCGCAGCAGCTTGACCTGCATCGACGGCGGCACGTCGCCGACCTCGTCGAGAAACAGCGTCCCGCCATCGGCGAGCTCGAAGCGGCCGAGCTTCTGCTTGATCGCGCCGGTGAAGCTGCCCTTCTCGTGGCCGAACAGCTCGCTCTCGAGCAGCGTCTCGGTGAGCGCACCGCAGTTGACCTTGATGAACGGGCCGTTCGCACGCTTGCTCAGGCGGTGAATCGCGCGCGCGATCAGCTCCTTGCCGGTGCCGCTCTCGCCGTTGATGAACACCGTCGTGTCGCTGTTCGCGACCTTCTCGACGGTGCGCCGCACGAGCGCCATCTTGTCGCCGCTACCGATGAGCTCGGCGAACCGCGCGTCGGTCTCGCCGCGGTGGTACTCGACCTGCGCATCGGCCTTGCGCCGACCGCGCTTGGTCGCGCAGACCTCGAGCGCGCGCGCGACCTTGAGCTTCACGACCTCGGTCTGGATCGGCTTGGTCAGGAAGTCGAACGCGCCGAGCTTCATCGCCTCGACCGCGGTCTCGACCGTGCCGAAGCCGGTGATGATCATGATCGGGACATCGGCATCGATCGCGCTGATGTTCTTCAGCACGTCGACACCGGTCTGCCCCTCCATCTTGAGATCGGTGATCACGAAGTCCGCGCGCTTCTGCTTGAACGCGGCAACTCCGTCGGCACCGTTCGACGCGGTGATGGCCTCGTGGCCGAGCTTCTTCACCGTGATCGCGAGGCCTTCGCGAATCGTGTCGTTGTCGTCGATGATGAGGATCGTCGCCATCGGGCCCTCCTTGCGTATCACGTTCCCGGGAGCACGATGGAGAACGTCGTCTCGCCATCGGCGCTCGAGAGGTCGATTCTGCCACCGTGGTCGACGGCAATGTCGCGCGCGAACGCGAGGCCCAGGCCGGTACCCTTCTCACGCGTCGTGTAGAACGGCTCGAACAGCTTGCCGCTGGTCTCGGGCGAGATTTCCTTGCCGCGGTTCCACACGCTGATCCAGACCTCACCGCCCTCTTCGCGGGCCGACAGCTTCACGGCCTCCTTGCCGCTATGGCCGGCGGACGCTGCGGCCTGAGCCGCATTGCGCGCGAGGTTGAGCAGGGCGCGCCGCAGCTGCGCCTTGTCCGCGTTGACGTAGGCCGGCCCACCCGCAGCGACGGAGACCTCGACCTCGCCCGACGTCGCCATCTGCGCGACCTCGGACAGCAGCTCGGGCAGCGGCACCTGCGCCAGCTCGGGGCGGGGGCGCCGCGCGTATTCGAGGAAGTCGTTGACCACGCGCTCGAGGTAGCCGAGCTCGCGCTGGATCTTCTCGACATGCGAGCGACGCTCGTCGGGTGGCGGCAGCTCGTCCTTGAGGATGTCGGCGAACAGCGTCATGCCTGCGAGCGGGTTGCGCACCTCGTGTGCGATGCCGGCGAGCATCTGTTGCATCTTGGCGTCGCGCTCGGCGAGCTGGCGGCGCATACGATCCATCGTGTCGCCGAGCAGGCCGAGCTCGTCGCGCGAGCGAACCGTGACAGGTGCCTGCAAATCGCCGGCACCGATCCGCTCGGCGGCGGCCGCGAGGCGGCGTACGTTGCGCGTGATCAGCAGCGTCGCGATCACCGCGGCGAGCAAGCTCACGATCGCGAGGCCGGCGCCCCAGGCGAACAGCCGGCTGCGCAGCGCCGCGAGACTCTCGAAGTACGAGGCCGACGCCTGCGCACCGATGGCAAGCACGGTCGACCGGTCGGCACCGGCGCCAGCGAGCGGCGCGTAGCCGGTCTTGTACCAGAGGCCGTCGTTGCCCTGGAACGTCACCGAGCTCGCGACCACACCGCTGCCGAACACGCGCCCGAGCTCGATGCGGTCGAGCTTCGCGCGGTGATTCGGAGTGCCGATCGCAACGGCCTCGCCGGTGTCGCCGCGCGTTCCATACTGCAGATCGATCAAGAACACGCGCGCGCCGGTCGCCTTCGCGATCGCACCGAGCCGCGCGACCGCCTGCTTGTACAGCTCCTGATCCTCGTCGCCCTCGGTGAGCTCGCTGAGGTACTTCGGATCGCGGATCTGCGTGGCAGCCGACGCCGCGATCGCCGTGAGCCGGTGGCCGAGCTCCGCATCGAGGTCGCGGCGGCTGACCTCGTACGCCACGAACGCGAACAGCGTGAACAGCACGACCACCGGCACGACGAGCGCGCCGACGAGCTTGACGAGGATCGTCGCGCGTAGCCGCACGAGGTCCTACTTGCCTTTCGGACGCTTGGGAGCCACACGTTTGGGCGGTGGTCGCTTCGGCACCTTCGTGCTCGCAACACCCGCATCGCGCACGCCTGCATCACGCACGCCTGCATCACGCACGCCTGCATCGACTGTGCGCTCGGAGGCGTCGACCTCGACCTCGGCATCGCTCGGTGCGGCGGCCGGCGCGGTCTGCGTGTCGCTACTGCACGCGCGCATCAGGAGCAGTACGGCGACGACGGTCGTGACGCCGACGCCGACGATCACGAGTGTTCGGCGCCCGGTGCGCAGACTCGCGATCTCCGCGTCGTTCGGAATCTGCAGCCCCTGGAACGTCGGATCGACATTGCCGCGCTGCTGATGAAAGCTTGCGGCGACCGAGACCGGATCGACACCCGCGAACGAGCCGGGCGGTGTGTTCCGCGCCACCATCGGCGGGGTCACCGGCATCCCCGCGGTCGTCGGCATGAGCGGCGACGACGGCGGAGTGACCTCGCGCGCACCGACGGCTCCCATGCCGGCCGCCCCGGGCAGATTCATGCGCGGTCCCGGTCGCAGCGGCGCCGGTGCGCCCGCGTTCGAGCGCTGGAGCTCCGAGCTCGCCGAGTCGGGGCGGACCGGCCGCCGCATCGACATCGGGACCTTCTCCTTCACCGGCTCCGGCTGCACGTGCTCGGGGACGCTCAGCGCGATCTCGGTCGCGGGCTCATCTTCGTCGAGGCCGTGGTCATCGTCGTCGCGGTCGTCGGGGCGCAGCCCGCCATCGAAGATCGGTGGCTCGACCACCGTCGTGTTCTGCTGCAGGCTCGTGGTTGCCGTGGTCGCGGGTCTGCGCGTCGGCTCGGTCTCCACGTCGACCTCGAACCTCGCGTCGACCGGCAGCACCGCGGTCGTGTCCGCCATGGGCCTGACCGGATTCGTCTCGCCGGTGACGCCGGTCGCCTCGTCGAACCGCTTCGCGGGCTCCGCGTCGGGCTTCTTGAACGTCTGCGACGGTGGAAGGACGGCAGTGGTGTCCTCGACCTTTCGCGTCGGCGCGGGCGTCGGCTTTGTCTTCGTCGTGGTCGACGTCTCGCTAGACCGCACAGCCGGCAGGACCGGCGAGCTCGTACGGGTGACGACGTTCGGGCTGACCGGCGACGGTGTGGGCTGCCGCTCCACCTTGGGCGGCGTCTTGCGCAGTGTCTGGGTCGGCTCGGTCTCAACCATGCGCTTCAGGGATGGAAGCTGACCCGAGGTGGGCTCGCGCTCGTCCTGCTCGCCCCACTCGGTCGTCGCTTGCGCGAGTCGCACCGGTGACTCGGCGCCGGCCTCCGTCGAGAAGCGCTGGATCAAGGCCTCTTTGTTGCGTGGCACCGCGACGAGCCCCGCATGCGTGGCCTCGACCTCTGCCCACGCCGGATCCGGCTCGGGATCCGCGAGCCACGGCTCCTGGCGCTCGCCAAACTGCGACACCAGGTAGTCGGCGAGTGCCTTGTGCGATGTGCGTAGCTCCTGCGAGATCGCGAATGCCTCGAGGCTCTCGCGCATGGCCTCGGCGGTCTGGTAGCGCGCGTCGACCGAGCGCGACAGCGATCGCATCACGATCTCGTCCAGTGCGGGCGGCACGTCGGGGCGCAGCGTCGAGGGACGCGGAATCTCGCCGTCGACGATTGCCGCCATCGTCATGAACTCGTTGATGCCTTTGAACAGGCGCTGCGCGGTGAGCAGCTCGTAGAGCACGATGCCGAGCGACCACGTGTCGGTCCTGCGATCGAGCGGCTTGCCGGTGCATTGCTCCGGCGACATGTACGAGCTCTTGCCTTTGAGCGTCCCGCTCGAGGTCGCATTCGTGGAGCGCTGTGCCGCCTTCGCGAGCCCGAAGTCGACGAGCTTCACGCTGCCGTCGTAGCCGATCAGGATATTCGCGGGCGCGATGTCGCGGTGAACGATGCCCTTGGACTCGCCGGTCGGCTTCGTCTGCTCGTGCGCGTAGTGCAGGCCCGCGGCCGTCGCCATCACGATCGACACGACGTGCTGGAGCGGCATGAGCTCCTCGCGATCGCGGACCCGGTTGAGGAGCTTGCGGCAGTCCTCGCCGTGCACGTACTCCATCGCGAAGAAGATCGCGCCGCCCTCGTCGCCGATGTCGTGAACCTGGACGATGTGCTGGTGATGCAGTGACGCCGAGATCCGCGCCTCCTCGAGGAACGCGTCGACGAACCGCTGCTCGCGCGCCAGCTCCGGGTGGATGCGCTTGATCACAACGTGGCGCGCAAACCCCTCGAGCCCGCTCGCGCGGGCCAGCAGCACGTCGGCAATGCTGCCAGTCGCGAGCTGCTTGAGTACCTGATAGCGGCCTAGTTGCAACGATCTAGCCTCGCCCCCGTTCGCCGCGTGGTCAAGTTAGGTCAGGGATCGCACTCGCATACAGCCACCTGCATGTTCGCGCATCGGTCCGTATAGAGCCGGTCGTCC
>JBBQFU010000424.1:0-5342 GCA_038322185.1 Haliangiales bacterium
TACGAAGCCTTTCGCCTGCTCTCCGACGGCCATGCCTTGCTGCGTCAGACCGACGGCATCCCACTCGACGTGCTGACCGCCGAGTACGCGGTTCTGCGCCGCGTGACGATCGAGGAGCTGCGTAAGCTGCGAACCAGCCCCGACGACGAGGATGTCGAGACTCGCTTCAACGTCGGTTTCGATCTGGCGATCGGACAGGCGGTGCAGCGCTATACGCAGGCGCGCGAAGAGGTTCGCGAGCGTTTCATCGGAATCCTCGCGCATGACTTGCGAGACCCACTCGCGGCGGTCTCGCTCTCGGCGAGCATGCTTGGTGGTACGCGGCTCGACGAGAATCAAGCCAGGCTCGTCGCCCGCATCTCGTGCGCCACCGAGCGCATCGATCGCATGGTCAACGACGTGCTCGACTTCGCGCGCGGTCGCCTCGACGGCGGGATCACACTGACGCTGGAGCCCACGGACATGGGCGTGATCTGCGCCGGTGTGGCCGAGGAGCAGTTTGCCGGGCGAAACGTCGAGATCGAGGTTCGAGCCGATGGGGATCTGCGAGGCGTATGGGATGGGGAGCGAGTCAAGCAGGCGCTTGCAAACCTCGTCGGCAACGCGTTTCAACACGGCGATGGCAGGGTCGTACTGAACGCGTGGGAAGCCGAGGATCGCGAGACGGTGTTCACCTCGGTGACCAACGTCGGCCCGACGATCCCCACCGAGCAGCTGACGCGGCTGTTCGATCCGTTCGCGCGACCGGCGAACGCGCGAGGGCCTGGGCTCGGGCTCGGGCTCTACATCGTTCAGCGCATCGCGCTCGCTCATGGCGGCGTTTGCCGTGTCACGTCGAGCGAGGAAGCGGGGACCACCTTCACGATCTCGTGGCCGCGCATCCCGCTCGAGCTGACGCCCAGTCGCTTGCGTTGAGATCAGCCGCGGAGGAACGTGTCGATGGCCCCGGCGGCATCGCGGCCTTCCGCGATCGCCCACACGACGAGTGACGCACCGCGATGCGCGTCACCTGCACAGAACACGCCCTTGGCACTCGTCGCGAACTGCTTGTCGACGACGATATTCTTGCGCGCGTCGAGCGCCACGCCGAGCTGCTCGACGATCGGCGTGGCATCGGGCCCCACGAAGCCGAGCGCGAGGATCAGCGTATCGACGGGAATGCGGACGTCGACGCTCGGATCGTCGACGCGCACGCCGTGCAGCGCGACGAGCTTGCCGGCCTCCCCCACGAGGTGGGTGGTGCGGAACGCGAACGCGCGCTCGCCGCCTTCCTCCTGCGAGCTCGACGTGCGGAATACGAATGGCCACGACGGCCACGGGTTCTCGGCGGCTCGCGTGGCCGGCGGCTGCGGCATGAGCTCGATCTGGGTGACCTGCGCGGCACCCTGACGCAGCGCCGTGCCGAGGCAGTCCGATCCGGTGTCGCCGCCGCCCAGGATGACGACGCGCTTGCCGCTGACGTCGTACCGCGCGACGTTCGCCTCGCCGCCCACGACCTGGTTCTGCTCGGTCAGGTAGTCCATCGCGAACAGCACACCATCGAGGTCGCGGCCGGGAACCTCGAGGTCGCGCGCGCGCTGCGAGCCGATCGCGATCACGATCGCGTCGTGGTCAGCGCGCAGCTGCTTCCACGTGGGTTGCTTGCCGACGTGCACGTTGCACTTGATCTCGACACCCTCGGCCGCGAGGAGCGCGAGCCGGCGATCGATCACCTGCTTCTCCATCTTGAAGTCAGGGATGCCGTAGCGGAGCAGGCCGCCCGGACGCGCAGCACTCTCGTACACGATCGCGGTGTGGCCGGCGCGATTGAGCCGAGCGGCGGCGGCGAGTCCAGCCGGACCGCTGCCGACGATCGCGACCCGCTTGCCGGTGCGCCGCGCAGGCGGACGTGCAGTGACCCAGTTTTCGCTGAATGCGCGCTCGATGATCTCGCGCTCGAGGTGTTCGATCGTGACCGCGCCGGTGCGCGAACCGTCGACGGCGAGCACGCACGCGGCCTCGCACGGAGCTGGGCACAGCCGCCCGGTGAACTCGGGGAAGTCGTTCGTGACCTGCAGCTGCTCGTGCGCTGCTCGCCAGCGATCGGTCCACACTGCGTGCGCGAAGTCGGGAATCGGATTGCCGAGCGGGCAGCCCTGCGTGCAGAACGGCACGCCGCAGTCCATGCAGCGGCCGCCTTGCTTGCGGGTCTCCGCGGGATCGTCGAGGAGCTCGACCTCTCGCCAGTCTTTGAGGCGCTCGTCGATCGGCCGGCGGTGCGGCTCGGCGCGTGCCCACTCGAGAAAGCCGGTCACCTTGCCCATCACTGACCTCCGGCGATGGCTGCCAGCGGACGCGGGCGCGCGATGGAGCGGCGAAGCTCGAGCACGCGCTTGTACTCGGTCGGCATGATCTTCACGAACCGTGACGAGATGTGGTCCCAGGTATCGAGCAGCTTCTTGCCGCGCGCGCTGCCGGTGTGGCGCACGTGATCTTCGATCAGGCCATGTACGAGCCACAGGTCGCTCTCGTCGGTGAGCGGCTCGAGCTCGATCATGTCGAGGTTGCAGCGCGCGCGTAGCGCCTGCGCGGGGTCGAACACGTAGGCTGTGCCGCCAGACATGCCGGCGCCGAAGTTGCGGCCGACCGGGCCGAGCACCACGACCACGCCACCGGTCATGTACTCGCAGCCGTGATCGCCGACGCCCTCGACGACGGCGCGTGCACCCGAGTTGCGCACGGCGAACCGCTCACCGCCGAGGCCATTCGCGAACAGCTCGCCCGCGGTCGCGCCATAGAGCGCGACGTTGCCGATGATCACGTTGTCCTCGGCGGCGAAGCGCGCGCCCACCGGCAGCTTCACGATGATGCGGCCGCCGGACAGGCCCTTGCCGATGTAGTCGTTCGCATCGCCCGACAGCTCGAGCGTGACGCCCGCGGCGAGGAACGCACCGAAGCTCTGACCGGCCGAGCCGGTGAGGCGCGCGGTGATCGACCCATCGGGGAGGCCCTTCGCGCCGTAGCGCAGCGCGAGCTCGCCCGACAGCAGCGTGCCGGCGGCGCGCTTGCTGTTGTCGATCGGCAGCTCGACGGTGACGGGGACAATCTTGTCCAGGTTCAGCTTCGCGAGGATCTGGTGATCGATGTGGTCCTCGAGCGGCCACGGCTGCGCGAGCGTGAACTTGCGCGGCAGCTTCTTGTGCGAGATCGGTGGGCTCACGATCGGCGACAGGTCGAGGTCGCGGGTCTTCGCGTGCTTCTTCAGCGTGCGCTTCTTGACCTTGAGGTACTCGACCTTGCCGATCACCTCGTCGAGAGACTTCGCGCCGATCTCGGCGAGCCGGCGCCGCACGCCCTCGGCGACGAACGTGAAGTAGTTGATCACGTGCTCGGGCGTGCCGGTGAAGCGCTGGCGCAGCTCCGGGTCCTGCGTCGCGATGCCGACCGAGCAGGTGTTCAAGTGGCACTTGCGCAGCATCACGCAGCCGGTCGCGATCAGCGACGCGGTGGCCATGCCGTACTCCTCGGCACCGAGCAGCGCGGCGACGAGGATGTCGCGCGACGTACGCAGGCCACCGTCGACCTGCACGCGGATGCGGTCGCGCAGCCGATTCTCGACGAGGACTTGTTGCGTCTCGGCGAGGCCGAGCTCCCAGGGCAGGCCCGCGCGCTTGAGGCTCGACAGCGGCGAGGCGCCAGTGCCGCCTTCATAGCCGGCGATCACCACGCATGCCGCGCGTGCCTTCGCGACACCGGCAGCGATGGTGCCGACGCCGACCTCGCTCACGAGCTTCACGCTGACACGCGCCCGCGGGTTGATGGCGGTGAGGTCGTAGACCAGCTGCGCGAGATCCTCGATCGAGTAGATGTCGTGATGTGGCGGCGGCGAGATCAGCGTGACGCCGGGCGTGGAGTTGCGCGCCTTCGCGATGCGTTCGTCGATCTTGTTGCCGGGCAGCTGGCCGCCCTCGCCGGGCTTCGCGCCCTGGGCGATCTTGATCTGGAGGTCATCCGCGTTGACCAGGTAGTGCGCGGTCACGCCGAACCGGCCCGACGCGACCTGCTTGATCGCGCTGCGGCGGAAGTCGCCGTTCTCGTCGGGGATGAACCGATGCGGCTCCTCGCCGCCCTCGCCGGAGTTCGACCTGGCGCCGATCTTGTTCATCGCGATCGCCATCGTCTCGTGCGCCTCGGCGCTGATCGATCCGAACGACATCGCACCGGTCACGAACCGCGCGACGATCGCACTCACCGGCTCGACCTCGCTGATGTCGATCGCGTCGCCGCCGTCTAGCTCGAGCAGGCCGCGCAGCGTGATGAAGCCGTGGTCCTCGTCGTCGCACAGGCGCTCGAACTCGGCGAACTTGGCGGCATCGCCCGAGCGCACGCTGTCTTGCAGCGCGGCGATCGTGCCCGGCGTCCACTTGTGGACCTCGCCGGTGCGGCGCCAGCGGTACTGGCCACCGACAGGCAGGAGGTGACTCTCGGCGCCGAACCCGCGTGCATGGCGCGCGAGCGCCTCGTCGCCGAGCTCCTCGAAGCCGACGCCGCCGATGCGCGACGGCGTGCCGGTGAACCAGTCGTCGACGAGATCGCGGTCGAGACCGACCGCCTCGAAGATCTGCGCGCCGCGGTAGCTCTGCACCGTCGAGATGCCCATCTTGGACATCACCTTGAGCAGCCCCTTCTCGAGCGCCTTGATGTAGTTCTTCTCGCCCTGATTCATCGCGCGCACGGTGTCGAGCGCGAGGTACGGGTTCACCGCTGCGGCGCCGTAACCGACGAGCAGCGCCATGTCGTGGACCTCGCGGACCTCGGCGGTCTCGACCACGATGCCGCACTGCATGCGGATGCCCTCGCGCACGAGGTGCTGCTGCACGCACGACAGCGCGAGCAGCGACGGGATCGCGACGTGGTTCGCATCACAACCGCGGTCGCTGAGGATCAGCACGTTGTTGCCGTCGTCGATCGCGGACACCGCTGCCTTGCACAGCTTGTCGATCGCCTTCTTGAGCCAGCCCTTGCCGAAGCCGACCGGCCACAGCAGCGACAGCGTGACCGACTCGAACACGCCGACGGTGGTGGCGCGGATCTTCGCGAGGTCGTGGTTGTCGACGAGCGGGCTGCGCAGCGCGATCTGGTGGCACTGCTCGGGCGTCTCCTCGAACGTGTTGCCCTCGGGCCCGATGCCCGACTCGAGCGACATCACGAGCGCCTCGCGGATCGGATCGATCGGCGGATTCGTGACCTGCGCGAACAGCTGGTGAAAGTACGCGAACAGATTCGGCGCGCGCTCGCTGAGCACGGCAAGCGGCGTATCGGTTCCCATCGAGCCGGTCGGCTCCTGGCCGGTCTCGCCCATC
>JBBQFU010000425.1:0-5313 GCA_038322185.1 Haliangiales bacterium
CCGGATGACCGCGTTGAGCAGGATCGCGACGACACCAGCGACGCCCCACCACGCGAACGGACCCAGCGACTTCACGCGCTGGTCGCCGGCGGCCGTGCGACGTACGAGGGCGTGGTCCCGGTCGTCTGATAGTAGATCCGCCCGCCACCACCACCACCGCCGCCGCCGTTACCCTCGCTCGTCGCGTCGGTCCCCTGCCCGCCCGGCGCGGCACTCGTCGCACCGAGACCACCGTCGCCGCCGCTGTTGCCGCTCGAACCGCCGCGGCCTGCGCTATCGAACGTGGCGTCCTCGCCCACGACGCCCACGTAGACACCCTGGGTGCTGCCGCCCTCGCCGCCGCCGCCGCCGAGCGCACCGAGCACGCCACTGCCGAGCAGCATCGGCGCCTCGAGGAAGATCATGCCGCCTGCGCCGCCGCCGCCACCACCCGCGCCGTCGCTCGAGCAGGTCTTGCCCCCCTCGCCGCCGCCACCGCCGACATGAATGCGGCCAGAGATCGTGATCGATTCGAGCGCGGTCAGCTGCACGGCGCCGCCACCTGCCCCGCCCGCTACCGTGCACGTCGTTGGAAGCGAGGGCACGCCGCCGCCCGAGCCGCCCTGTAACGAGGTCGCTGCGCCGTACACCGCACCGGCTGCGCCACCCATGGGATTGCCGCCGCGACCGCCTGCCGTGCCGTAGGAGCCGCCGCCGCCGCCGCCGTCCGCCGTGAGCGAGCTCCCCACGCCCGGTGCGCCTGCGCCCGGGCCAAGCGCCGATGCAAAGCCTCCGGATCCGGGAACCGCGAGGTCTGCCGACGCGTCGAGGCGCCCCCCTAGGTCGATCGTGCGCGTCGCCACGATCACGAGCGGCTTGTCGCCGGTCACGTCGATGGTGTCATCGTCGTCTTCGATCGTGAGGCTGCCGACCTGGATCACCATCACGTTCGGCCCGTCGTCTTGCGGAACATCGGGGAGCACGACCGCGCCTGCGAATTGCGCAGGCAGCACGCCGGTGGCCGTGTCGATCACGACCGTGCCGGTGATGGTCAAGTCGACATCGCTGGTGAGCATCAGCTCGATCGCGTTGCCGAGATGCGCAACGGGCATCGTGCTGAGCGGCACATCGACCGCACCATCCACGCTCACGCCGGCGCAGCGCTCATCGTCGGGATGGGCCGCGCAGAACTTCGGATTGAGCTCCTTGCCGCACGCGGCACACGCGAGAGCCACGAGCAGCGCGCGGCGCATCTAGAAGGTTCCCGACACGCCGACCTGCGCGTCTGAACCGGAGCGTGCGAACCACAGCGATGTGCCTGCACCGACCGCGAATGCACCTGCGAGCGCGAGCGGCAACCCGATCTCGGTCGCATTCGTGTACTCGTAGGGCTCATCGGGGCCGCGCAGCGAGCCGTAATACAGCAGCACGCCACCAGCGGCCGCCGCGACGACACCGCCGGCGATCAGCAGACCCGGAAACATCCGCGACGGCTTCGCGACAGGCAGCGGCTTGGCCGCCGCGATGTGCGGCGCGGTGACCTCGACCACACCACCGGCGTCGACCTCGATCCGCCGCACATCGACGGGCGCACCGCCATGGATGAACACGAGCTCGTGCGAGCCAGCCGCGAGCTCGCGTGACACGGGCGGTGCACCGACCTCGTCACCATCGATCTTCACGGTCATCCCCTCGCCGCCGCCGCTGATCTTCAGCTGGCCCTTACCGTTGGTTCCCTTGCGGCTGAGGTCATCCATCAGCATGTCGACCGTCGTGCGGAGCACGGTGTCATCGCATTGATTGCACGCACGCTTCTCGGTGATCGGCTCGACGCCCTTCACGAACCAGAACGCGGTGAGCGAGTAATCGCGTGACTGCGCGGCCGACATGTCGACGCGGATGAACACCACGACGGCCGCCTTCGCCTGGTCGTTGACGAGCTTCTTGGCGCAGGCCATGTCCTCCATCACGAAGCAGTCGACGAACGTCGTGCTGGCCGCGCCGAGCGGCGCGGCGACCAGCACCTGGTTTTTGTCTTGCAACCAGCGCTGCGCGTGGTCGAGGACGCGCGCTTGCATGTTCGGGTCGCCGCTGACGACAACTCCGACATCAGCGTGTGCCAGTCGCACCAAAACCAACAACGCGAGGGCAAACCGCATGGCGGGGTCATTGTCGCGCAACCGAGCCCCGTTGGGGCTACTTGCCGGCGAGGATCTTCGTCACGGTGTCGCGCGTGATCGGGTGATAACGCGGGGCGACCTGCTCGAACGTGGTCCTGGCCAGGCCTCGCCAGGTCTCGCCACCGGCCATCAGCGCCTCGAACAGCGGTTTGACCATGCGGCGGCGCCCGACCTTGCCGAGATAGGCCTGAACCGCAGGCGCAGCGGTCTGTACGTCCGCTGCAACCAAACGCGGCAGCCAGTACATTGCGATCTCGTCGTTCGCCGTCCCGGTCAGGTCGTGCCGCGCATCGAGCGCGCGCAGGCGGTCGGCGCTGATGTCGTCTGGGAGCGCACGCAGGAACACCGTCCAGTCGAGGGTGGTCCACCTCGTGACGTCGGGCTCCCTGCCGTGCGCGGCGAACTCCTTCGCAAACGTGTCGAGCGCCGTCGCGCGTGCCGACAGCGTGGGTGCCGCGTCGGCCGGAACGCCGGTTCCGTACAGCCAGCCCGCGAGGTCCACCTTCGTGCCGAGCTGGGCGGTCGCCTCGGCGATGAACTGCCGGGTGTCGACGGCCTGGAACGCGTGACGATCAAACCAGCCGCGGAGGAACGGATCGAACCTGTCGCGGCCGTAGGCGCGCTCGAGTGTGCGCAGGAACAGCGCGCCCTTGTCGTAGGCGACGTCGTCGGGAATCTCGTCGACCGGCACGTCGCTGCCATACGCGTGTGCGAGCCGCGTGCGCGGGCTGAGCGGGCTGGCTTCGTCGATCACGGCGTTGATCGCGGTGCCCGTGAGGTACCACTGCAGGTCGGAGTACTCGACGCCGCGGACCTGCTCCATGATCCGGTTCTCGACGTACGTGGTCATCCCCTCGTTGAGCCACACGTCATTCCACGTCGAGTTGGTGGCGAGGTTTCCCGACCACGAGTGCGCGAGCTCGTGCGCGATCAGCGACACCAGCGCGCGGTCGCCGCTGATCACGGTCGGTGTCAGAAACGTGAGGTTCGGATTCTCCATGCCGCCAAACGGGAAGCTCGGTGGCAGCACGAGCATGTCGTAGCGGCCCCAGCGGTACGGCCCGTACAGCTGCTCGGCCGCGGTCATCATCGCCTCGATCTCGACGAACTCGTTGGCCGCGGCGTCGACGACACTTGGCTCTGCGTACACGCCGGAACGCGGGCCCGTGGGCTTGAACGCGAAGTCGCCGACCGCGAGGGCCATCAGGTACGACGGGATCGGGTTTGACTGCTGGAAGCGCCAGACGCCGTCAGCCGGCGGCGCCTGGGGATTCACCGCCGACATCAGCGCCCACATCTTGCCGGGCACGTGAATCGTCGCGTCGTACGAGAACCGGACACTCGGCGAGTCCTGAAGCGGAATCCAGCTGCGCGCGTGCGTGGCCTGCGACTGCGTGAACAGCATCGGCAGCTTGCCGCCGGCGGTGCCCTCGGGCTCGACCCATAGCAGCGCGCTGGCGTCGGGCGGGACGGTGTACGCGATCCGGACGCACGTCGAGGCGAGCTCGATACGCAGCGGCTTGGTCTGGTAGCGCGCGGGCGCGCCGCCGCAGTCGGTGACCGCGTTGATCGTCAGGCCCGCGGTGTCGAGCACGAGCGGGGCCTTCGGATCATGGCGCACGACCGTGAGGTCCGCGGTGCCGCGAAGCTGCTGGGCCGCGAAGTCGACCGCCAGGTCGAGGACGAGGTGGCGGACCGAGACCTGGTCGGGGCGCGACTCCGAGTGCGGATCGGGTCCCCGCTCGCGCGTGCCTGCCTTGCACGACGCGAAGGCGATCCCGATCGCGGCCACGGTCCATCGCAACTGCATGCGGCACATGTATAGGATGCGCGAATGCTACGTGCGGCGGTGGTGGTGCTTTTCGCGTCGATTCCTGTGGTCTCGTTTGCCCAGCCGGTGGAGCCCGCTGAACCAGCGCCCGCCGAGTCCATACCGGCTGCCCCGCCGACGGCGGATCAACCGGCCTCGCCAGCGAACAAGTTCCCGGGCGGCTGGCGCCTCATGATCTCGGACCTGACGCTGTTCCGGCTCAACCCGATCGGCCTCGAGACCCGGTCCCGCATCGGCCTGCAGAAGAAGCTCTACCCGTCGACGAAGGCGGCCACCGAGAACAACTTCTTCTTCCTCGGCATGTTCCCGAAGCTCAACCCCGCGAGCGCCCAGATCTCGTTCGGCGGCGAGCTGCAGCCGGCATCGTTCTTCAATGTCCGCACCTACTACGAGCTGCAGCAGTTCTTCGGCACGTTCGGCTTTCTGCAGTCATTCACCAGCGCGAACTCGAACTACTCGGATAACCAGCTCAAGGACCTCGCCGAGGATTCTGCGACCGAGCCGCAGGCAAGGCTCGTGCGGCACTTCAGCGTGCAGCCGCAGGTGATGCTCAAGAAGGGCCCGGTGGTCCTGCGGTCGCTGCTCCAGCTCGATTACTGGGACTTCAATACGCGCGGCACGCTGGTCTACGAGCCGACGTTTGACACCCTGCTACCCAGGCAGGGCTGGACGATGTCGACCGATACCGACCTGCTGTACGTGCCGGGCACCGGCCTCGCCGCGGGCCTGCGCCACACGTTCGTCAAGCCGTTCTACACCAGCGACCACTTCGGCGGCCCTGTCGACAAGAACGCCTATGACGGCCAGAACGCGCACCACCGGCTCGGCTTCTTCGGCGCGTACACGCTGAAGGACGAGGGACCGTCGACGTTCAACAAGCCGACGGTGATCCTCATCCTGTCGATGTACATCCAGCACAAGTACCGCACCGGCGAGCCCGACACGCTCGACGCCGGCCACACCTCGGACGACTACCGCACGCGCGCGTTCCCGTACTTGATCCTTGGCTTCGCGTTCGAGTCCGACCTGCTGTCGATCCGCGACTAGCTAGAGCTTGCCCGGTAATTCGGGCGGCCAAAACAGGAGCGTGCTGCGGCGCTGCGCGTCGTTTTCGGCGGTGATCGGATCTGAGCACCGCCGGCGTGGGCTGCTCACCCCGGTCGAGGTCATCCGACCAACACGACCTTTCGCCGCTCCGCCAACCGGTTCATCAGCTTGTTCAGGTTGAAGCCGAGCACCGAGCGTTGACCGCACACGCCCATCGCGCTCACCGAGCGTGCCGGCGGTCGATTGAATCCGTACTTCTTCGACTTGATCGTTCCG
>JBBQFU010000426.1:0-5293 GCA_038322185.1 Haliangiales bacterium
CGTCCTCGGGTTCAGGGATCGACGGAGACGACGAAGGTCGTGCCGCGCACGCCAAGGACCGTTCGGGGGGTCTTGATCTGAACCGATCCGGGCTGCTGCCGGGTGAGCTCGCCCGAGCGCACCATCATGGTGCCCTTCTTGAGCTGGGCGACCATGTTGCCCTTGAGGTTCTTGGGGTCGAAGAAGTAGGTGTCGATCGCGACGTGGCTGTTCGGGCCGATCGAGAACGACGTGTTGTCGGTGAACGTCACACCGAGACTCCCATCGGCGCCGGTCTCGAAGACGTCGTGCTGATTCAGAGTATCTCCGACTTTGACGACGGCCTTGGCAGAGCCGCGGATGACCTGGACCTTGCCGCTCACGATCTTGGCCTTGCCGATCGCCGCCGGTTGGGCCGATGCGACCGATCCAGTTGCGATCACTGCGAGCGCGACACGTTTACATAGTCCCATGGAGCTCCTCACGACGCGAAAACAGTCTCGACGCTACCACGTACGATCGCGCGCGTGCGCGATGAAGATCCGCGACTGATTCTTGTTAGAGTGGGGGAGAGTGTCTTCATCGGTTCTCGTGGTCCTCGTGTGCGCCCTCGCTGCATGCGTCCAGCCGACGGTGATCTCGTGCCCGACGGGCGAGGTCCCGTGCGGTAACGAGTGCGTGGATGCCAGCACCGATGACGAGAACTGCGGTGTTTGCGAGAACGCGTGCGGTGCGGATTCCACGTGCTCGGCCGGCGTGTGTATGTCGATCGGTGCGTGCGCCGTCGATCATGGCGGCTGCAGTGTGGATGCGTTCTGCGCGGATATCGGCGGCATGGTCGAGTGCCTGTGCATGCCCGGCTTCACCGGCACCGGTCAGGTCTGCAGCGCGTGCACGATGTGCGGCTCGAGTGACTTCATGTCTGCGCCGTGCACGCCAACGAGCGACGCCGTGTGCAGCGCATGCACCGTCTGCGACAGCGCCAGCTTCGAATCGACGTCGTGCTCGGCGACCGGCGACGCCATCTGCAGCGCGTGCTCGCAAGGCTGTCTCGACACGCACTACCAATCGCAGGCGTGCGGTGGCAGCAGTGATGTCGTGTGCACGCCGTGCACGCAGTGTGGGCCTGGATTTTACACCGACTCGTTCTGCAACTTCACGCAGGACGCGACATGTGCACCGTGCGCCGCGAACTGCGCACAGTGCGGCGGACCCGGGGCGTCGTGCTTCCAGTGCGATATCGGCTTCACCCTCAGTGAAGGCATGTGCAACCCGCCGATGTGCGGCAACGGTCTCCTCGAGGGAACTGAGCTGTGCGACGACGGTGACCTCGATCCCGGGGATGGCTGCGACGATCAGTGCCAGGTCGAACCGGGGAGCTACTGCTTTGGCGAGGGACCGAGCACCTGTCGAGCGGGTAACTGCGTCGCCGATGCGCTGACCGCGTTGCCGCTCAGCGGCGACTTCGTGCTCGATGGCGCCGGCACCGCATCCAGTGCAGGTCTCATGTTCTCCGAGCGTTCGACGATCCGTACCGCCGCAGATGTCGCGTACCCGATCCTGATCGAGGTCAACGTCGTCTACAGCGGCAGCGACATCACATTCGCGGGCGCACGCGGGCCAGGCACACGCGACGGCGCAAACAGCAACGAGCCAACCGACACGCTCCGCGGGGTCCTGACCCAGAGCTCGGGTCTCGTGCAGCTCGTCGAGGGAACCAACAACATCGTCGCGGGAACGGTGGCCAGTTTCACGCCGACGCCGGGCGCTCCCTATCGTGTTCGCTATGTCGACGACGGGCTCACCGCCTCGATCGAGTGGTTCAGCCTGATCAACCCGAACGAGTATGCGGTGATCGGCGTGCAGTCGTCGTTCCACGGCGCCGGTGACCGCGCGTTCGTCGGTGGCGGTGATCAGGGCGCCGTCACGATGTCCAACCTGCGTGTGTGCTCCGCGGAGGTCTTGCCGGTGACGAGCGGGCTCGTCGCGCGCTACTCCGCGATTCCGTCGTGGACCATCGCCGTGGGTGGCTTCGGCAGCGTCGATCAGTGGCAAGACATCAGCGGCAACGCGAATCACCTGACCTCGCCGTTCCCCGGCGCGGGCCCGGTCTTTGGCCAGGGCCTCATCAACCAGCAGCGCCCCGGTGTGAGCTTCGGCGGCGGCTCCCAGCTCTCGACGGCTCCGTTCGCACTGACGACGGACGTCACCGTGTTCGCGGTGATCCATCACAACACGCCGGCGCAGTGGGGGGCGATCGCGCATCACGGCAACCGCGACACCGACTGGTCGATGGAGCAGAGCGGCGACACCGGCGATCCGAACACGCTGCACTGGCAGACGAACAACGACAACGCGAACGTCAACCTGACGCTCACGACCGACACCAGCTACGTGATGGCCGGTCGGATGGGCAACAACATGCGCTACTTCTCCGCGACCGTGTTCAGCGGAGCTTCGCCGGCGCCCATCTCGTTCACCGACGCTAGCCAGACGATCGCGGCGGACACCGAGGCGCTCTTCGTCGGTAGCTCCGACAACAACGAAGCGTCGAACGCGTTCATTGGCGACCTCGTGTACTTCAATCGCGCACTCGATGACGCCGAGCGTGACGCGGTGATCGAGTACCTGCGTCGTCTGTGGCAATAGCGAGGAACCATGAAGGATCTCGATCTGTCCATTGCGGTTCGCCTGCCGACTGCCGCCGATGCGGCGACCAGCCCGGGCGACGGAATCCCGTGGTTCGAAGGCGCGCTCGACGATGAGGACGTGGTCGTCTCGGTCGCGTCGCCGACCCTCGCGTCGCCGATGCGCAAGTCCGCGCCCGCGATCGCAGTACCCGCACCGCCGCCGGCGCCACGACCGGCGCCCAAGCCGCCGTCCACCCCGGTTGCCGCGAGCGGCCGCCTTCGCGACGAAGGAGAGATCGCGCGCGGAGGCATGGGCGCGATTCGCAAGCTCTACGACAACGAGCTGCGTCGCCATGTCGCGATGAAGGTGCTCGAGCCCGAGCTCGCCACGCACTCGAGTGCAGCCGAGCGATTCCTCGACGAGGCTCGCATCACCGGCCTGCTCGATCACGCCAACGTCGTGCCCATTCACGACATCGGCCGCGACGAGCGTGGTCACGCCAGCTACACGATGAAGCTCGTCGACGGGCAGACCCTCAGCGAGGTCATCTCCGGGCAGAAGTCACAACGCGATCTCGAACGTATCCTCCAGATCCTGCTCAAGGTCTGCGATGGCCTGTCCTACGCGCACAGCCGCGGCGTGATCCACCGCGATCTCAAGCCCGACAACATCATGGTCGGCAGCCATGGTCAGGTCTACGTGATGGACTGGGGCCTCGCGCAGGTCAACGGCGAGGCGCGCGAGACCGTCGTCGAAGGACGCGTCGATCCCGACGGGATCGTGATCGGCACGCTGCAGTACATGTCGCCGGAGCAGGCCCGCGGCGAGGTCAGCCTGATCGATCCGCGCACCGATGTGTTCGCGCTCGGCGCGATCCTCTACAAGGCGCTGACCGGTACGCCGCCGTACACCGGGCGCCCCGAGCAGATGCTGCTCGCTGCGCAGCGTGGTGCCGTGCGGCCGCCCGAGGAGCTGCCCAACGTCAAGATCAAGCCGCCTCCCGGCCTCAGCGAGATCGCGATGAAGGCGATGGCCCCGCAACCGGAGAACCGGTACCAGAACGTCGACGAGCTCGCCGACGACATCCGTGCCTTCCTCCGTGGCGGCAACTGGTTCCCGCTGCACAAGTTCCCGGCGGGCGCGGTGATCGTGAGTGAGGGCGCGCCCGCCGACGCCGCGTACATCATCACGGGCGGAACCTGCGAGGTCCGCAAGCTCGACTCCAAGGGCAAGACCATCGTGCTGCGGCGGCTGACCGCCGGTGACGTGTTCGGCGAGACCGCGATCTTCGCCAACGCGCCGCGCTCGGCCACCGTGGTCGCCATCGACGACGTCAGCGCGGTCGTCGTGGAGCGCACGGCGCTCGAGCACCTGGTGCGCAGCTCGTGGCTCGGCCTGTTCGTGAAGTCGCTCGCCGATCGATTCCTCGAGCTCGACGCGCGCCTGGCGAAGTAACGCTTCGTTGCGGTTACCGCGGGGCTGGACGACAGGTCCGGACCTGCCATGGTGCCGGTGCATGACCACCACGACGCCCGCCTTCGCCGCTCAGGCCGCCACCTCCCCACTCGCCGCGTTCTCGATCGAGCGTCGCGATCCGGGGCCCGATGATGTGGCGATCGAGATCCTGTTCTGCGGGGTCTGCCACTCGGACATTCACCAGGCGCGCAACGAGTGGGGCAGCTCGAAGTTCCCGATGGTGCCGGGCCACGAGATCGTCGGTCGCGTCACCAAGGTCGGCGCGAACGTCACCAAGCTCGCGGTCGGCGATCTCGCGGGCGTCGGCTGCATGGTCGACTCGTGCGGCACCTGCGCCCCGTGCAAGAGCGGCAGCGAGCAGTACTGCACGGTCGGCTCCGCGCCGACCTATAACGGCACCGAGATGGATCGCAAGACGCCGACCTACGGCGGCTACTCGACCCACGTCGTCGTCTCCGAGCGGTTCACGCTCAAGATCCCAGCGGGCCTCGATCCTGCGGGTGCCGCGCCGCTGTTGTGCGCTGGCATCACCACGTACTCGCCGCTCCGCGAGCTCGGCTGCAAGGCAGGCGACACCGTCGGCGTCGTCGGTCTCGGTGGCCTCGGCCACATGGCCGTCAAGCTCGCGGTCTCGATGGGCGCGAAGGTCACGCTGTTCTCGACCTCGGCCGGCAAGGAGGCAGACGCTCGCCGGCTCGGCGCGACCGGGTTCGTGATGACCAAGGATCCGGCAAACTTCAAGGCGCACCGGGGCTCCCTGGATCTGATCATCGACACGGTGTCCGCGCCGCACGACTACAACGCGTACCTCGCGATGCTGCGGCCGAAGGGCACGATGGTCCTGGTGGGTGCGCCGCCAGAGCCGTCGCTGATCGCGTCGTTCTCGCTGATCGCCGGTGGCAAGCGTCTGCTCGGTTCGATGATCGGCGGCATCCCCGAGACGCAGGAGATGCTCGATCACTGCGCCAAGCACAAGATCGTCTCGGACATCGAGCTGATCCCGATCCAGAAGATCAACGAGGCCTACGAGCGCATGCTCGCGGGCGACGTGAAGTACCGCTTCGTCATCGATCTGGCGTCGCTTCGCGACTAGTACCAGCTCGCGACCAAGGCCGTGACCCGGGCGCTCGCTGCGCGCGCGACTGACCCTCAGGCCGGGCTAGTACCAGTTGCCCGAAGTTCGTGCGTGGTTCGCGCCGATCCATCC
>JBBQFU010000427.1:0-5245 GCA_038322185.1 Haliangiales bacterium
CGAGCTGGCTGAATATGGTCGAGATCGAAATCGGCGTGATGGTGAAGCAGTGCCTCAACCGGCGAATCGCCGAAAAGGCGACGCTGGTCTCGGAGATCGCAAGCTGGGAGCGCCGGCGCAACGCCGAGCGCGCTCGCATCACGTGGATGTTTACTGTCGAGCGGGCTCGCGACAAGATGGGCCATGCCTACCCGGTCCCGAGCTCCCAAGTTGCGAAGGCCGCCGCATGAATCGGTCAGATCCTCTGCGGCGAAGTACTAGCGCGCTCCAGCTTTTGGCCGGCGCACCCGCTTCGCCCCCTTGGCCGGCTCTGCATCGGCGTGCCGCATCTTGCGCAGCACCGCGCGCTCGCTGACGAGCAGCTTCGAGGCCGATCCCATCGCGAGCGCGAGCACGCTGATCTCGGCGTTCCGCGCGTCCATCTCGGTTCGGACGACCTGCAACCGCGCCGCCGCCTCAGCCTGTGCGACCTCGAGCTGCAGGCGCTTGAGCTCGTTCGCGACGCCAGTGCGCTTACGCTCTGCGACCTCCTGTTGTTCCCACTCCCAGCGCGCGACACCCATCAGGACCTTGCCTTGAGCGACGAACACGTCACAGAGGTCAACGCCGTCGTCGGACAGCGTGAGCTCGCGGACCTGATTCGAGTGGCCCGTGCCGCGCGACTTCACGATCGTCAGAGCGCGGTTCCGCTCGCCGTCGTGAACCACGTACGACACATGGATCCAGGTGTCAGCGATCGTCGAGATGCCAGTCGCGGTGGCCTCGTCGGTGCTCAGCCCATCCATCAACGACGTGTTGACGACCGTGATCCCCTCGCCTTTGAGATAGTCGAGGAACTGTTGCGCCGCATCCGCGGACGCCAGGTGCGCCATCTTTGTGGACAGCGCCGATAGCGGATCGATCACGAGGCAACGTGGGTTGTGCGCACGCACCCTGGCGCGAATCTCGCCGAACTGATCGACGACGTTGGGGCCGCGCGTACGTGTCGAGTACATGCTGAGAATGCCGGACTTGACATGCGGCGCGAGATTGATGCCGACGGAGTTGAGGTTGCGAACGATCTGCGCCGCACCTTCATCGAAGCTGACGTACATCGTGCGCTCGCCGCGCTTGCATGCGGCGTCCACGAACAGCCCTGACAGCGTCGACTTCGCGGTTCCAGGTGCTCCAGACACCAAGACGTTGCTGCCGCGGTGGTAGCCGCCCTGCAGCGTCACATCGAGACGTGGCAGGCCCGTCGAGATCCGCTCGTTCGAAACCGCGTAGGCTAGCTCGCCGGGCCCGCGATGCGTGAGCTGGAGGCCTGCCTCGGTCAAGTTGATCGGGAACTCGTCGGCTGCGAAACCCGACCCTCGGTACTTCACGATGCGAAGGTTGCGGAACGCCGAGCCATCGACCACCTGATGCTTGAGCACCACCACGCAGTCGACCATGAACTGCACGAAGCTGTAGCGAGCATCGAGGTCCGCCGATCCAACCTTCTGCGTGATGATGCCGGTCCGCCCTGTCGCCGCAAGCCAGTCGCGAACTCGGTAGACCTCGCGGCGCTCCTTGACGGGATCGTCGAGCAGGCCGAGCAACACGTCGAAGCCATCGAACACGACGCGCGTCGCTCCGATCTCCTTCGCGGCGGCATCCAGCATGGCGAGCATGCCCCTAGATCGAAATCGCCGGCTTTCACGACCTCTGGTGCCAGGCGCGCGTCGAGAAAGATCAGCTTCTTCTGTTCGAGCGCTGGAATGTCCCAGCCAAACGTCCCTGCATTCGCGATGATCTGTTCGGTGCTCTCTTCGAACGCAACGAACACGCTCGCCTCTTTCAACTTTCGAGCGGCATTGACGACCGTTTGAAGCGCGAAGACGGTCTTGCCGCACCCCGGCCCGCCGAGTACGAGCGTGGTCCGCCCGCGCGGCAGCCGCCACGCGTGATGTCGTCAAAGCCCTCGATGCCGGTGAGCACCTTGGTGATTTCCTGCTTGATCTTCTTCATCGCCCGCCCCTTCCTGGGTGGATCAGCGGACGAACAAGAGCGCTCACCAGCCGTGATCGCAAACCGTCACATCCGTAACGTCGATCGTCTCCACCGTACTCTGAATCGGGCCATCGCCTGTGTATTTCTGGAGTGTCAGGCGTGCTGGGTTGCCTGGGGAGGGGCTCAGAAGGCGTCGAGGAGCGTTGGACGGCGGATAACTCGTAGCCGCAACGAGCGAGCGCTTGTCGCAATCGCGACGTCTAACGTCTGCCCGGAACGTGCTTGCGCTTCGCCGGCTTTCGCGGCGTGGCGCCTGCGACGAGCATCAGCTCGACGAAACCGACGAACAGCACCGCCGCAGGGACCCAGGCGGGACCGGACACGAGCAGGATCACGCCGACGCCAGCGACGATCAGCAACGCTCCGGCGATCCCGGCCACCATCCGTGCACGCGCGGCATGCCCCGCGAACAACACCGCTGCGAACGCGTGCATCGCGCCGAGCAACGCTGCGACCCCCAGTGCGGTACCGCTCGCGAGATATCCCGGCGGAAGTCCGAGGAACCGCGCATCCGAGCGCCGAAGAGCCGCGAACGCGATCGCAGCGAGCGCAACGAGCGCGAGCAGCCCGATCAGGCCGTGCCGAGCCTTCCTGATCTCGACGCGCTTGAGCTGATTCTCGGGACGAGGACCGCCTACGTCGCCGTGTCGTTCGGAAGCTGTCATGCGTCGGTATATCACCTCCGCCGACCTGCCAACGACGCGTGGGTGTAGCGTCTGGCAACCATGGGCGTGTCAGGTAAACCGGTGTTCTCGTTCGGCGAGCTTCTCGTACTCCTCGATGTCGACAGCGTCGGGGCCATGTCGGCCCCACTGCCCAGCCCGGACGAGGCCGCGAAGCTCCCTGGCAATGCGCTGCGCGGCGTCGCGCCATGCGTCGAGAGCCATGGCGCGGTTCGGTTCCGCACCGGCCTCGCACACCTCTACGATCCACCACACACGGATCTCGTCGTCGGCCCCGCGCACGTGATGCTCTCGATCACGCGTTTCGCCGACGACGATATCTGGAAGAACATGTTCGAGTGGGTCGACGGCTACCTCGGCGATACGCTGGAGCCAACGCCGCGCAGCGCCGCCGCTGGGAAGGACGGCTACCGCGAGTACGCTGGGCAAGGCGTCATCGCGACGCTGGCGTTCTCACGCCCGAGTATTCGCCTGGTGTCGCGCGACCTCGTGATCGAGCTCGCGCTGCGCCGTGATCAGAGCGCGCTCGCGAGCCTGCGGCGCCTGTTCGGACTCGCGGCAGACGCACCGATCGCCCCGCCCGATGACGGCAACTGGCGCGAGCTGCCCACCGCCTGGCCGCTGCATCTCGAGTGCTCACGCCATCACGACACGGTGCGGTTCCGGTTCAGCGCGCCGCACCACGACGGCTCGATCTCCACCGCGAGCCTGTGCGAGGCGTGGTGCTGGCGTTGGCTCGACCTCACCGCGGGCGCCGCGATCGGACACCACGATCGCAACCAGCTCTCCTGGGAGCTCGGCCCGCTCGGACATGTATCGATCGTGCGTGGCGACGGCGCACATCGCCGGGATGTCCACGAGCTTCACGTACCCGCGAGCTGGCTGAATCAAGCTGGGTGACGCATGACCTTCTCGCGGATCCGGACTACCTTGCAGGGAACATGGGCGCCGCCGACAAGAGAAAACAGTCGCTGTATTTTCCCGAGGACATGCTGAAGGAGATCCAGGCCGAGGCCGCTCGCCTCGATCGATCGCTGTCCTGGATCGTGCAGCAAGGCTGGAAGCTCGCGCGAGGGCCGATCAAGGCGTTCCCGTCGAGCAACGACGACGAGCCGAACTCGCTGCCCGATCCACGCGAGGAATAGCCTCGTCCGATCGGCGGCGCAGGCGGCTCTACTTCTTGCCGCCCTTTTTCTCGTCGTTGCCTTTGCCGGCCGGCTTGTCACCGCCACCTGGACCCGCAGGTTTGTCTTGTTTCGGGGGCGGTCCCTTGTCCGCGGGCTTCGCGTCCTTCGCTGGGGCGCCGGGTCCGCCCGCCGGCTTGCCTTTGTCTTCCTTCATCGGCGGTCCGCCCGCGCCTGGAGGCGGTCCCTTGTCATCCTTCATCGGCGGTCCGCCCGCGCCAGCCGGCGGTCCTCCACCGTGTCCGTGCGGTCCGCCCGCGCCAGCCGGCGGTCCCTTGTCGTCCTTCATCGGCGGTCCGCCCGCGCCAGCCGGTGGTCCTCCACCGTGTCCGTGCGGTCCACCCGCGTCGTGTCCCGGTTGAGTGCCACGCACGCCATGCGCCGGTGCGTGATCCGGTGGCCCGGTGCGCTTCGTCGCAGTCGAAGGTGCGACGTAGTTCGCGTACCTGTCCGGCTGAGGAATCTGCTGGATCGATCCCGGTACTTCGGTCACCGACACTTGCACCCAACCCCCGGTGTGAACCGTCGAGCGGTACCAGACGTTACCGTACCAGCGCCAGTAGTAGCGCTCGGTGTAGAAGACGGGCTCCTGGTATCGCTCCACCACCCAGACGTCACCCTGGATGAGCACGAGCTGGGGCGCTGACACCATCGCGGTCCCGCGGACGGTACCTGCGCAGCCAGCGCCACCGACACCAACCGCGAGCGCGAACAAGACGGAACGGGCAATCAATCGCATCTTTCCTCCAGCGCCGATCATAGGTCCTCGTTCGTCGAAGTCGAAGTCCATGGCCTCGAAGATCAAGCGAGCGCATGCGCACGGCCCATGAAGGCGAAGGTTTCGTTGCGCGGATAACGGCATGATCACGATCGCCATCATCGCCTCGCGAATCATCGGATCTGCGGGTTCGCGGTTTTCGATCAGAACCGCGACGGCAACGACGATCTGATCGCCGTTGCCGAGGAGCTCTCCAGTTGGAAGCGATGCTCGGGAGCTGAATAGAGCTATCCTGGTGCCGTGCCCGATCAACGTCGCCCCGGCGATGACCTGCGCGGCGTCAGTCGGCTGGCGGTCGACGCCACACGAAGCGTGACGGACATCGTCGAGGAGATGCACGGCGCGATCGGCGGCATCGCCGCGATCTTCGCGGCGCCCGTGTATGCCAGCATTCGCGCCGTCACGAGTGTCGTCGGCGTCACGCTCGACGCTGCACTCTCGCGGCTCGCCCCGCTGCTCGGCGAGAGTGCGTCGACGCCAGATCGCGAGACCGTGCTGGCCGTGATGAATGGCGTGTTCGGCGACTATCTGGCCGAGACCAAGAACCCGCTCGCGATCGAGATGCGCCT
>JBBQFU010000428.1:0-5236 GCA_038322185.1 Haliangiales bacterium
GACGCGTGGGCCGGCCGCTATCGCGACAAGACGAGCGGCGACATCGTGACCATCCGACGTGAGGGCACCGCGCTCGTCCTCGAAGGCGGCGGCGTGCATCCGCTCGAGGCGACGAGCAAGACCGTGTTTCGGGTCGGCAAGTCGCCGTTCCGCGTCGAGTTCGCGGGCGCCGCACCGAAGCGCACGATAGGTCTGCGCGGACCACGGGAAGAGAACTTCGTCGAGCTCGTGCCGTATGTCGCGACCGTGGCCGAGATCGCCGCGCTCGCGGGTCGCTACTGGAGCGCGGAGCTCGGCGTGATGTGGACGATCCGCGTCGAGAAGGGCGTGGCCGTGCTCGACCTCGCCGACGAGACCGGCGTTCCGGTCGAAGTGACAGGCAAGGACGAGGCGGCGAGCGTGAAAGCCGGCGTCGTGCTGACGCTCTTGCGTGGTCCGCGCGGCGTTCGCGGCTTCACGGCCGCGGTGCTCGGCCTGCGCGGCATCGGGTTCGACCGACTCTAGGGGACTCTAAGGGCAATGCCGATCGGATAAGCGGAAGACCGGATCGTTTCGCTCCGCTGCGGCGATTCCGCGCAGTTGCTCAACTTGATCTTCACCCTTGGGAAGCTGCGTCAACGTGGCGGAAGGATCAGCGTCTTCAGCGCAGCTCGGAGATTCGCAGGTGTTTGGGAATCGCACCGGGCGAGGCGATCGCACACCAGAGCCCCACGAGGCGAACGCAGACGAAACGCGCGGAGGGCGGGGCGCTCGCGCCAGCCTCCCGACGGAGCGCGCGCAGCGCTCGCAGAGCTCCGGACGGGCGATGGTCGCTCGCGATGGCGCGGCGCTCCACGCTTGCCGCCGCGCGTGCGCCGACCCGTTTTGCTCGGCGCTGCTGCCGACTCGGTTGCCCATGAACAACGCGTGCGGCGCCATGAGCGACCAACCGATCGAGAGACCTTCGAGACTTCCGAGGCAACGCCGCAGCGGCCGCGGTGTCCGGAACGCGGACAGAGCCGGTCGTCGGTCCCGGCCGGGACGGGAGAGATCTCCTCGTCTATGCGTGACGATTTCGGTGGCGAGTTGCTTGACGACTTCTGGCGTGCACGCACGATGCTCGTCGAGGAACGCCTGATTTCTCGTCGCCAGGCGCGACGCGCTGCGCGCTGTGCGACGAATGCGTGGACGATCGCTCGTCGTCGGGCGGCGGGTGGTTTGCAGCCGTGGAGCGCGAACCAGAGCGTCGAAAACGTGGGTGGTAGAAGGGATGTGCGCGTGGCCGATCCACGCACGCAGCAAGGAGCTTGTCATGTTCGATGGAGCGACGACGACGGACGCGGCGGTCGAGGCATGCCGCGAGCAGGACTGGGTCAAACTCCGCGCCGAGATCCGGAGCGTGTTCACGCAGCGCACCGTGCTGAAAGCCCGGCAGCTCGCGCTCTTGCTCGAGGCCGACGAGACGCGGCTGTACAAACGCTGCGGCTACACGAGCATCACCGCGTACGTCGCGGGCGAGCTGGGCTACACGCACCACTCGGCGAACGAACAGATGCGCGTCGCGTACGAGCTGATCGAGCTGCCGGGGCTCACGGCCGAATTCCGCGAGGGCAAGCTGCCGTGGACCAGTGTTCGCGAGCTGACCCGCGTGGTCACGCGGAAGACCGAGGATGTCTGGCTCGATGCGATCGAGGGCAAGCGCTCTGGCCCCGTGCTCGAGATGCTGCGCGGCAAGGGCAAGGGCGCGCTGCCGACCGATCCTGTCGATCCGAAGAAGCTCCGACATCGGATCGTCTTCGAGGACGTCTCGGCCGAGGACTTCATGCTTCACAAGCAGGCGCGCCTCGCGGCGGCCGAGACGAATGGCGGCACGTGCAGCGACACCGAGCTCGTCCGCGCGTGTGCGGTCGCCATCCTCACACCGTCGGCTCCCGTTGACGAGCCGACCAAGCCGCCGTTTCAGACCGCGGTGACCACGTGTCGTGACTGCAAGCAGGCCCACCTGGTCGGCGTGGGGATGGAGATCGCGCTGTCATCTCAGGACGTCGAGCGCGTCGCCTGCGACTGCGAACACATCGGCGATCTCGAGCGCGACGAGCCGACCCGGATCAGATCGAAGATCCCGGCGCCGACGAGACGGAAGGTCTTCGTGCGCGACAGGTTCCGGTGCACCGTGCCGTGGTGCACCGCGACGCGGTTCCTGGCGATCCACCACATCGTGCACCGCGCGCATGGGGGTGGACACGAGCTCAACGTCCTGACGCTGCTGTGCGACGGTCACCACAAACAGCATCACGATGGTCTGCTCCTGATCAGACCAGGCACCCGACGCGCTCGCGTTCGTGCTGACGTCAGTCCCGGCCGGGACTGAACCGGAAGACGCTCCGTGACAGCCGATCGTTGAACGAAGGACTGCGAAGCCGCGAGCCGACACGAGACCGAGTCGCCGTTCGCAAGGAACCGTCCCGGTGACAACCGAATCGTTGAACGAAGGACTGCGAGGCCCGGCACCTCGAGAGGGCAGGCTCGTCGAACTGTCAGTCCCGGCCGGGACCGACGACAGGCTCTGTCCGCGACCGGACACCGCGCCCGCCGCGGCCACGTGACTGGCGCCACCGGCCCGAGCCGGGCACGAGCGCTCTCGATCGTGTTGCCGTTGCCGCTGCAGACTTGGGCCCATGAACAACGCCATCCCCTCCGGAGCCTCTGCGAGCGTTGCGAGCTCTACGCCGGAAGGCTGGCGGCGACTGCGGTGAGAACCGCACGCTGCCCCTCGCAAGCAAAGCTCACCCGATTTGGCGATCACGGCGCCAGCGTTCTTCACAGCAACCCTAGTGCGGCAGCAGCCGAGTAAACAAGTACGCCGACCGACTCTCGAAACCCGAGCTCAGATCGATCGGTTGCGCGTATGCGATCAGCATTGGGGTTCGCGGACCCTATCGGGCTGCGGGACGGACGTCCGCGAGGAACGCGTGCGCTCCACGTTGCCGAACGAGCACATTCCCCATCGAATCGCGCTTATCTGACCGGCATTGACTCTAAGGGGGGGCACCCGCACGCAGGTGCACCTCGGGGTGCACCGGTGCGATCGCTACACATGGCCTGAACTATCGGGGGCTTGCGGTTGGCGCTCCAGTTGCTGATGCACGCCCGCACCATGAAGCAACTCTCGTTCGTTCTGTTTGCCCTCGCCGGCTGCACCATGATGGTGAACGGCAAGCCCCGCCGGATCGGCGGCGGTCCCGACCCCGAGCCGGCCGCGCAGGCGAACCCGCCCGCAGCACCGGGCCAGGCCGCCGCGCCGAGGTCGGCCGCGCCACCGCTCGCCCCCGGTCAGGTGATCAAGGTCGACGCTTCGATCGGACGCGACCCGCTCGTCGTCTCGATGAACGCGGTGTTCGACACCACGTGGAGCAAGGTGTTCGGTCACGGCAGCAACTCGCCGAACTGCGGGTTGAAGCTCCCCTCGCAGCCGATCGGCTCGTTTCAGATCACGAAGCCCGAGAGCGACCTGACGATCGCGCTCGTCGGTGGCGGCAACGACGGGTTCGTCGTGCGCAATGGCGACCTGTTCTGGACCAGCTGCGAGATGGCGATGGCGCCGATCAAAGATGGCTGGCAACCCGGTCGCTATGACATCTATCCGCTCGCGCGCTCCGGCAGCGAAACGAAGTCGATCCCGTTCGAGCTCGAGCTCTACCGGCCGAACGCGCCGAGCGTGGTCGCGGATGCGCAGAAACTCGTGATCGCGGGCAAGCTCGACAAGCCAATGTTCGTCGAGGTCACGCTCAAGGCGAACCGGCGCATGCTGCGCGCGAAGCATGCGGGCGATCGGTGCGAGAAGCTCTTGCTGTCGTCGACGCCGGACCTCGCGCTGACCATCGAGCGGCCGATCCCGGGCCTGACGATCCGCCCGCTACCGTCGGCGACGCCCGTCACGCTCCGGCGCGAGCACACCAAGGGGGAGCGCACCGAGAAGTACTGCGTGCAGAGGAGCAACGGGTATCGCACCACCAAGGCGCCGAGCTACACGGCGCCGAGCGAGCTCTCGTTCGACAAGAACGACGAAGGGTTCTACGGCATCTCGTTCGGCACGGCGACGAACGAGGAGACCAAGGTCACGCTCCTCGTCTACGACGCGTCGACGAACCTCGATGCGATGTACGTGCGCCCGTTCGGCGGCGAACAGCCCACGCTCGAGCAGCGCTGGATCGGCTACCAGATGCCACAGCTCGACGCCGACAACCTCGGCGCGGCCGACACCTACGAGATGGCCGCGCTCGCGTCGAAGGTGTTCGCGGCGGTGCCGAAGCAAGCACTCGTGTACGCGAAGCTGACGTTCGACAAGGATCTCGGCGGCGGTGACGGCTGGCCGGTCAAGAACGAGCCGCTCGTGGTGCTAAACCTCGAGCGCGAGCGCGCGACCGTGATGACCGCGGATGGGATCAGGCTCCACATCAAATCGACGCACATCGTGCTCGCGCCCGATGGTCCGACCGAGCTTCCGGCGGCACCGCGGGCGGCGGCGAAGCGCGACATCGGCCGGACGATCGCGATGCTGTCCCCTGCACAGAAGAAGCTCGGCGAAGCGCACTACGCCCAGGCCAAGAGCCGCGATGCGTGCCTCGACCGCGCCTGGGAGCCGTACCGCCGCCAGCTGCCGTCGTATTCGCGGCCGGCGGGCGTCGACATCATCGTTTACAAGTCGCCGCGCACGAAGCAGATCGAGGAGGCCGGCGAGCGCGCGATGGACAAGCAGTGCGGCAGCGACGAGGCGTTCGCGAAGAAGACCGAGGCGACGCGCGTCAAGCTCGCACTCGAGGTCGAGAAGACCCGCGCGAAGCTCCTCGCCGAGGCGACGGCGAATCTGAAGTGATCTAGAGTGGAGCCGCTCGGTGCGGCCGTCGAACAAAACGTGGAGTCTGACGGTCCGGAAGGGCTCGCTGCACCTCAATGCACCGCACGGCAGCTTCGAGGTGCTCCGCATCGCGCCCGAGGTGATGCCGGTCGTGACGGCGCTGCCCGACGGGACCGACGTCGAGTGCGAAGGTTCGTTCGACGGCGGCGGCACGATCACGCACCTCGTGGTCACGAAGGTCCGCCGCATCCTCAAGGACATGAGCGGCCGCGTGATGCAGCTGCCGGATGCGGTCGTCGCGGCCGATGGCCGGCTCGCGGTCTCTCGCGCGCGCAAACATTTCGACGCGGGCGAGATCGCAAAGGCCGCGGTCGACGTCGGCGCGTTGCTCGCGCTGGG
>JBBQFU010000429.1:0-5223 GCA_038322185.1 Haliangiales bacterium
ACGTCGGACGGCGGGCGCGTCGTCTTGGCCGGTGTACGCACGGCCGGGCCCGTCGACGCGACGATGACAGGGGGCGACCACGGCGGCGTCCCGCCGCAGTCTTCGGCGAACGTGACCGACGTCAGCGTGACGGTCGCACTCGCAGGCGGTGCAGGCGGAGTCGGTGGCGGCGGTGGCGGCTGTGCGAACGCGACACCAGGTGCCGGCGCAGGCGCAGTCGGTGCGGCCGCGAGACCCGGACGGTTGCTCGGCGTATCGCCAGGCGCGGCCTTCGTGCAGCCGGCGACCGCCAGGGCGAGTGCGAGTAGCTTCATCGAGGCCGGCATCAGGTCCTCACGTTGGGTGACAGGATGGTCGGCGCCTCGAGGGTGACGTTCTTGGTCACCGACTTGTCGACGCCGCCGATCGAAACGACGGTCTTGAGCGTGTACGTCCGGTTCCACCGGTTACCGATCTTCGCCCAGTTCGGCTGCTGCAGCATGTAGCTGACCTTGAGCGGGGTGTCGGCCGCGAGCGTCTCGTCCCACGCCGTGTAGCGCGACGCGCCCTGCGACCACTGGGTCGGCGAGCGCGCAGCGAGCATGCCGAGCGACTTGCCGTGCTCGTCGAGCAGCTCGACCGACTTGATCTCGATCTTCGCGACGGCCGACGCACGCAGCGCCAGCTGCATCGACGTCTGCTCGCAGCGCCGCTGGTAGCGTTGCGCCGCGACGCCGCTGGGCTCCGAGCGTGCCGACTTTGCGCGCGCGGCACCGGCCTGCGTTGCGCCGCCGCAATCGTCGGCGAGCGTGACCGCCGTGAGCTGCACGCTGACATCGAGCGGCGCGGCCGGCGGTGGCGGCGTGGGAGCCGGCGGCGTCGGGGTCGTAGGTGGAGGCTCCGCGAACGCGACGCCAGGTGCCGGCGCAGGTGCCGGAGAAGGCGACGGGACCGGATCCGCTTTTGTACATCCCGCGACGACAACCAACACGAAGAGCAGACGTCTCATCTTCCGATTCAACGTAACACGCACGCCACGGGTCTACGTGGCGTCTATGTGTGCGTGACCGCTAGCGACGCGCGCGGCGGCGAATCAGAAGCATGCCGACAAGCAGCAGCAACGCCGGGCCGCTGCCTCCCGTGTGGGCAGAACAGCCACCGACCACGTCGCCACCATCGAGTCCGTCGCCTTCGCCGTTGCCGCCGCCCGTGCCGGTGCCAGTGCCGCCGGTGCCCGTGGCGGAGATCGTGACGACGACGCGATCCGTGGACGTGGCGCCACCTTCATCGGCAACCGTGAGCTCGAGCTCGATGGTGCCCAGTGCGCCGGGTGCGGTGAACGAGGCCTGCTTCGCCGCGGCGTTGTCGAGGGTGACCGACGCGCCGCTGATCTGCTTCCACGAGTACGTCGCGATCACGCCAAAGCCCGTATCAGCGCTCGCGCTGGCGTCGAGCGACACGCGCGTGCCCGGCTTGACGGCGAGGTCCGCGCCGGCTGCAGCGACCGGCGGTCCGCCTGCGTAGCCGTCCATCCACTTCGCGAAGCTCGTCACGCGGCCATAGAGGCCCGGCAGGTTCGCGCGCGCGCAGCCTTCGCCCCAGCTCACGATGCCGGCGAATGCGTACTCGCCCTCTGCCATCACGACGAGCGGCCCACCGCTGTCGCCCTGACACGAATCCTTGCCGCCGGTGGCCAGGCCTGCCGGGAGCTGGTCCTCGGTGAGCGTCATGTTGTACGCGGTGTTCGCGGCGGAGAGCGCGACGATCGGCACCTGCACCGACTGCAGCTGATCGGGCAATGCGGTGCCGCCCTCGGTGGTCATGCCCCAGCCCGACACCGTCGTCATCACGCCGGGTGCGGTCAGCGCCGCCGGCGATGCCGCGTTGAGCGGGCGGATCACCTTCACGTTGGCGTCGAGCGTCAGCGGTGTGGTGAGCTCGATGAGCGCCGCGTCCTTGCCGACCGACGGATCGGTGTAGCCGGGATACGAGATCACGCGCTTGACGGCGCGGGTCTGTCCGGTCGCGCTCTGCGACAGCCGGCTGATCCCCGCAACGATCTTCGTGGGAGCTCCATCCGCCACGCAGTGCGCCGCGGTGACGATCCACGTCGGCGTCACGATCGTGCCGCCGCAGAAGTGGCCGTTGGCGTCCTGGAGAGAGACCTGCCACGGCACCGTGGTGACCTGCGTGGCGGTACCGCCAACGATCTCCTGCGTCGATTCTCCGAGGCTCGGTTCGTCCGCGACGCAGCCGGCAGTGGTCAAGCTCGCGAGAACGACAGCTGCAAGGCGGGGATGGCTCACTACCAATCTCACTCGCAAGCCGCGGACCACCGCCAGCGCACGCTAGATCAACAGGTTGTGAGCCACGATCTGGCGGCGCCAGTATACAAAGCCACGGGGATGGTCCCCCCAGAGGGTCCGCTTACAAATCGCCGCGTTGCGCTTGGTGGCTACTCGACCAGCCATCTAAACATCAGGATTGATTGATGATTCAAGGAGGAATTCGAGCGAACGAGCGTAGAATGCTCGCGTCATGCAGCAGCGCGAGCATGCGGGGTCGGTCGAGAGCGCAGCGGTCGCGCCTGCGGAGTCCCCAGGCCGCGTCGGGCGGCAGTCGCTCGCGCAGAACGAGGCGGCAGCCGGCGATGGTGTTCCGGTTCCCGATGGTCCGCGACAGAAGTACGAGCAGACGTTCAACACGTCGTTCTCGGATGTGCGCGTCCACACCGGGAAGTACGCCGCGACACTGACCGACCAGCACAATGCAACCGCGTTCGCGCGCGGCAACAACATCTACTTCGGTGCGGGCAAAGATCCCGCGGATCCGAAGAACAGCAAGCTGCTCGCCCACGAGCTCGCGCACACGGTGCAGCAGCGGGGCGCACCGCAGACCGGTCCCGTTCCCACCACGGCGCCGGGCGACACGGCCGAGCGGGAAGCCGATGCCGCCGCCGATGCCGCGGTGTCGGGTAGCAGCGCTGCCGTGTCGTCGCAGCCCGCCGCGATCGCGCGAAAGGGCAAGGACGAGAAGCAACCCGACGAAGATCCGGTCGAGGTCGAGCAGTTCGAAGCCAGCTACATGAACGCCACCAAGTTCCAGCTCTCGAAGGGCGGCGGACTGATGGTGCAGGACATCGGCGACAAGGTTCGCCTGCAGTCGCCCGAGATCACCGCGACGTCCACCGCAACATTGAATCTGCCGAAGAACCTCAAGCTCGGCAGCAAGACGGTGCAGGTGGGTCCGATCCAGGCGCTGACCTCGTCGAAGCGCACCGGCATCTATCAGAAGGACAACAACACGACGAACAAGACCCAGTCGATGGGTCAGATCCGCGACGCCGCGCCCGTCACGCACAAGGACGGCAAGACGACGTACTCGCAGAAGTCCGAGAAGGGCCCGTTCTACAGCGGCAACCCCGACGTCAAGATCCACAAGCAGAACGTCGCCGACGGACCCGGCAAGCCAAAGGATCCGAAGGGTGAGCCCGGAACTGCCGACCTTGGCGAGTTTGCCGGTGACGCGCCGGGCCCGGTGACCGTCGTCATGATCGATCAGCCCTCGTTCGCCGTGGACAAGAAGCTCGCCGATGGCTCGGTGCTGATCGGCACCGAGGGCTCGGACGAGTTCAATACCTCCGCCGGCTTCAAGACCTCGAACGGTCAGACCTTCGGCAAGGCGCCGTTTGGCTGGCGTGTCAGCTGGGCGCGCAAGATCGACGTCGCCAAGCCCGAGGACAAGAAGGACGACAAAGCGAACAAGGATCCCAAGAACGACGCGATCCAGGACTTCGAGGTCAAGGACGCGATCATCGAGGACGGCGAGGCGTTCGCCGTGCAGCTCGCGAACATCAACTCCGTCGAGGACGCATCGTATCGCGACATGGCGTGGCTCATCGAGAACCTGCCGAAGGCACGCACTGCGCGGCCCGAGGCGGCAGGCTTCATGGAGGGAGCGCTCGGCGCAAAGACCGTGACGATCAAGGTTACGCCGCGCAAGACCGCGTCCTCCGAGACCTCGCTCACCGCGAAGCTCAACCTCGATGTCACGCCGTCGATCACCAAGATGGGCCCCACCAGGTCGGTGGCCGCGATGATCGGACAGCAAGGCGAGATCACGATGACCCTCGGCAGTCTCGCCGACGTCAGGTCAGCGTCGCTGACGCTGAGCCAGACGATCGGCATTGCGGCGCACGAGTGGACGAACGGCACCTTCGGCCGCACGCAGTTCCTCGGCGGTACGTGCACGCTCGCGCTGCCGACCAAGGGCTCGACGTCCGGAACCGTATCCGACGGCGACGGCAGCTACGACGTCTCCGTCGCGATCCAGTGACGCGTTACAGGATGATCGCGTCGCAGGCGCTGTGGAACAGATCGAGTGCCTGCATCAGCGCGGGCGACAGATCGCCATCGCAGATCGATGACATCACCGCGTTTGGCCCGACCTGATTCTTGAACTCGATCAGGCGCGCCGCTTCACTGGCGTTGCCGAACGTCGAGCTGCACGTGCCCGGACCCATGCCCGCGATGATCGCGGTCGCCCAGCGCGACGGACCGCCGGCATAGCTGTCGAGGAACGCCTTGTAGTTCGCGACCGGCTCCATCTTGTTCTCGCACAGCATCTCGGTGAACCCGAAGCTGACGCTCTGCTCGTAGGAGCAGTCTTCCTCATCGGTGAGCACGACCACGCCGAGTAGCGCGTCCGAGCGACGGAAGCCCATGTTGGTGCCGTCGGTCATGCGATCTTCGAACGCGTCGCGGATCGCGCCGAGCGGCATCTCGTCGGACGAGCCGCTGGTGCCGACGTTCGCCACACACGCGAAGGACTGCGACGGGTTTGGATCGGTCTTGTCGATCCAGCGCTTCGTCATGTTGCACGAGCTGGGCTGGATCATCTCGCCGCTCTCGCCGTCGGTGCTCTGCTGGAAGCCGCCGAACATGCTGTACGTGTAGTCACGCGCGGTGGTCGTGACCGCGACGCGATAGTCGAGGCCCGACGCATCGAGCACCGAGATGAACATCGGGAAGTTCGCGATGAGGTTCTGTTGCTCCTGGCTCATGGAGCCGGAGTTATCGATCACGAACAGCAGATCCATCTTCGAGCAGCCCGCCGCATCGAACCCGCTTCCGCCTCCTCCACCGCCGCCGTCACCAGCGTCGATGTCTGGACCATCATCACCACCACCACCCGTTCGTGCCGACGTCGGTCCGCAGGCTGCCGCGAACGCCGCAACACAGATCG
>JBBQFU010000430.1:0-5222 GCA_038322185.1 Haliangiales bacterium
GAGGGGACAGTCGACGGCAAGCAGTACTTCCGTGTTCGCACCGGCACGTACAAGTCGATGGAAGCAGCGACCGAGGCCAAGAGCGAGCTCGAGAAGATTTCGAACAAGTCCGCGATCGTCACGCGCCTCTGATCGCCGATCAGCGCCTCGATTGCAGCCGACAGCTGCGGCGTGATCATGCGAGCGTCGGTACGTCGGCGGTCCACGACGACTGCGTGCCGTAGAGCACGAGCACGAGCCCCGCATCGCGCGGCCACGGGCGCGGTCGCTCGCTGGTGACCGTGGTCGCAACCGCCGTCGCACCGTGAATGCGCGCCTCGAGCAGCGCTGGCGCGAGCGGACCCTCGACGACCGCGATGCGGCCGAGCAGCTCGACCAGCGCGGCCTCGATCTCGGCCTGCGTGCGGCTGTCACGCGCGACGCGCCACGCACCAGCCCGCGGCGTGGTTGGCGCGCCGCCGACGATTCGGACCCAGCGCGGTGGGGTGCCGTCGAGCAGGTCGGCCACGGCACCGCGCAGGCGAACCTTGCCGTGCTGCTTCTTCACCAGCGCGAGCGCACCGAGGTCACCCTGACCGAGTGCCTCGGGCCAGTCGCCGATGAGTGCGGCGAGCCGAGCGATCGAGACGCCCGCTTCTCCGACGAGGTGCAGCGCATAGAGCGCGACGAGGGCGCGGCGCGCCGCCGCAGAGAGCGTCAGCCGATGGCCGAGATTGCCGAGCTCGGAATCGATCGCAACGACCGGCAGCTCGGGCGACTCGCCACGCGCCAGCTCGGCGCCGAGCACCGCGAGCGTCTCGCGCCACTGCTTGCCAGTTGCGCGCGGCTCGTGAACCGGTGCGCTGTTGTATTCGCTGCGCGGTGCCTCGGGGGCCGGCTGTGGCGGACGCTCGGCGACCGGCGCCGCGGTGTCCATCTGCAACACCATCGGTGCGCCGCTGCCGAGCAGCACACTGCGCCACGGCTCGTCGGAGGTCGCGTCGATGCCGAGCAGGCTGATGTCCTCGCCGACGGCGAGCTGCGCGAGCGCGACGGGCGGCGGCGACACCGGATCGAGTGTCGTCAGCGTGTGCGCGAAGCAGTGCAGCTTGACGATGCCCTTGTCGGTCATCATCACGATCAGCGGCGACGCCGGATGGCTGATCACCTCGCGGATCGGCGCGCCGACGTGATGCCGGAACGGCCGACCATCGGAGAGCCGGTAGATGAACAGCTCCTCGCTGTTCTGGCGCATCGCCCACAGGTGACCGTGTGCGGGGCCGAGGATGCGCGGCGCGGGCGGCAGCTGGAACTGCGGGCGGAGCAGCGGGCGCCCTGACACGGCGTCCCAGACCTCGAGGCGCTTGTGCAGGCCGAACAGCAGCTGGTTGCGCTCGAGACCGACGATGAACTCGATCGGCCCGGTGACCTCGAGCTTCTGCGTCGCGAGCGCGCGGTTGGCGCTGCGCACGACCATGCAGTGCATCGAGTCCGCCGACAGCACGGCGAAGCGCGGCCCCGTGATCGCCGTGAGCTTCGCGGAGATCTCGAGGTCGAGCCGCGCGATCGCCTCGAGGTACGGCGGCTGATACATCAGGATCTTGTTGCCGGCGTCACCGCGCGACACCGTGATCAGCACGCTCGGCGGGCCGATGAGCGCGACATCGACATCGTCGCCATCGAGCTCGATCTTCGCGAGCGCGGGACCGGCACCTGCAGCGAGCAGCGCAACCTCTCGGTCCGTTCGGACGGCGGCCCATTGCCCGTCGGGGCTGGTCGCGAGGCTGCGCATCACTTCTTGAAGTTGCGAATGATCTGGACGAGGCCGTCGAGGACCTCGGGCTTGCCTTCGAGTTGCGGGTTGCCCGGCATCATCGGGCTCTTGCCCACAGCCTGGCCGCCCTTGAGGATCGTCGCGCGCAGCTCGTCATCGGTGACGCTCGCCTGCCACGCCGCATCGGTGTAGTTGCGCGGCTTGGGCTGCAGCGTCTCGGCCGCCGGTCCATTGCCGGTGCCATCGGCACCGTGGCAGGTCGCGCACACCGAAGCGAACATCAGCTGAGCCTGCTCGTTGATCGCGCCCGTCGCCTTCTTACCGCTCGGCCCGGACTCCGGTGGCGCGTTGGGCGAACCGCTCGAGGGCGGAGGTGGCTCGTTGTTCTTGCCACAGGCGACGCACACGAGCAGGGCGAGGACGAATCGCATGCCCGCATCTTATGCTCAATCGGCAGTCACTCGTACGGGTTCTGGCGGCGCCAGGCGCGGCGAACGAGCGCACCTTGCACGGTCAGCTTCAGCTCGTAGAGCGAGCTGGTGCCATTGCAGTCGAGATCGCCGACCGCGCGGACGATCGCGGACTGGCCGCTCGGGTCCGGCACGTACTGGTACGTGTAGCGATACGAGCCATCGACCGAGAACTGCAGCTCGCGCCAGCCCGGCGCCGACCAGGCGGCTGCATCGGCCTTGCAGGTGCCGCCCTGGTCACAGCACGACGGGACCGGTGAGGGCCCGGCGGCAGTTGGCGGCACCTTGCCGGTCGCGGCCACCGTCTGCGCGACCTGGTCACCGAGCACGGTGAGCAGATCATTGGCTTCTTGCGACCGATTCTTGGCGGTGCACGAACGCTTCGCAGACGGACAGGTCGCGATCGAGCACAGCGCGATCAGCGTCAACAGCCAGCGAGCACGGCGCCACCACACGGCGCCGCGGACTCTACCGGATCTTCGTCACGGCAACGCAGGCTTTTGCAGCGGCGGGCGATTGTTCGTGAGCATCACCAGGAACATTCCGAGCTGGCGGGTCTCGTCGGCGGTCAGCTTGATCTTGGCCAGTGCCGGGTTCACCGCCGCGGCCTGTGGTGACTGGTAGTGCGCGATCACCTCGTCGAGGGTGCGCTTGCTACCGTCGTGGAAGTAGGCGCCGCGGGTCATCGCGCCACGCAGGCTCGGCGTGCGGAACGCGCCGGCCTGCTTGGGATCGACGAGGCCGCGGCCGGTATCCCCCGTGGTGGCGAGGATCCGGTGATAGCGGTTGTCGGTGTAGAGCGGCGGCGTGTGGCACTGCGCGCACTGCGCCTTGCCCGAGAACAGCTTGTAGCCGGCAACGATCGGGTTACTCGCGTTGCCGCCGGGCCGCAGCCGCTCGGTGCGCTCGAGCGAGTCCCACGGCGTGTCGCCCTCGAAACGCGTGATCACGTAGGCCTCGAGCGCTTGCACGATCGCCTCGGCCGGCGCGCCACCGACGCGCGCGATGTGCTGCGCGTAGATTGGCAGCGCGGCGATCCGTGCGCTGCTGGCCTCGAGCGCATCGAGCTGGCCCTTCATGTGCGCCGGCAACATCACGGTGATGTTCGCAGCGCGGCCGTCCCAGCCCAGGTCCTTGACCCACGCCAGGTTGTAGAGCGACGGCGTTCGGCGCGCGTTCGGCTTGCCATCGGCGGCCGGATCGACGCTGCCGGAGTAGCCGCGTGCCGGGTCATGACACGTCGCGCACGCGCGCGAGTCATTCGCTGCGAGCCGCGGATCGAAGAACAGCAGCTCGCCAAACGCGACCGCATCGGGAGTCACGCGTGGGTTGTCGGCGAGCGGCGGCAGGCTCTGTGGAACCGCCGGCAGCGGCGGGGCAGGCGATAGCTCCGCGGGCGCGGCTGCATCGGCAAACTGCGAGACCACGGGCAGCTCCGAGCCCGAGCCGGTCTCCTTGGGCTTGTCGCCCTTGGGACAGGCGGCGAGCACGACCACGAGCGCTGCGAGTCGCGTCACGCTGCGAGCGTACCAAACGCGGGAACCGCGTCGAGCACGCGCAGCACGTTGTGGCTGAGGATCTTCTCGAGCACACGCGGCGTGACTCCGCGGCGCGACAGCGCGACGGTGAGGTTCGGCATCGCGGCGATATCCTCGAGGCCCTCGGGCGGCACCACGAAACCGTCGAAGTCGCTGCCGAGCGCGGCGACATCCTCGCCGGCGACGTCGATCACGTGGAGGATGTGGTCGACCACGCAGTCGATCGACTTCCCGCCGAGGTAGTTGCGCGCGAAGATCACGCCGATGCAGCCGCCGCGGTCCGCCACCGCGCGGATCTGATTGTCGTCGATGTTACGCCAGTGCTCGTGCACGCTCGAGATGCCGGTGTGCGAGACCATCGGCGGCTGCGTCACCACTTCGAGCGCCTGCGCGTAGCTCTTGTGGCTCATGTGCGAGAGGTCGACGATCACGCCGCACCGCTCGCTCTCGCGGATCACCTCGACGCCAAACGCCGTGAGCCCGGTGTCCTTCTTCGGCTGGCGCGACGACGCACCGAGCGCGCTCGGCCACAGGTGGATCGGGCCGAGGTAGCGCACGCCGCGCCGCGCGAACAACTCGACCGCTTCGATCCGTCCCTCGAGCGCGTGGCCACCCTCGATGCCGCCGAGCACGCTGAGCTTGCCGGCTGCCTTGGCCGCGCGAATGTCCGCGCCGGTGCGCGTCCACGCCAGCTGATCGGGATGCTTGTCGACGACGGCCTGCACCGCATCGAGCTGGTCGAGCATCGACTCGACATTGCTGCGCGGTTGACCGGGCACGTACTTCGGCCACGTCCACAGCGCCATGAACTGCGCGGCGACGCCACCCTCTCGCATGCGCGGCATGTCCACGTGCCCGAGGATGTTCGCGCGCCGGGGCATCGGCGGATCGTGGCGCAGCGTGAAGTCGTAGCCGATCTTGTCCATCAGCTTCGGCGTGTCGGCGTGGAGGTCGATCACGCAAACCTCGTCGTGCAGCGCGCGTGCCTCGTCGAGCGTCAGAGCCATGGCTGTAGCGTACCCCGATGAGGATTCGTTAGCGCTTCGGCTTCCAGCGATCGACGGCGACCTCGAGCACGGTCAGTGCCGACTCGACGCGATTGAACGGCGGCATCACGTAGGCGCCGGCGACGCGGTGCTTCACCGCCGCGAGCGCCTCCTGCGCGATCTTGATACCCTCGACCCGCGCGGGTGGGCCACCGCCGACCTTGGCCATGCGCTCGCGGTACTCGGTCGGGATGCTCATGCCGGGAACCTCGTTGTGGAGGAACTCGGCGTTGCGATGCGACGCGAGCGGCAGGATGCCGACCATCACGGGCAGACCGAGCGGCGCGCAGTCGTCGAGAAAGCGCTCGAGCGTGCGTGGGTCGTAGACCGGCTGGGTCATCACGAGCTCGGCGCCGGCGAGCTTCTTGTCCTCGAGCCGGCGCAGCTCGCGATCGCGATCGTGGGCGGCGGGCTC
>JBBQFU010000431.1:0-5215 GCA_038322185.1 Haliangiales bacterium
TCCCCTTTCTTCAACTCACGCGACGGCTCCGTCGCGTCCCGCGCTCCACACGTCCCTGTCCGCGACCCTACGCAACGCTTCCTCTACGCCACTGCGAGACATCGGGCATCCGCGGGGCCCGTAGAGCGCGAGCCAGAACACCGGGCCCCTCTTCTTGACGGACGTCCTGATCGACGGTTGGGGCGGCGAGATTTTCGCGTCGACTGACACGGCGTGCAAAGAGAGGAGCTATGCACTGTTCGTTGGATGGGCGCTGCGAACGAACCGAGCAAGGTGGAGTCGCATCATGGGATGAGGCTCTTCTTCGCGGCGGACAAGACCTTGTGCTTTCGCGCCTCGGCCGGACCGAACATGCTCGTGTGGGCTGGGTTTCGCCCGTAGACCTAAGTACAGGCGCGAGCGTCATACACCTGTATCATTGCCGCCACTTAGACGATTTCGCGCAACCCTTGCAACGAGCGGTCGAAAAGCTCGGCATGAACGAGTCGCACACTGAGTTGAAGGGACGCTGCCACTGGTCTCTCGCGCTGATCGCCGAACTTGTCAACACCGCTCGCGGTGCGGGCTGGTTGCCTGGGGATCCGGTACCGGGCGTCAACAGCGATGTCGTGCTCGCGGCGGCGAACGCGAACGCGAACGCTTCCGAAACGCCGATGCAACTTATGGCCGCGCGACTCGGGCTGACCAAAGTGGAGGTCGACCTGCTGTGGTTACTCGCGTGTATCGAGCTCGATCCTCATGTTGGAACCGCGATGCAGATGCTCGTGCCCGCGGCAATGAACGAGTTGAGTGCGCAGATCATCGAGCGACTAGTTGGTCGTGGCGAGCCGCTCGTTGACGATGTTTTCGAGCGGCTCGATCGATTTGCACTCGTTCACTGCGACACGCGCCTTCCGCTGAACCGTCGCCCGGTGCGCCTTCACCAGCGAGTAATCGATCTCGCGCGCGGACAACTCCGCCTCGATAGTGCGCTGAAGGCCGTAGCGTCGGTGGAAGATGCGCTCAGCGTCCGTCGGTCTGCCGTAGGTGAACGAGAGATGCCAGCGGAGCTGCGCGCGGCGCTCGCCCAGAACGCACATGCCCTGTTCCTCGCAACGGGCATCGAAGGAACGGGACGTGCGACGCTCTTTCGTCAGGCGATCTCGGCATGTGGACGTGGCGTGCTCACGATCAAGTCGCGCGACCTTTCAAGTGACGAGGGCGAGCTCGCACAACAGCTTCGCGCCATCGCTCGCGAATGCACGATCCACGATGCGTGGCCACTCTTCATCGAGGTCGACGCATTGAGCGCACAGCTCGCGGTCTTCAATAGTAAGATCCTCGCGGAAATTCGCGTTCCGGTGTTTTGCACTGCGACCGAGACGTGTACGTGGTCGACACCGCGTCCCATCGTATCGCTGCCGCTGACGATCGGCGATGCGTGTGCACGCGAGTCGGTCTGGCGTGAGGCGCTCGTCGCGGCAAACGAAAGCGTCATTAGCGAGTGTGCGCAGCGTTACGCGATATCCCCAGGCGTCATCGTGAAGGCTGCCAGCGCCGCTTCGGCACTCGCGGGTAGCACAGCGTCCGTCGATGTCGCGCATGTGCACCGCGCGCTGCGTACGCACCTCGACCAGCGCCTCGCTGGTATTGCGCGTCGCATTGATACGAAGCAGACGTGGAATGATCTCGTGATGCCGATCGATCAATTTGATCTGCTCATCGAGATGGTCGCCCGCGTACGTCACAAACAGCGTGTGCTGAACGAATGGGGCTTTGCCGACAAGGTCGGCCGTGGACTGGGTCTTTCGGCTCTGTTCTCTGGTCCGCCGGGAACGGGCAAGACGATGGTCGCCGGCCTCATCGCCCAAGAGCTGGGGCTTGACCTCTTCCAGGTCGATCTCTCGAAAGTCGTGTCGAAGTACATCGGCGAGACGGAGAAGCACCTGTCGGCGCTGTTTGAAGCAGCGGAGTCAGGGCACGCGATCCTATTGTTCGACGAGGCGGACTCCTTGTTCGCGAAGCGCACCGAAGTGAAGAGCAGCAACGACCGGTACGGCAACCTCGAGGTTAATTACCTGCTCCAACGAATCGAGGCGTTCTCGGGGATCACGATCCTGACAACGAACCACGAGACGGCCATCGACCATGCATTCTTGCGGCGGCTTGCATTCCACGTACGAGTTCCAATGCCGGACGAGCGTCATCGCGAGCTCATCTGGAACTCGATGCTGCCTGCGAAGGCACAACGCGCCAGTGATCTCGATTTCGCGCCCCTCGCAAATGAGTTCGTGATGAGTGGTGGCTACATCAAGAACGCAGTCCTGCGTGCTGCATTTCTCTCTGCCGAGGAAGGTTCCGCGATCACGAACGAGCATCTGTGGCGCGCCGCTCGCGCTGAGTATGAGGCGATGGGCAAGATCTCGTTTCAACCGACGCGCCTTGTCGGCTAACAAGCGCTCGTGGGTGAGATCGTAGACCGTCGATCGAGACAACTGGCGTGGCAAGGGTTGGCGACTGACGCACTTGCACGAACCTGAGAGCGAGCGCACTGTTCACGGGGGAGGCTCGCTAGCTTGGAGAAGCAACCGAGATTGACGCGTGCCGAAGTGATGACCAGGTTGCGCGCGAACGCATCCACCCATGGATTCGTCTCGCACGCCACGCTGACCGGCGAGGACACCATCGTCGCGCGCTCCATCCCACTGTACTTCGCCGGGATTGCCGCTGCGTAACCGTTCAGGGGTGGGGTTGAGCGCGTGATCGCCTCGTGCGATTTCGAGGTGTGTGGGCACAAAAAGCATCGAGCATCTGCAGAGCGAGATTGAGGAGCTGGTGCGCGAGCACCTCGCGGCACAGCGGAGCGCGGCGACCGCAGCCGTCGAGCGCGCCTTCGCATCAGCGACGGTGCCGTCGAGTTCGCGCGCGCCCCGGCGGGCGACGAGCCGTCGACGGCCGCCGACCGAAGTGGCTGGGCTCGCCGAGCAACTCTACGCAGCGGTGCGAGCAAACCCAGGCGAGCTCATGATCGCGTTTGCCACACAGCTCGGTCAAACACCCCGTGCGCTGAACCGGCCGATGTTGCAGCTCAAGAGCTCCGGACGGGTGGTAAGCGCTGTGTGAACCCCACATGGACTGGGGCGGGACGGCGATCGAGGTTGCTGGGATGCGAGAGCGCTCCGAGCGAGAGAACCTGATCCGACAAGCGAGCAAGCCGGGAGTATCGGTGGCGGAGGTGGCTGCACGCCTCGGGATTCCTGCGTCGACGGCCTACCGTTGTTCGCGGCAGGCGATCGACATCCTAGAGCTGCCATTGCCATCGCCCCCACCGACCGGCACCGAGTGGATCGAGGCGTATCGACACTGGCGCAAGGGCTGGTAGAGGGACGAAGCGCGCAGGTGGCTGACCTCACGAACGAAAGGTCGAGTCACTCCTCTGTGAAGCCGAGGACGGACGGACGCGAAACGAAGTTCGCTTCGATGGCGATACCGCGTCACCACGTCCTCGACGAGGGGAGCGTCCGGAGAGGACGACCACGCCAGTTGATCGAGATGAAGGAGAACATCCGGTGCTCGATCTTGTTCCACTTGCTGGTGCCCGGCGGAAAGTGGCTGACGTGGATCGCGAGACCGAGTTTGTCGGCGAGCCGTTCAAGCTCGGCCTTCCGGACGCGGTCGGTGGCCGTTGCTACCACCTGCATCGGCGGTGGATGGTGACGGCGGTCCACGCGCAAGGACGGCAGCGCGCACTGATCCCGCGGCAGCGGACTCAAGTCGAGGCCGCGCGCTCGATCGTGGCTGACCGCGGACGTTCTGATGATCGCGAGCTCGCGAAACAACGCGCCGACCGGCCGTCATGTCGGGGACCCGATCTTCGAGCGCGGAGTAGACGGTCTCGGCGATCGCGCGATCGACGTAGTCGCCGAACGACTGGGGATGCAGCGCGGGATCATCGATCGGGCTCCGCGTGCGGGGCACGGCTTCGGGCACGAGGCTCAGGGCGGCAGCGGCAGTCCGGCAGAGCGCGGCCCCAGCCGCCGTCCCGCTCTCGATCCAGAAGCTCGTCACGATCGGCGGATCGGCGACTGTGGTCCGGTAGCGCCGGTCGCCTTCGGCGCTACCGCTCCGATCGTCGAGTGCTACCTTGCCTTCGTTCGATGTCACGGCAAGCGCGTGGGGTCAGGGGGGCGTTCGGCCCGATCTGATGTTCAACGGCGTGAAGGTCTTCTCGGCAACGATGTACCAGCAGCGTGCCCAGCTCGGCGAGACCGCACGGCCTGGATGCCTACGAACCCGAGCGCGAAGGTGACCGAATTCGTCGTGACACAGTCGAGCGACGCGTCGTTTCACATGATCGCGATCTCCGTGTTCTACGCGGAACCTGCGGCAAGGCGCTGATCGCGAGAGTTAGTCAATGCTCGGAATCACTGGGAGCGACAGTCGCCGCAAGATGCCTGAATCGCGGGTTTCACGTCCGACCTACAGCTTCGGGCCGCGCTCGCGCGGCGCGCCCCAAACGGTGAGCACGACGATCATGTTCTGGTCGGCGCGGTAGCGATAGTAGAGATGATGCTTCGTGCCGGTGAGGAGAACGCGGCGAACGACGCCAGTCGGATGTGTGGCGTAGATCGTTCCTGTTTCAGGATTGCCGCGAAGAAGTCGTTCGGCGTCGACGAGCTCGTCGACGAACATCGATGGCGCTGCGGGACGGTTCTCGATCCACCACGTGGAGATCTTTTCGATCTGACGACGAGCCCGTTTCGAGATCTCGAACTTCACCGCTGCCGGCGCAGCTCGGCGAGAACCTTCGAAAAGTCCTCGGTCTGGCCGGAGTCAGCTTCCGCAATCGAGGCTTCCAGCTCCGCGTGAAGCGCAGCGCGGTCCTCGGCGTCGCGCTCATCAATGGCCTCGGACACCAGACCCTCGACGGGCTTGAGATACACGACCTGTCCTTCGGGCAAGTCCGTCGGCTCGTCCAGCATGAGCCGGCCGTTCTTGACGTGCGCCTTGACGGGTTGCATGCAATCCATCTTAGCTCGCCTGCGCTTCTGCGTCGACGGTCCCCCGAGACCCGACCACCCGCCCGCGCGCGCCTACGCTGGTCTAGCTGGACCGAGCGAGACCGACCGTGAACAGCCCGACCAACTTCGTGCACTCGCGCCGTCCGCCGTTCCTCGGGCGCGGTAAAGATCGTTGGAGCGAGGCGTGGCTTAAGCTCGCGCAGACCGACTCGACG
>JBBQFU010000432.1:0-5190 GCA_038322185.1 Haliangiales bacterium
GGGCGGCTCGCACTTGCGGAGGGACCTGACCATCGGGTGACCACGCCGACGATCGTGACGAACCTGCTCACGGTCGTGCAGGTCGATGCCGGGGACGCGCACACGTGTGTGCGCGACGGCGTCGATGTGAAGTGCTGGGGCCTGAACTTCGCCGGTCAGCTCGGCAACGGGACCACGACGAGCTCGACAACGCCCGTCAGCGTGATGGGGTCCACCGCCGCGAGCGCGCTCACGCTCGGCCACCAGTTTGGGTGCGCGATCGTCGCAGGGGCCGCTCGCTGCTGGGGCCGCAACGAGTTCGGCCAACTCGGCGATGGGACGAAGGTGGACCGGCCAGCGTCGGTGGCTCCCGTGGTTCCGGGCACGGTGACGAGCATCGATGCAGGGCGAGCAAGTGCGTGTGCGCTCAACAGCGTGGGCGACCTCTACTGCTGGGGCTACAACGGCAACGGCGAGCTCGGTCTTGGCGATCTGCTCGAGCGGCTGACCCCGACGCGGGTGCCACTCGGCGGCCCTGTGGAGTCGTTCTCGGTCGGCCGTCAGGGGGCGTGCGCGAGACTGATGAACGGCCAGATCTGGTGCTGGGGTAACGCGCTCGGTAGCCCCGCATCGAGCGTGCCCGTGCACCTCGCCAGCGTCGATGGTGCGACGACCGTGGTGCAGTCGATGATCGCGAGCTGCGTGATCGATCCGGACGGCTCACTGCGGTGCTGGGGGCGAGCCGACGTCGCGGGGAATCAGGCTGCGGCGGACAAGGATACTGTCCCTGCGCCGGCCGCGATTCCAGACTGTCCCTAAGGCTTGAACGAGAACCGCGCGCTCACGTCGCCGCGCTTCGCCTTGCCGATCACGACCTTCATCGTCTTGCTGCCGAGCGTCGGGTGCCACGCCTCGAGCTCGTAGGTGCCGATGGGCAGCCCCTTGATCTCGAACGTGCCGTCCGCCTTCGTCACCGCGAAGTACGGGTGGTCCTGGACCGCGACGTACGCCTGCATCCACGGATGCGCGCCGCACTTGAGCTCGACGACATCGCCGGCCTTCGCGGTCGACGGGTCCAGCGTCAGGTCCTCGGCCTTCGGCGCCTGCGGCTTGTTGAACAGATCCTTGTTCGCGAGCGTGCCCCACACGTTATGGAACGTATTGTCGCTGTTGCGCACCTGGAGCTTCTGGCCGGCAACGATGCCGATCACGCGCGGCGTGTACATGCAGTCCTGCTGATCGATGAACGCCGCGGTGGTCGGTGCGGTGTGCTTGCCGGCGCCGCCGTTCTTGACCCGGATCACCACGTCGCGCAGGCGACCCTTGGTGACCACAACCGCCTCGTCTGCGCGGCCCTTGGCGCACTTCGGATCGGTGTCGCGGCGGAGCGTCTCCTGGGTCGGCGGCTCGCCCTCAAACAGGACGAAGCCTTTGACCGAGCCCGCGAAGGCCGTCGACGATAAGCAAAGGACGGCAATGACCGTGCGCAGCATGGCGTGACTATGACATGGCGGGCAGGAGCTTTATTCACGTTAGCGGAAGAGCCTGACGCAGCGGCGGAGCTACTATCGGCGCCGTGGCAGAGCTCCCGGTGAAGCTCGGTGCGCTGGATGCCGTACCTCCCGCGCTCCGCTATCGCATCAAGGACGTCCTCGGCTTGCTCCCGACCGGGGGCCAGCCGCTCGAGGGCGTCGCGCTCGAGCGCATGTCGCGGCTGACCGACGATGGCGAGCCATGGCTCGGCGCCGACCCCTCACTCGCGGATCTCGGGTACTGGATGATCGGCGCGGAGCACTCGGTCGAGATGCGCCGGCGCGGCTGCATCTGGCTCACGATGTTTCCCTCGGTGACGACCATCGAGCGGCTCGCCGCCCTCGCGACCGACGCCACCACGCCAACGCCGGTGCGAGAGCAGGCGATCTGGACGCTCGGTTACCGCCAGGTGCGCGCGCTGCATCCCGCCACGAGGTGGCCGACCGAAGCGGTGCAGCTCGCCGACGACACACTGATGCGCCTCGCCGATGCGGCGACCACGGCGGGCAAGATCGCGAGCGAGGAGCTGCCGCTCGCGATGCGACACGTGACCTGGGAAGGTGCGTCGTCGATCTATGCGCGCGCGCCTGGCCTGTGGGGCGAGGCACTCGAATGCTTCGCGAGCCCGGCGCTCGCCCGCGTGTTGCTGGTGTCTCTCGAAGATCTGCCGCCGCAGCACCGGCTGCGCGCGATCCGGCTGGTGGGTGCGGTGCTCGGCGAGGAGTGCGTGCCGCTACTCGTGTCGCGCGCGAGTCAGGCCGCGATCGACGACAAGCTCGAGATGCTGTTCACGGTGATCGCGATCGCTGGCGAGGCGAAGCTGCCGCTCCTCGAGGATGCGCTGCGCGGCATGAAGTTCGCCGACCTGCTCCGCCAGCGGGCGAAGTGGCACCTGCAGCACAAGGGCGTGTTGCCGACGGTGCGCGGCCTGCGCGTCGCGCGGACGACAGGCGTGATGGCGCCTGCCGAGCGCGCGCAGAAGTGCGCACAGGCGGCCGATGATCTCGGTGCGCTCACGAAGTTCGCGCGCCATCCCGAGGCGTACCTCTACACGATGTGGGGCTGGATGGTTCGCGGCGCCGCGGATCCGGTTCGTGCGCGCGAGCTGGTCGCGGCGCATCCCGAGTCGCAGCGTCTGGTGCGCGACCTCTACATGGAGGACCTCGCACGCCGCGGCCGGGTGAAGCAGCTGACGGCTGCCGCTCAGACGCTGCAAGGCGCTGACCTCGGCGCGTATCACCTCGCGATCTGGGGCAAGCCGCTGGCGGCACTCGAGCTCGCGAGCACCGCGCGGCTGCACACACCCGAGCTCGTGTTCGCGCGCGCACTGGCGAGCTATCGTGCGGGCCGGCCGGACCTCACCGAGCGGATCCTCGCCGAGGATCTGCCACCGTCGGAGATCGTCGACGATACGGCGCTGCCGCCGTTCCCGGGTCCGCACGAACAATGGCTGATCGAGCGTGCACCGCAGGCGAGGCCTGCGATCGTCGCGCTCGCAGGTGGTCGCGATGCAGTGACCTCGCTCGCGCACCCAGCACCGCACGATTCCGAGGCGGACGCGCCGACGATCGAGCCGGTCGCCGCGGTCGTTCGCCGGCTCGGCCGCGGGCTGCCGGGCTCGACCGTGTATCTGGCCGGCGAGTTCAAGTACATGGACAAGGGCAAGATCGCGGCGGCCGTCGAGGCGGCGGGCGCGCGCATCGTGAATGGGCCGTTCCCCGGCACCGATTACTACGTGCACGGCGACTGGTGTCTCGTGCAGACGATCGCGCAGCTCGAGCGTCAGGGTGCGCGGCGCCTGCGTAGCGGCGAGGTCGAGGGCATCTGATGGCGGCGATCCCGAAACCGCATCGCATCGCGTTCCTCGTCCCCGACGTGAAGATCGAGGGGCCCGACGGTGTGCACGAGCGCGAGGCCAGCGTGCTGCTGTGGACCGCGTGCATCGAGGTCTGCCAGCGTCACCCGCGGCTGGCCGTGCTCGACGCGGAGGCCACACCACTGTTTCCGCAGGATGGGCACTTCGCCCCATCGCATGCGGGCTACGGCGGGCGCGCGACCGATGCGTTCTATGCGCCGACTCGCCGCGACGAGGTGCTGTGGCTCGAGCTGGTGCTGTCGTCGCGCCCGGGCGTGGTGCGTCTGCATGCGGTCGGTCGCGACGGCAAGCAGGAGACGTTCGACGCGCTCGGGCCCAAGCTCGGCGAGCAGATCCAGCAGGTGCTCGGTGCGTGGCTCACCGCGCGCGGCCTCGGCACGTTGCCGAAGCGCTTCGATCCGGTGAGCGCAGAAGATGTCCTCGCGTCGTTACGTGTGATCGCCCCCGCGCTCGCCGAACAGGCGCGCGCCTGGTCGCTGCCGGTTGCGGCCGGCCCGACGTGGAGCCTGCGCGTGGTCGAGGACGACTCGGAGGTCGACGACGACGAGGCTCCGAGGGAGACCGAAGATGACGGCGATATCGAGCAGGCATTCGATCGCGAGATCGAATCGACGATCGACTCGACACTGGATATCGACCCCGCCGATGTGAAGGCCGCCGAGGCGGGCAAGGAGCCGAAGAAGTCGCTGACGCGGCCGCTCGTGAATCGGCTGCCGATCGCGTTCAAGGTGCCCGCGTTGCGGCTCCTCGAGCTCGCGCTGCGCGAGGACCTCACCGACGCGATCTTGATGATCGATCCTGCGCACCCGCAGGCACAGTTCGCGCGGTTCGAGAAGGCGAGCGTCACCGAGCGCGATTTCACGCAGCTGCGCGCGATCATCGCAAGCGCGCCGGGCTGGGCGCGGCCGTACGAGCTGCTCCAGGCCGACGACGACACCGATGCCGCGGATCGCGCAGCACCGTCGGAGCTCGAGGCCGCTGCGGCGGCGGGTATGGCTGCGATCTCTCGTCCGGGTGCGCTGCCGGCGCTCGAGACGCTCGGCGATCGACTGATCGAGGACGGTCGCGCCGACGAGGCACTCCGCCTGCTCGAGCGTGGCGTCGAAGGGCACAACTTCGACCCGGCGGCGCATCTCGCGCTGCTCGACGTGCACGAGCATACCGATCGTCCAGGCGCGCGATTCGCGCAGGCGATGCGCTCGTCGAGCATGCACGGCTGCCCGATGGACGCGATGTTCCCGTGGTACCCGGATCAGATTCATATCGACCTCCGTGCGGCGACCGCGCTGCTGGAGGTGGGCCGGCTCGACGAAGCGATCGCGTTGCGCGCGAATCGGCTCGAGGGTCGCGAGGCCGCGTGGCCCCATCACACGCGAATCCTCACCGGCTGGCGCAAGGATCCGCGCTTCGTGGCGTGGAGCTACGCGCGCGAAGGCTTCTTCCGCGGCGACGAGGCGCGTGCGGTCGAGGGCTTCGGCCGCATCGAGCCTGGCGACTCGACCGATCTCGCGATCTTCATCGACGCGCTCGTCGCGCTCGGTCGCGAGGACGAAGTGCCCCTCGCGTGGGCGCAGTTCGGCGCCGGGCTCGGCAACGACGACGCGGTCGCGCGTCTCTCGGCGGCCGCCGGTCTGATGGCGGCAGGGGAGTGGCGGCGCGGGATCGAGGAGCTGTGGCGCGTCGAGCTCACCGGGCCCGGACGCGACGAGCAGGTCGCGATCGCGCGCTGCGGCCTGATCATGGCCGCGGCGCCGATCGATGTGATCGAGGCAGCGCTCGGCGAGCGCGTCGCAATCGGTGCA
>JBBQFU010000433.1:0-5145 GCA_038322185.1 Haliangiales bacterium
ACCTCAACCTTCCGCGGAAGGACGGGCGCGAAGTCCTCGCCGATATCAAGAACGACCCCGAGCTCAAGGCGATACCGGTCGTGGTGCTCACCACGTCCTCGGCGGACGCGGACATCTTCAAGAGCTACAAGCTCCACGCGAACTGCTACATCACGAAGCCGGTCGATCTCGACCAGTTCGTCCAGGTGGTAAAGTCGATCGATGACTTCTGGCTTACCGTCGTGAGGCTTCCGTCGGAGACCCCGTGAAAGTTCTCCTGGTCGAAGATAATCACGGCGATGCCCGGCTGTTTGCCGAGCTCGCGCGCGACATTCCGGGCGCCCCGTTCCAGCTGACGACGGTCGGCTCGCTTGCGGCTGCCATCGAAGTCGCTGCCCACCACGCCGTAGTGTTCCTCGACCTGTCGCTCCCCGACGCGCATGGCATTGCCACCGTCAGCAAGATGGTCGCGGTGGTGCGCAACCTCCCGATCGTGGTGCTCACCGGCAACGACGACGAGCTGGTCGCCGTCGACGCCATGAAGGCAGGCGCGCAGGACTATCTGCACAAGTCGGAGATCACACCGTCGCTGATCGCGCGCAGCGCTCGCTATGCGATCGAACGTAAGGCCGCCGAGGAGAACGCGCTCAAGCTCGCCAAGTCCGACGAGGTCGCGCGCCGCGCCCGGTTCATCTCCACGCTCACCACGGCGATCACGTCGTCGTTCGATCTCACGGTCACCCTCAACGAGGTCACCAAGCTCCTGGTCCCCACGCTCGGCGACGTTGCGGTCATCGACCTCGTGGGCGACGAGGGTGTGCTTCAGCGCGTGGCAATGGCCACTGCCGATGCGGCACAGGCCTGCCTGATCCCCGAGGCGATGAAGTTCGTGCCCGGCACCGGCACCGTGCCTCACCCGGTGGAGACGGCGATCGCGCGGCGCGAGCCGGTGCACATCGAGAGCTTCGATCCGAGCACCGTCTACGCCAGCCGCGAGTACGCGGAGCTCGTCGGTCGCTTTGGCGCCCGCTCGCTATTCGTGACGCCGCTGCTCGCGCGTGGCCGCGTGGTCGGCGCGATCACGTACGCCCTGGGTGAGGGCCGCGTGTTCGACGAGGATCTGCGCTCGCTCGCGATCGAGATCAGCGACCGCATCGCCCTCGGCATCGACAACGCCACCCTCTATCAGGCGGCGCAGCGCGCGATCCGCGGGCGCGACGAGCTGCTCGCGGTGGTCTCGCACGACCTGCGCAACCCACTCAACCTGGTCGGCCTCGCGCTGCAGATGATCGAGGCGGACGCCGAGGCGCTGTCGTCCTCGCTACCGAGCGCCAAGCGCGGCGTCGATCGCATGCAGCGGCTCATCGAAGACTTGCTCGACGTGGCGCGCATCGACTCCGGCACGCTCAGCGTCGAGCTGCGCCCGGTCTCGCTCCACACGCTCCTCGAGGATGCGTTCGAGCAACACCGGGCACTCGCGGCCGACCGGCGCATCACGCTGGTGCGGGACTTCGACACGCGGCTCGGCGGCGTGTTCGCCGATCGGCATCGGATGAGCCAGGCGATCTCGAACCTCGTCGGCAACGCGATCAAGTTCACACCGCCCGGCGGATCGATCCGCATCGGTGGCGAGTCGCAGGACGAGCAAGCGCAGCTATGGGTATCCGATACCGGCCCCGGCATCGCCGCCGAGCACGTCCCCCACGTGTTCGACCGGTTCTGGCAACCGCAGCGTGGGCGCGACGGGGTGGGCCTCGGTCTCGCGATCGTCAAGGGCATCGTCGGCGCGCACGGCGGTGCGATCGAGGTCGAGAGCCAGCCCGGTGTCGGCACCACGTTCAAGATCACGCTCAAGGCGGCCGACGCGCGTCCGACCACCGAGATGGCGCCGCTCGCCGTCGCCCAGTAGCTACCAGTCACCGCCGATTCCGAACAGGAAGCGTGGCTTGCCGCCGTCCACGGCACGGCCCAGTCAAAGCGCAGCGTCCCGATGGGCGAGCGCCACACGATGCCCACCCCCGCGGATGCGCCGAACGTCCCGACCCCGCCGTCGATGAAGCCGCCCGCGTCGACGAACCCGACCGCGGAGATGCCGAGCCGCTTGAACAATGGCACCTCGAGCTCCGCGCGGCCGGTGAGCTTGCTCGTGCCGCCAAGCGGTGCGATCGCGCCGGGTGCGTAGCCGCGCAGGTCGGTGACACCGTCGATGAACAGCAGCTCTGACTTGGGGACATCGCCCATCAGGTGGGTGAGCGCGCCGCCGAGGTGGAGCGTGAGTGGACCGAGCGGCTTGGCGTGACGCGCCCACGCGTTGAACCGATCGAAGTTAGTCGACGATCCGAGCCGTTGATCCGCGACCTCGTAGGCAACCCCGACCGTGGTGTCCTGAGTCTCGTAGATGAGCCCCGTGGTGAGCGCGGAGATGCGCGTACTCACCGGCTCGGTCACCTGTTCGAACCGATAGCCGATGAACAAACGCAGATCTGGCGTGATCTGCTGCTGCAGCGCGATCGCAGCACCGGTCCCTCGCCGAGTGAAAGCGGGCAACTCGCGCGTTCGACTGAACAGCTCGACGTCGAGCGAGAGCCCACCGCCGAGATCGGGGGTCGCGTACTCGAGCGTCATATCCTGTCGCTGCGCCGACATGCGCGCATCGAGCGACAGCATGTGGCCCGTGCCGAACAAGCTCGATTGTTCGACGCGCGCCCGGCCGATGAAGCCTTCATAGCTGGAAACACCGGCGCCTACCTCGAACGTACCGGTCGCCTGGCGTTCGGGATCCGCGTGAGCGATCACCGAAGCACTGACGAGCGCGACAACGAACGAGGCAGACGCAATCGTCTGCTTCGCGAACATTTCGCAGGCTACGACCGGCGGAGCTACGCCTGCGTTGCCTGCGCGTGACGCGGCTTACGCGCCAATCGTCTCGCCGCCCAGGACGGGCAAGATGATTCCAGTGATGAAGCTGGAGTCCGCCTCCGATGCCAGGAACACGTAAGCCGGGGCAACCTCCTCGGGCTGCGCCGGGCGCTCGAGCGGCGTCTGGCAGCCGAACTCGGACACGTCCTTTGGCGACATCCCTTTGTCCGCTGCGTTCAGCGGCGTCCACACCGGACCGGGCGCGACGGCGTTGACGCGGATGCCCTTCGGGATGAGCTGCTTCGCCAGCACCTTGGTGAACTGATTGATCGCACCCTTGGTGGCCGAGTAGTCCGGCAGCTCCTCGTTGCCTCGAAAGCCCGTGCTCGAGCTCGTGGCAATGATCGCGGAGCCGGGCTTCATGTGCGGGATGGCCGCCTTCGCGAGGTGGTAGTACGCGTAGACGTTGGTCGCGAACGTTCGCTCGAGCTCTTCGACGGTGAGATCTTCGAGCTGTTTGCGATTCTGGTGTGCCGCGTTCGAGATCAGGATGTCGAGGCCGCCCAGCTCCTCGACCGCGCGCGCCACCAGCGCACGGCAGAACTTCTCGTCCGTGAGATCGCCCGGGGCAAGAAAGCACTGTTGGCCGGCTTCCTCGACGGCGCGCTGCGTCTCCTCGGCGTCGCTCTGTTCCTCGGGCAGGTAGTTGATCATCACGTCCGCGCCCTCGCGCGCGAACATGAGCGCCACGGCGCGCCCGATCCCCGAATCTCCGCCGGTGATCAGCGCGCGCTTGCGCGTCAGCTTGCCTGCGGGCCTGAACGTGGGCGCCTCGTACCGTGGCTTCGGATCGAGATCGGACTCGAGGCCGGGTTGGTCGAGCTTCTGCTCGGGGAACGGCGGCCGAGGCTGATCGGCCGCGCGTGTGTGGACGTTGCGGCCATTCCCGTTCTTCGATACGTGTCCATGGCGAGCCCTTCTGCAAACACGTCGCCAGGCGCGCTCAGCCAACCTCGTACGCCGCACAAGCGCGGGCGGCACGCGCGTTGCTCCTTATCACCTCATGCACACCACGACGAAACTGTTCGCACTTGGAGCGGTTGGCGTAGCGGCCTATGGCGCGACGCGGATGATGCGCCATCGCTTGCGGCCGGCGACGATCGACGCGCGATTCGACCGCTCGGATGTCAGAGACACGTCCGACGTGCAGGACATCGATGATGCGATCATCGTCACCGAGGAGGTCATCGTGATCACCGACGGCGACTACGAAGACTTCGACATCGATCTGATTCCGTCGGACGACCCGCGCGTTCGCCGGACCTAGCTCTTCCAGGGCAGCTGGCCGAGGAAGTCTTTCTTGCCGACATCGACGCCGTTGTGACGCAGTAGCGCGTACGTCGACATCAGGTGGAAATAGAAGTTCGGCTGCGCGTGCTCGAGGAAGTAGTTCGTCGCGACCATCTGCTTGCCCTCCCAGCGCGGGGTGGTCACCGAGCGGTCGTCGGCACCCTCGAAGTCCTTGGCGGTGAATTCGCCGAGGTAGGCCACAACAGAAGCGATGCGCTTCTTCAGCTCGTCGATCGTGGTCTCGGTGTCCGGGTGCGAGGGTGTCTCCTTGCCAGTCGTGCGCGAGGCCGCGTACTTGGCCTGATCGCAGATGGCCTGGATCTGGCGCGCGAGGGGGAACATGTCCGGCGCGAGGCGCGCCTGCAGCAGCGTGTTCGCATCGAACTTCTTGGTAGCCGCGAATGCGACAGCCTTATCGAGCCAGCCCTCGACGTTGCTGAGGAGCTTCTTCATCTCGACGACACTGAGGTAGATCGACATGCGGCCTGCGTATCACGGAGCCGCGGCGACCGGTACGTCTGGCGGCACCGGCATCGCGTGACCGCGACTCGCGCGCACGACGAAGTACGCGATCGAGAGTACGCCGATGCCAAGCCCGACCACGACTCCCGCATCGACGATGCCGCGCCAGGGTTGGGCGATCTGGCGCACGACGACCACGATCCCGATGATCGCGAGCGTCACGATCCACGACGTGATCAGCCGGCGCCGCGTCGCGTGCACGAGGCCCATGCAGTAGAACGGCGCGAGTGCGACGAGCCACGGCCGTGGGTGTGCGGCGAGATGCTGCGCACGCGCGACCACGCGGGGCGAGAACTGGCGATGAAAGCCCTTGTAGCCCTCGCTCCACGCCATCATCGCGACCCACCCGACGAGCACGGCGAGCTCGAACACCGTGAGCCGGTAGTCGGCGAGCTCCGCGACGAGCGGGCTGAGCCGGATGACCGCGTTGAGCAG
>JBBQFU010000434.1:0-5136 GCA_038322185.1 Haliangiales bacterium
CTGGGCGACCGGTTCTACTTCCTTGAGCTTCTTCTTTTTGGCAGTCTTCTTCATGGCGGTTCTTCCGGTAAGAGCCCCGAGAATCCTCTCGGGGTCGGTTGGACCGCCACTTCAATTTTCAACAGGGATCGGGACTACGCCCGTGACCAGTACGGCGCCGGTCTCGCGCGGTCCTCGGATCGCCGTGATCCGCGTGCGCGGCACCAGATCATCGCCAAACTTCGGCACCCGCGTCGAGGATCCGTGCGCGATGTGGGTCAGCTCGTCGAAATAGACGCGCTCGGGCTGGCACGCCCACGCATCGGCGCCCGACTCCGGCCAGTCGGTCGGATCGCCAAGCGGCAAGACGTAGACGGCGTAGCCCGCGCAACGCAGCACGGCCGGGCCGTCGCAGCGCAGGCCCCGCAACGCGCGGCCGTGTTCGTCGACAAACCCGCGCTCCGTGCGCAGGTCGAGGATCCGGTAGCCCACCTCCGCGCCCCCACGCTCCCAGCGGGTGACCGGATCGAGGATCACTGCGAGCTGCCGCAGCGGCAGATCGGCGTTGTCGCCGAGGAACAGGTCGCAACGATCGTGGCGGCCGACGATCGCCGCCGCATGCTGACCAGGGCGCGCCGCGAGCTGCGCGAGCCCACCCAGTTGGCCCGTGCTCTCGGCGATCGCTACGATCGCCAATCCTGGTTCGGCGATCGCGCGACACGTCGGCGCGAACGCGGCGTAGGCGCCTGCGAACAGCGCGCGGAGATCCGCTGGCGGACGCGCCACCGATACGATCCGCGTCCCCGCGTTTCGGTCATCGCCTTGCCCTCGAACGATCACGTTGCTGCCGATCGCCTTCATCCGAGCCTCCTGTTCGAGCCCACCCGCGCCAGTAGACGCATGATGACTCGCACGTCTTACATCCGTTAGCGGGAAGTTACGGACTACGCCGAGGCGCGATGCGGTTTGTCGGTGTGGGTCCTAGCGAGGCAACGCCCACGTTGGCTAGCCCAACGGCAGTCTCTCTTCGTTGCCCGGCGTGAGCTTCCAGATTTCAGCGCCGTTCCTCTCGGGAATGCAGAGAAAAACCGTCACCGCGGCTCCCTCGGTCTCCGTGCTGGCATCAAGCGCAACCAGGATTCTGTCGCGCATCCTGAAAGCCTTCGAGCGGGAGTCTGATACGGAACAATCGCGAAGCGAGAGCCGGTCTGCGGCTCTCGGACCAGAAGCCCGCATGAGGTGTGCGATGAAGCGAAGATCCGACCGCACGTCTTTGTGCGCCAGGCGACGAACGTCCTCGACGAGATGCTCGTGGCTGGCATTCAGACCGAACTCGACGATGGCCTCGGTGTCGAGGCGGTCGAACAGGGGCCGTTGTACGTCCGCCGTCGCAGACGGCTGGTACGGAGACCGAAGAAGGCAGACATCCCAACCTTGCCGCCGCGACTTGTCGAGGTGCTTTGGGGTCGGATACTCCTTTTGCACGCGACACACGCGGCCCTGACCGGGAAGCGTCAAGTAGCGCTCGTTCAGTGGCAGCGCGTTGTACAGCCGGGCAATGAAGTACGCATGGACGCCATGCTCGGTGTACTGCGCATAGGGATGTTTCACGTGGTCTTGGAGGAGCGCTATTAACTCTTTCTCGAAGACGTGAGTGGACACCGATGAGAGGGTACCTCGGTCAGCCCGAGGAAATTTGCAGCAGTCTGCTGGACCGGCGAGCAGCAGCCGGCGTCAGACTCGCTGCCACTGCTCCAGCCGAAACGGCGCGCCACATTGCTCGCACTGGTGATCCGGCGCGTCGTCGCGCACGACGCAGCCGCCGAGCACGTATTCGCCCGAGTCGAGCGCGGCCGTGATCGCGTCGGTCGGCATCCCATACGAGATCCAGCGCAGCTGTGCGCTGCAGATCGGGCATGGCTTCGGCAACGCGACGTGCGCAATACGGATCTGGAGTTGGATCCACGCGTCGCCGACGGGGATGCGCGCGCCCCACGCATCGGCCGGCACGGCGCTCCGCGAGTATGCGCGGACCTTGTTCTCCCAATCGGCGCGCTCGACGAACCACTCGCCCCGATCATGCATGTCCGTCGCGTGTAGAAAGCCGACGTAGGTCAGGACAACCGGAACACCGAGCGACGCGAGCTTCCACGCCCACGCGATCCGGTTCGCGAGCTGGTACGGCGCACGCGTGAGATCCCAACCCGGCATCACGCCGTCGAGAGCGGTGGTCGCCTCTGCGAGTGCGAGAGAGATCTGCGCCTGGTTCGCGCCCGAGCGCGGTGGCCGGCGGGTCTCGGCGAGCTCGTTTGCGTGCGCTTTCGCCTCGGTTAGAAGCAGTGCCTTCGTTCGCCCGGCCCTGCCAGTCGAGACGAGATCCCACGTCGGCAACGTCCCGGTCGTCGCGAGCCACCAGCGCGACAGGGCCTCTTGGTGCCGGCGCTCGAGCAGCCGCTCGTCGCAGTCCCCGAGCGTGATCTCCCGCGGATCGTCGAAGCCACGCGGGAACCAGTGATCGCTCGCGCTCACGACCATGTCCGGCGATGCGAGCGCGGTCAGCCGATCGGCGACGCGCTGCGGGGTCGCGTGCGTGAGCAACACGCAGCGCGGCCGGCTGCCGCGACGCTCGCGCGCAGGGAGGCTCTCGACCAATCGGGCGAGCTCGGCGGTACGCGGGGATGCGATCACGACCCGCGCTCGCTGGAATCGCGACGATTGGCCGCTGTGTGTGGCCGATACGCTGTGTCTGGAGGCATGAAGCGATCGTGTGCGACGACCGCTGCGACGTGCGTGGCGGATTACCCACCCGTCGCGCGGTAGCGCGCCATCATCGCCTCGACGTTGGCCTTGAGCGCGTCGCGCCAGCTCGCAGGCGCGACCAGCTCGGCGAACATGCCGAAGCTCTGAACCCACGGGATGATCTCCCACTGGGCGCTCGACCGGACCCGATATACGAGCTTGCCGTCGGGCCGGCGCTCCTTGCGCTCGTGCGGGTGATAGGTGCGCTCTTCGAGCTTCCACGCGATCTCGGCATCGAACACGACCTCGACGTCCTCTTCTTGATCGCTGACGAAGATGCCGAACGCCTTCTCGATGTGCGCATCGACGTCGACGCGCGGTGGGGCGAACTTCTCGGTCGTCACCTCGAGCGAGCGAATGCGGTGCACCGCCAGCGCCGTGATGCGCTGGTGGTCGCCGAGGCACGCCATCACGTAGAGCGCCGACTTGTGCCACACGAGCTTCAGCGGCCGCGCCCGGTGCGTGCGCTCGACCTCCTTGCCCGCGGCGCGGTACGTGACCTGGCATACCAGCCGGCGCGCGATCGCGTCGCCGAGATCGTCGATCTGATCGTGATGCGCGCCGTAGTCGACCGCACCTCGAGTGTGCGGCGCGAACACCCGCGCGAGGGCGTCGAGCCCGCCGTTGTGGCGCGGGCTCAGAAAGCCACGGATCTTCATCATCACCGAACGCAGGTCGTCGTGTAGCGGCGTGCCGGCCAGACCGTGCATTGCCGAGAACGCGGCGTAGATCGCGAGCAACTCGGTCGTACCGAACGTGATCGCCTCGAGCGCGCGAACCTTCTTGTCGATCTTGTAGACCTTCTTCTGCTTGCCGACCTGCTCCTCGAGCAGCGCGAACGTCTGCTCGAGGGTGGCGATGTCGCGCTCGACGGTGGCCTTGCTGGTGACGAGCTGGTCCGCGAGCTGCTTGACGCTGAGCGGCTCGGTCGCGTCGGCCAGGAGCTGGATCATCGCCCACTGGCGGACGAGCTGCAGCGAGTCCGGATGCCGCTCGGCCACCTTCCCGTCTTTCTTGTTCGTACCGGTCACGGAGCCCAGTATCCGATCGGGGCCTGACACTGTATGGACATCGGGGTTGGAACGGTCACTTGATCAGGGTCCGGGCTGGCGGAGTGTAGGTATACGAGGCACTCGCGAAGTCGCGTCCGCACATAGGCGTGCGGAATCCGTCGGCTCGCCGCGTCCCCGCGGAGGGCACGCGCGCGTGTCTGGCATCGCGAGCTCAGGGCGACGACGACCGCGAACCAGATCGCCAACCAGCAGATGTCCAACCAGACTCCCAGCGAGAGCCATCCGGCGGTGAGCGCGACGGCTTCGAGCGTCGGCAGCCGCGCTGCCCAGAGTGAGGACAGGGACAACCGCACCAGCTCGGTGCTCGCGGCGCCGTCGCCGAGCCGCAGGGTCGACGCGGCTCGACAACAACAGCACGTGAGGATTGCGGACTCGGAAGCTACGGCAGCGCTCGCTTGCACCATCGCTTGCTGTGACAACCGCATCGAGATCTGGTTGCCGATCCACTGAAGAAGCAGCCGCACCAGCGCGATCGTGAAGGCGCACATCGAGATTTCGGAGATAACGCTCGCAGAGATCGGCAAAACCGCATCGGCATGCGTAGCGGTTTGTCTCCGCATCGACCGAGATCCAGCGCGTCTCGCGACTCGCGGTCAGATGCCTTGGGTAGCGTTGCAAACATGGGCGATCCCATTCGCGCGATCGATCTTCGTGGCGTGACCGTGCAGTACGCGACGGTCGTCGCGACCGCGAGGTGCAGCATCCTCGTGCTCGGTGCGGCGACCGAGACCGGCGCTCGCCTCGAGCTGCGCACGACGCCGATCGGCGCGGACGAGCCCGAGGTGCTCCGTGTCGACATCGACGTCGTCGGCGCTCACGCCATCGTCGTGACCGATGGCGAAGGCGAGCCACGCAGCGTCAACACGTGGTCGATGGTGTGCGGAATCTCGCACCTCGACTCGGCCGAGGTCATGAGCGAGGTGATCGAGTGGGCCCGCCGCCGGCTCGCGCCGCGTAGGGTTCGCGGTCGCGGCATCGGGTTCGATCGCGCGATCACGGCGCTGCAGCCGCTGCGCGAGCTGATCTGCGAGGTGGCCACCGCCGCGCTCGAACGCTGCGATCAGCACGCGCTCGCCCTCGCGCTCGCGTTCGAGCCGACGGCGCGCCGCCATCGTCGATGGAATCTCGCTCCACGCCGACACCACCGTCGACGCCTCCGACCGCCGCGGGCTCGAGCGCCTCGCTCGCTATATCCTGCGGCCCATCATCACCGCCGACCGCGTGACCGTTCGCACCGATGGACGCGTCGAGTACAAGTTCCGCAAGCCCGATCCGTCCGGTCGCA
>JBBQFU010000435.1:0-5091 GCA_038322185.1 Haliangiales bacterium
GTCCAGTCCGCGCCTTGCGACGCGAACACGCGGATCTCGCCCCCCTCGGCGCTACCTGCCGGCACTCCCGCCAGCTGCGCAATGCCCGGCAGCATCGCAACACCGTCGGCATCCGAGGTCCCGCTCCAGGTCTGCTTGCCCTGGCCGTTGCGCACGGTGATCGTCGCGCCCGCAAGCGGCTTGCCCGTTGACAGCTTCGTGGTCCACACCAGGCCGCGCGATCCAGAGATCTTCGTGACGAGCCCGATGTCGGTGAAGTTCGCGAGGATCTTCTGACGGCCACCGTCGTGATACACGCCGCGCGCGACCTGCGTGGACCCGATCTCGACGTAGTACATGCCGGGTCCGGGCGTGCCGCCGAACAGCAGCGCCGGATCGACGGACTGCTGGCTCCACTGATTCTTGGTGCCCGCGATCGTGATCTTCCTGCTGACCGGCTTGAGCTTGGACTTGGTGAAGTCGGCCGGCTTGTTCTCGTACCAGTCGAGCATCGGCGACACGTCGTGGAAGTTCGCCTGCGTGACCTGGACCGCCGTGACATCCATCTCGGTCACATTGCGGGTCCACACCGGCACGACCGGTCGCTTGAGCTCGGCAACGAAGTAACCGGACTCGACCGAGATCGTGGGCTGCGCGTCCGCGGTGCGGAACGCGATCGTCTGCGCCTTGTCGATCGTCTGACCGAAGATGTCCTTCTGGTCCTTCTCGATCGTGATCTCGTAGCTGGTGCGCGCCTCGAGGAGGCCACCGCACGCGAGCCCGACCGGCGCATCGCCGAGGCTGTGGCAGCGCTGCGGGAAGCCGACGACCTTGGGCTCGATCGTGAGCTTGTACGGCTCGGCGAGCGGGTTGGTGAACGCGAGCTTGAGCTGCAAGTTCTCGTCGGGAACGATGTCGTTGCCCGTCGGCTCCATGCTGACAAACTTCAGCGCGCCATACGTGTGTAGCTTCTCGGTGAGCGGCTTGTCGATGCCGAGGTTACCGACGGTGCCCTTGAGTCCCGCGGCGCACGTGATGGTCCAGTCGGTGTCGAGTGCGAGGTCGCTGCTTGGCTGGATCGTGTAGCTCTTGCCCGGACCGGCGCTGCTGTCCTTCGCGAGCTTGACCTTCACCGTGCCCGGCTTGCCGGTGAGCGAGCAGCTCTGCGTGATCTGCTCGGCGGGCACTTCCTGGTTGAACGTCAGCTTGACGATCTGATCCTTGGTGGCGCGCTCCTTGGCACCGACCACCTCGAGTGTTCCAGTGAGCCGCTCGGTGAAGAACTCGAACGTGGTCGGCTTGCCGAGCACGCTGCCATCGAGGGCCTTCGCGCTGCCCGGCACGGTGACGACGTAGCGTGTCGAGACCGGCAGGCTGCTGGTCGCGAGCACGACGAGTGTCTTGTCATCCGACCAGCGCGCCTCGCGCGGCACATCCGGCGCGATCGTGACGGGCGGCGTCGCGACGACCTTGTTGACGGCGTCCTTCGCGACCATCGGCCGTGAAAACGCGAGCACCACCCGGACCTGGCCATCGACCTCACCCGTAGGTGATCCCGAGACATTCAGGTCCCCCTTGGTGGCCTTGCTACCGCACCCGAGCCCCACACACAGCGCGACGAGAACCCAGCCGTAAATGCGCATCGGCGGCAACCTAACACGCGATACCGAGGTTCGATGGAACCGGGGACCAAGAGTGCATGTCCATGCAGTAGCCCATGCGCGCCAACTCGTTGCTTGCTGTCGCCCTGCTCGCCGCCTGCCAGACAGGCGAAACCGGACCGAAAGCGCGGCCGCTCGCAAGAGTGCGCGAGCCGATCGCGGCCGTGCCCGTCGTCGCACCACCGGGTGCCGGCGGGGTAACGCCGATGCAGATGCTCGTCGTCGACCCGGTGCCACAACCGGCGGAGACCGCCGCACCATTCTCGCTCACCGCATCCGACGGCAGCGGACTCGCGGTCACGCGCATCGACGCGAAGGCGGTCGTGCAGGGTCCGCTCGCATACACGGAGCTTCACCTTTATTTCAAGAATCCCGAGAATCGCACGCGCGAGGGCACGTTTGCGATCACGCTGCCGCCCGGCGCCGCCGTCTCGCGATTCGCGATGGAGATCAACGGCCAGTTCCAGGAGGCCGAGGTCATCGAGAAGCAGGTCGCACGCCGCGTCTACGACGACTTCCTTCATCGCAAGCAGGATCCGGCGCTGCTCGAGAAAGGCGCCGGCAACCAGTTCACCGCGAAGGTCTTCCCGATTCCAGCGAACGCCGAGAAGCACCTCGTCGTCTCGTTCTCGCAGGAGCTCGCCGGCCGCGGCTACACGCTACCGCTGCGCGGCCTGCCCAAGACCGGCCAGGTCGACGTCTCGTTCATGCTGACCGGGATCGACGGCAAGACGCAGAAGCAAACGCTCGCCAAGCGTGACTGGCAGCCCGAGGTCGACTTCATCGGCGAGGTCGGCACGCCGGCGGCGGCGGTCGCCTCGGGCGAGATGGTCGTGAGCTCGTTCTCGATCGCGCCTCGCACGGCACTGGGAAGCGCTGCCCCGCAGCAGCTCACGCTGCTCGTCGACACCAGCGCGTCGCGTGCGCTGGGCTTCGCGCGCTACGTCGCGTCGATCCGCGAGCTCGTCGCTGCACTGCGCACGAAGTACGGCGCGGCGATCACGCTTCAGGTCGTCGCGTTCGATCAGGACACGCAGGTGATCTATGACGGCAGCGTCGCGGGCTACGGCGACGCGCAGGACAAGCTGCTGATCGCGCGCGGTGCCGCGGGTGCATCGGATCTCTCGCAGGCGCTGGCCGCGCTGAAGACACCGCACCGTCGCGTGGTTGTGGTGACCGATGCCGTGTTCACGGCGGGTCCCGACGCAGCGCCGGCGCTCGCTGCCGCGGTGAAGAAGCTGCCGGTCGAGCGCGTCGACGTCGTGCTGGCCGGCGGCATTCGCGACGAGCGCGCCGCCGCGAACATCGTGCGCGCAGGTCTCCCGGAGGCAGGCGACGTGTTCGATCTCGATCGCGGAGTCGCCGCGGTCGCGACGGGACTCGGCGAGACGGTGCTGACCGATGTAGCGATCAACGTGCCCGGTGCGACGTGGGTGTACCCGCGCACCGTGCCCGCCGCGCGGCCCGGTAGCCCGCTGATGGTGTATGCGCGCATGCCGCGCCCGACCCAGCAGATCACGATCAGCGTCGGTGGCGTCGAGCGCACGATCGGCGTCGGCTCGGCCGCGCCCGCACTCGTCGAGCGCGCGATCGCGTCGGCCGAGATCGAGGAGCTCGAGAACAAGCTATCGGCTGCGAAGGAAGAGGCGGCCGTGAAGCTGCTGCGCGAGGACATCGCGAAGCGCTCGGTGAAAGCGCGCGTGATCTCGAGCCAGACCTCGATGCTCGTGCTCGAGACCGAAGCGGACTACGAGCGCTACGACATCCCGCGCACCGCGCTCGCTGACGTGCTCGTGATCGGGCCCAACGGACTCGAGCAACAGAAGCGGAGCCAGACCTTCATGGCGACCAACAGCGTGCCGCTGCCGGAGGGGGATATCGGCGATCGGCAGCTCGCGCGCGCGCAAGCGATCGCAGAAGCGCGCAGCGCGGGCGTGCTCGGCAACGTGAGCACGGTCCGGCATGATGGCGCGTTTGCGAGCCTGACTGGAACTGCAGAAGTCTCGACCGGGTTCGATGACAGCAACGTGTATGGCGGGCTGCTGGGCACCGAGAGCGGTGAGTCTCAGGGTAACTTTGGCTACGGGCGCGCGGGCATGGGGCCTGGCGGCGGCGGTACCGGCTGGGGCACGATCGGCACCGGTCGCTACGGCACGCTCGGTCATGGATCCGGGACCAGCACGGGTTACGGCGTCAGCGGCGGACGCGGCGGCATGCGCGGGCGGAGCGCGAATGTCCCGACCGTGCGCATCGGCGTCGCGTCGGTGACGGGCGAGCTCGACCGGGCGATCATCCGTCGCTACGTGCGGCGCAACATCCAGAAGATCACGTACTGCTACGAGAAGGAGCTGCTCGCGAAGCCCAACCTCGAGGGCACGATGGCGACGCAGTTCACGATCACCGCCGACGGCAAGGTCCAGGGCGCACGCGCGACGGGCGTCGATCCGAACGTGGCCCAGTGCGTCGCTGGCACGCTCTCGGCGATCGAGTTCCCGCGCCCGTCCACCGGCAGCGTCGAGGTCACGTATCCGCTCACGTTCAAGCGCGAGGCGCAGACCTACTCCGAACCTGATTTCTCGTCGGCACGCCCGTCGCACGACGACGGTGACCACAGCATCCCCGCTCTCAAGGGCAAGCTCAAGGACGTGATGCACGCACTACGTGGCGGCAACACGCAGAAGGCATTCGAGCTCGCCTCCAAGTGGCACGCCGAGGCGCCCGGCGACGTGCTCGCACTGATCGCGCTCGGCGAGGTGCTCGAGAAGCAGAAGGACACCGCGCAGGCTGCTCGCATCTACGGATCGATCATCGACCTGTTCCCGACGCGCGCCGACATGCGCCGGTTCGCCGGCGAGCGGCTCGAACGGCTCGATGCTCGCGCGCTCGTGATCGACACCTACCGCCGCGCGGTCGCCGACCGCCCCGACCACGCGACCGGCCATCGCCTGCTCGCCTACGCGCACGTGCAGAACAACGACTACGCGAGCGCGTTCACCGCGATCCTCGCCGGTGTCGACCAGAAGTATCCGGGTGGTCGCTTCGCGGGGGCCGATCGCATCCTCGCCGAGGACGCAGGCATGGTCGCCGCCGCGTACATCGCACACGGCGGCACCAAGGCCAGTGTGCTCGCCGAGCTGTCCAAGCGAGACATCAAGCTCGCGACCAAGGCGTCGACGCGCTTCATCATGTACTGGGAGACCGACTCCAACGATGTCGACTTCCACATCAAGGACGCGAACGGCGGCCACGCCTGGTACCAGAACATGCAGCTGCCGTCGGGTGGCGAGCTCTATGCCGACGTGACCACCGGCTACGGTCCCGAGTGCTTCGCGATCGCCGGCACGCCGTCGGCGGGTCCATACAAACTGTCGATCAACTACTACTCGCAGGGACCGATGGGCTACGGCATGGGCCTGCTGCAGGTGCAGCGATTCACCGGCAAAGACTTCCG
>JBBQFU010000436.1:0-5041 GCA_038322185.1 Haliangiales bacterium
AGCGCGGTGCTGCGGAAGTCACCACCCGCGAGCACCCGCGCGACTGCGGTACGCAGGAAGTCGTCGAGCTCGGGACGCGGCTCGGGTGCGCCCGCCATCGCGATGACATCGACCCCGAGGCTCTCGACGAGCGCGATCCGGATCGTGAGCCCGCTCAGGATCTCGCCCGCACGGCGCAGATCGGCGTTCGACTCGAACGGCCGCATGCCTGAGGTCGGCGGTTCGTCGGCGGCGCGCGAGAACAGCGGACGTGGCGAGCACAGCCCGGCGACCAGCTCGCGCGACGGCGAGCCGGCGGTCACCGAGCGTGGCGCGAGCGCGGTCGCGAGCTTGGCGAGCTTGACCGTGACCGTGTAGCCGACGCGGAACAGGCGAGTCAGCGAGATCGAAATGATGGCGGCCTTCGCGCGCTCGAGGTCGCCACGCGAGACGACCTCGAGACCGAGCGACAGCGTCGACGTCGCGTAGAGCGCGCCGCGGCGCACGACCTCGGCTTGCCCGGGCTTGGCGCGACCTGCGGCAAGCACCTTGTTGACGAGCACCATGAGCGCCTGCTCGAGCCGCTCGGCCTCGACGTTGTCGTCGATCGCGGCGATCACGCGCGCGAGGAAGTTGCGGCCGAGCACTTCCTCGGCGAGCGCGAGCGGCATGCGCGACGTGTCGTCGACGGCCTGCCGCTCGTGCGAGTTCTCGCCGATCACGACCTGATCGGCGGGCAACGGGCGGAACAGATCGAGCGCGTCGTAGAAGTCGACGTAGCCGAGGTCCGCGAGCCGCGCCGAGCGCCAGCGATAGCTCATCTCCTCGAGCTCGGCCGCCGGCTCGCTGCGCGCCGACATGATCGTGTGACGCGCCAGCGTCATATCGGCGCGATAGAGATCCTCGACGAGCTGCTGCGTGATCCGCTGCATGTCCTCGTCGCCCTTGAGCTCGAGCAGGAAGAACCGATCGGGCGTCGGCATGATCGGCTCGTCGTTGTCCTCCTCGGGACCCTCGTTCATCGTGGTGTCGTAGACGATCACCTGGCGCTGCAGGATCAGCGCGCGCAGCTCGGCGTCGAGCGCACCCCACACCTCGCCGGTCTTCTCGAAGCCGCACTCGGCGAGCGCCTGTAGCCACGGCTTGAGCGAGATGACCTCGAGCTCGTCCTTGTTCCACGCCTCGAGATCGAAGCAGCCCTGGATCTGAAACGGGGTCGCGAGCTCGATCAGCGGCTGCGCGTCCTCGAACCCGACCTCGTGCACGAGCTCGAACACCTCGTTCGGCGACAGCGCCGCGACCGCGCCCGCGGCGTCGTCGTTGGACAGCAGCGCGTCGATCCTGCGGTAGCCGCGGGGGCCGGCGAGCTGTGCGCGCAGGCGGGCGAGGGGCCCGCTGGGCGGTTGGTCGTGTTCGCTCATATATGATTGGGGCATGCCTACCACGCGGCTCGATCCGTTGATCGCGGTGCGAGCCGCGGTCCAGCGGTGGCGTACCTCGCTCGGCCCCGGCCTGTTCGGGCTGGCCTGCTCCGGCGGGGCTGATTCGATGGCACTTGCGGACGCTGCGATCGAGGTATGCGGCGCTACCAACGTCGTCGTGGTTCACATCGATCACGGACTGCGCGACGACAGCGCGCGGATCGGTGCCGAGGTTGCGGCCTGGGCCATGTCGCGCGGTGCCGCCGCGGCGGTGCGCCGAGTCGTCGTCGCGACAGACGGATCCTTGGAGGCTTCGGCACGTGCGGCGCGCTACGCCGGCTTCGCAGCGGTCGGTACCGAGCTCGGGCTGTCGTCGATCTGGATCGCGCACACCCTCGATGATCAGGCGGAGACCGTGCTGATGCGGGTCGTGCGTGGCACCGGCCCGGCAGGACTCGCAGCGATGGTGGCGCAGCGCGGGACATTCGTGCGCCCGTTGCTCGACCTGCCGCGCCAGCTCGTCCGCGCGTATCACGCGGCGCGCGAGCTACCCGAGTGGTACGACCCGATGAACGCCGATCTGCGGATCCTGCGCGTGAAGTTTCGGGATCAAGTTTTGCCTGCGCTGCGTGAAATCAATCCCGCGGTCGACGACGCGCTCTCGCGGCTCTCCACGAGCGCGCGCGAGTGGCTGGATGTCATCGACGAGCTCGCCGCACCCCACGCGCAATTTCCGATCGACTGCGTCGCCGTACGGGGGCTTCCGCGAGCGGTTCGCAAGCGGTGCTACGCGCTTGCGCTCGAGAGCGTTTCGCTCGGCTACGACGCGACACATCTGGATCGCTTCGATGATGTCGTCACGCGTGAAACCGCCGGCGAGCTGTGTCTCGACATCGCAGGCGTCCGCCTCACCCGGAGCTATGACCAGGTGTTGCCGCCCGGGCCTCGGTCACCATCCGCGCGTGATGCGCCCGCTCTGCCGCCGGGACATGAGCTTCGCCGATGGCGCGCCGGGGATCGTATGAAGCCCGCTCGACTCAAGGGCCGGTCGCGCAAGCTGTCGGACCTCTTCATCGATGCCAAGGTCCCACGCGACCTGCGCGCCCGTGCGCGCGTCATCGTACGCGTGCAGGATCAGGAGATTGTGTGGGCCGAATATATCGGCTCTGCACATGGCGAGTCTTTTCAGGACATTTGACTTTGCAAGCCATTACAAAGGCCCCATGCTAAGCACCAGCAGGGGCTAACTGCGCGAACCGATGCGGCAATCTCACAAGACCATCCTGATCTGGGCGATCCTGATTCTCATGTTCGTGAGCATCTATTCGATGTTCACGGACTCCTCGTCCAAGGAGAAGGAGGTCGATGTCACGGCGTTCCGCGCGCTCCTGGCTGACAAGGAGAAGGCGAAGGACATCGAGAAGATCCGCATCGAGCCGCGCGGACACGACGACGCCCGCTACGTCATCACGCGCAAGAACTCGACGAACACCAAGGAAGTCGTTCACGCCGAGTTCCCCGGAACGATCACCAAGGAGATCTACGACGCCGGCATCGCCTACGACGTGAAGTCGAAAGACGACTCGTCGATCTGGCCGCAAGTGCTCGTGTGGTGGCTCCCGATGTTGCTGCTCGTCGGCATCTTCTTCCTGTTCATGCGCCAGCTGCAGAGCGGTGGCGGCAAGGCGATGTCGTTCGGCAAGTCGAAGGCAAAGCTGCTCAGCGATCACCAGAACCGCGTGACGTTCAAGGACGTCGCCGGTGTCGAGGAAGCCAAGGACGAGGTCGAGGAGATCATCGCGTTCCTCAAGGACCCCAAGAAGTTCACCCGCCTCGGTGGCCGTATCCCGAAGGGCGTCCTGATGATGGGCTCGCCGGGCACCGGCAAGACGCTGCTCGCCCGCGCGATCGCTGGCGAAGCAGGCGTTCCGTTCTTCTCGATCAGCGGCTCGGACTTCGTCGAGATGTTCGTCGGCGTCGGCGCAAGCCGAGTTCGCGACCTGTTCGAGCAGGGCAAGAAGAACGCCCCGTGCATCATCTTCATCGACGAGATCGACGCCGTCGGTCGCCACCGTGGCGCCGGCCTCGGCGGCGGTCACGACGAGCGCGAGCAGACGCTCAACCAGCTCCTCGTCGAGATGGATGGCTTCGAGTCCAACGACGGCGTGATCATCATCGCCGCGACCAACCGCCCCGACGTCCTCGATCCCGCGCTGCTGCGCCCGGGTCGTTTCGATCGCCGCATCGTCGTGCCGCGCCCCGATCTGCGTGGCCGCATGGGCATCCTCGCCGTCCACACCCGCAAGGTTCCGCTCGCCTCGGGCGTCGACCTCGAAGTCATCGCGCGTGGCACCCCGGGCTTCTCGGGCGCCGACCTCGAGTTCCTCGTCAACGAAGCGGCGCTGATCGCAGCCCGCCGCGACAAGGACAAGGTCGAGGCCGAGGACTTCGAAGAGGCCAAGGACAAGGTCCTCATGGGCGCCGAGCGTCGGTCGATGTTCATCTCCGACAAGGAGAAGCGGAACACGGCGATTCACGAGGCCGGTCACGCGATCGTCGCGCGCTTCGTCGGCGTCGAGGCCGACCCAGTTCACAAGGTCACCATCATCCCGCGCGGTCGCGCCCTGGGTCTCACCCAGCAGCTGCCTCCCGAGGATCGCCTCAACATGACCCGCGAGTTCGCGCTCAACCAGATCGCGATCCTCATGGGTGGTCGCGTCGCCGAGGAGATCATCTTCGGCCAGAAGACCACCGGCGCGGGTAACGACATCGAGCGTGCAACCGAGCTCGCGCGGTCGATGGTCACCGAGTGGGGCATGAGCGACGAGTTCGGTCCGCTCAACTTCTCGAGTGGCGGCAAGCAAGAGGTCTTCCTCGGCCGCGACTTCTCGAGCAACGACCACATCTCCGAAGACACCGCGCGGCGCATCGACGCCGAGATCCGCGCCATCGTCACTGGCCAGCATACGCGGGCCGTGTCGATCCTGACCGAGCACCGCAAGTCGCTCGAGTCGTTCGGCGAGGCGCTGCTCGAGTACGAGACGCTCGACGCGGACGACATCGATACGATCCTGCGCGGCAGCAAGATCACCCGCCCGATCGCGGCGGTCGTTCGCAAGCAGAAGGCGGATGCGGCGGCGGAGGGCGAGCGTAAGCGGCCCACGTCGATCATCCCGCCACTCGGCAAAAAGGACCCGTCCCCCGAGCCCGCGTAGTCCGCGCGCTCCACATTCCCTGTCCCTGACGTATGGTGCGGGCGTGAGCCTGACCGTCCGAGCCGCCCGCGCCGCCGACTGGGAGACGCTTCGCGATGTTCGGCTGCGCGCGCTCGCGGACGCCCCCGATGCGTTCGGGCAGGAGCTGGGCAAGGCGAAGCAGAACACCGAGGCCCAGTGGCGCGAGCTGACGGCGCCGAAGGGTGAGTTGCTACGCCTGATCGCCCGTGATGGCGACAAGCCGATCGGTATGATGATCGTCGCGTTGACGTTGACCGGCCCGCGCCGCGCTCATGTCTACGCGATGTGGGTGGCGCCCGAGGCCCGGCGGCGCGGGGCGGGTCGGGCCCTCGTGATGAAAGGCCTGCAGTGGGCACGCGCCCATGCGGCGCACGACGACGAGCTGAAGGTCAGCGAGCGCCACCC
>JBBQFU010000437.1:0-5024 GCA_038322185.1 Haliangiales bacterium
TCGCGAGTGAACACCAGCAGCGGGTCGTAGCTGATGCCGCGGTCACTGATCCGGCGTTCTTGTTGCTTTCCCCAGGCGAACCCGCAGAACTCAGTGACACCGTAGTCTCGGAGTCGAACCGCCACACGGTGGAAGAGCTCCTCGTGGATCGACAAAAAGATGTAAGCCTTCATGCCGCGCGCTCGGGCGTTTAACACGGATTCCGCAGCCAGTCGACGTAGCGCTGGATCCCGACCTCTGGGCGCGTCGTAGGCTCGTAGCCGAGCGCAGCTCGGGCACGGTCAACGTTCGCGTAGGTGATCGGTACATCGCCCGGTTGCTCGGGCTGCCAGTCGATCGTCGCCGGCTTGCCAACCACCCGCTCGATCGTTTCGACTAGCTCCTTCAGCGAGATCGTATGCGTCCCACCGAGATTGTAGATCTCGTAGCGCGCAGGCTGGATCTGCTGAATCGCGGCGACGAGCCCCGTGACGATGTCATCGATGTACGTGTAGTCGCGGCGCGAGCTGCCGTCGCCGAACAACGTTAGCGGCTTTCCCGCGCCAATGGCGGCAGTGAACTTCGCGATCGCCATGTCGCTGCGCTGGCGTGGACCGTACACGGTGAAGAATCTCATCGCGAACACGCCGAGCCCGAACAGATCGCGGTACGCCGAGAGTTGCAGCTCGTTCATGCGCTTCGTCGCCGCGTACGGCGATGCAGGCGTCAGGCAGGGATCATCCTCGCGAAACGCCGCAACTTCGGTGCCTCGCTTCGCACCGTAGACCGAGCTAGAGCTCGCGAACACGAGACGAGCAAGACCGACCGCCCGCATGCGCTCGATGATGATGCCCGTACCCTCGATGTTCGTCTGGAGATAGCGCACCGGTTGCGCGAGCGATGGCCGCACGCCGGCAAGTGCCGCGAGATGACACACGACATCGACATCTGCATCGATGACCGAGCTCACGGCGGCAGCGTCGCAGATGTTGCCCTCGACTAGACGAAATCTCGGCAGCTTGGCGAGTGCGGCTGCATTGCGACGCTTCAAATCAGCGGAGTACAAATAGTCATCGAACGCGTCGAGCCCGACGACGTCATGTCCGTTGGTCACTAGTCGTTCGCAAGTGTGCGAGCCAATGAATCCGGCTGCACCCGTGACGACGATCTTCATGCTCGTACTTTACTCGAAGTGGTAGGGTCCCGCTTCTCGTGAAGGTGCCGCTGTTCGATATGGCCGCCGAGCTCGCGCCCGTCCGCGCAGAAGTCGATGCCGCCATCGCACGCGTGCTCGACAGCGGCGTGTTCATCGGCGGACCCGAGGTCGCGGCGTTCGAGCGCGAGCTCGCGAACTCCCTTGCCGTGCGCCATACGATCGGAACCAGCTCGTGCAGCGACGCGCTCCACATGCTCGGCATGGCGCTCGAGGTGGGACCAGGGACCGAGGTCGTGACCACCCCGCTCAGCTTCTTCGCGAGCGCCGGCGCGTTCGCCCGCCTCGGTGCTCGCATCGTGTTCGCCGACATCGACGACGAGACTTTGTGCCTGGATCCGGTTGCCGCGGCGACGGCCTGCTCGTCTCGCACCCGCGCCGTGGTCCCGGTCAATCTGTTCGGTGCGCCCGCATCGATGCCGGCCGTTCCGTGCCCGGTGATCGAGGATGCGGCGCAGAGCATCGGGTTGCCGCTGCGTGGGCTCGCCGCCGCCCTGTCCTTCTTCCCGACGAAGAACCTCGGCGCCCTCGGAGACGGCGGCGCGATCGTCACAAACGATGGCGACCTCGCCGACCGCCTCGCGCTGCTGCGTACACACGGGGCACGCCCCAAGTATCGCCACCATGTGATGGGTGGAAACTTCCGACTGGATGCACTGCAGGCAGCGATTTTGCGCGCGAAATTGCGAACCCTGGCAGCGTCGACGCAAGCCAGACGCGACCACGCAGCACGATACGGCGCCCTGTTCGCGGGCGTGGTCCTACCGCCCGAGCTTCGACTACCGGCCACCGACGGAGTCGTCCATCAGTATGTGATCCGCGTCCCACGCCGTGACGCGCTTAGAGCGTTTCTCGCCGACAACGGAGTAGGCACCGAGGTTTACTACCCGTCGCCCCTCCACTTGCAGCCCGCGTTTGCCGCCCTTGGCTACCGCGAAGGCTCGATGCCAGTGACCGAGCGGGCGTGCCACAGTGTGCTGGCGCTTCCCATTCATCCGTCCCTCACGCTCGACTCTCAGGAGTACGTCGTCGAGCGAATCGCCGAGTTCTACCGAGGATGTTAGCTTGCACCAATCATGAAGATTGCCGTCATCGGAACCGGATACGTTGGACTCGTCAGTGGCGCTGGCTTCTCGGACTTCGGCCATGACGTCACCTGCGTCGACATCGACAGCAATCGTGTCGAGGCGCTGCGTCGTGGTGAGTGCCCGATTCATGAACCCGGTCTTCCCGAGCTCGTGCGCCGCAATGCGCAGCTCGGACGTCTGCGCTTCACGACGAGCACCGCGGAAGCCGTCCCCGGCGCACTGATCGTCTTCATCGCGGTCGGTACGCCGTCCGGCGCCGATGGCAGCGCGGACCTTCAATACGTCTTCGAAGCGGCGCGAAACATCGGTCGCGCGATCAACGGCTTCACCGTGATCGTCAACAAGAGCACCGTCCCGATCGGTACCGCCGACAAGGTCCGCGAGATCATCGCGAAGGAGACCAAGCACCCGTTCGCGGTCGCGTCGAACCCCGAGTTCCTCAAAGAAGGCGACGCGGTCAATGACTTCCTCAAGCCCGCACGCGTCGTGCTCGGTGCTGAAGACCCCCGCGCGCTCGACCTGCTGCGCGAGGTCTATCGCGGCGTCATGCGCACCGGCGACCGTATCCAGACGATGGACATTCGGTCCGCCGAGATGACGAAGTACGCCGCGAACGCAATGCTCGCGACGCGCATCTCGTTCATGAACGAGCTCGCTCGTCTGGCCGAGGCCGTGGGCGCCGACATCGAATCCGTCCGTAAGGGCATCGGCTCGGACCCGCGTATCGGCAGCAAGTTCCTGTTCGCCGGAGCTGGCTTCGGCGGCTCGTGCTTCCCCAAGGACCTGCGCGCCCTCGTGCACACGGGTCGCGAGAACGACGTGAACCTCTCGGTGGTCGCGGCGGTCGAGCTGGCGAACGAGCGCCAGAAGAAGATCCTTGGCGAGCGTGTCATCCAGCACTTTGGCGGTAATCTCGCCGGTAAGCGCGTCGCACTGTGGGGGCTCGCCTTCAAGCCGGAGACCGACGACATCCGCGAATCGCCGGCCCTGACGGTGATCGAGCAGCTGACGAAGGCGGGCGCAAAGCTCGTCGGATACGACCCCGCCGCGATGCCCAACATCAAGGCTCAGGTGGGCGATGCCATCGAGCTCGTCGACAATGCGTACGCGGCCGTCGACAAGGCCGATGCGCTGGTGCTCGTCACCGAATGGCACGAGTTCCGGCACCCCGACCTCGGACGGCTGGCAGCTGCGATGCAGACGAAGGTCCTGTTCGATGGCCGCAACGTCCTGTCGCCCGAGGAGACTCGCGCGGCGGGCTTCACGTACTACGGCATCGGCCGCGGCCGGCCGGTGACTCGCTAGCCAGCGCTGACGGCAAGCGCTCGAGGCGAGCGATACGGCAGCGCGACCTCGCGGCCACTCCGCACGGACTCGTAGATCGCGTTGATGACCTCGAGCGACCTGCGTCCCTCATCGCCATCGACCAGCGCCGTCGTCTCTCCGCGAATCGTCCGAACCACGTTGTCGATGAACGCGTGATGGCCCTCGAGCGGCCGGGACTCCGCCGCATCGTGGGCCTCCGACTCCGGGCCCTCGAAGCGCCACGCGACGAGCTCGTCGGCACTCTGGCCACCGATCACGACGGAGCCGTGCTCGCCCAGGATACTGACCGAACCCTCGAGGTCGGTCGGGCGCGCGGCCGTCGTCGCCTCGATGATGCCGAGCGCACCGTTGGCGAACTGCAGCAGCACGGCGGCCGTGTCCTCGGTCTCGATGTCGACGAGCTGCCTCGCCGCCTTCGCGTAGACCGACGTCACATCGCCCATCATCCAGGTGAGGAGATCGATGTGATGGCTCGCCTGGTTTGCGAGCACGCCGCCGTCGAGCTCCCAGGTTCCGCGCCAATCATCACGATCGTAGTAGTCCTGACGCCGGCACCGACGAACGCGGACCGTTCCCATCACGAACTTGCCGAAGCGCCCCGCGTCGACCGCGCGACGCAGGCGCTGGACCGGCGCGTTATAGCGGCTCTGCTTGACGACAAACAGCCGAACATTCGCGCGCTCGCACGCGGCAATCATCGCGTCGGCATCATCGAGGCGCAGCGCCATCGGTTTCTCGACCACGACATGCTTGCGATGGGCAGCGATCTGGATGGCGTGCTCGGCGTGGTAGCCCGTCGGGGTCAGCACGCTGACGACCGAGATGCTCGGTACCGCACGCAGCATCGCGTCGATCTCCGTAAACGCGGGCACATCGAGCCGGTCACCGAACGCCTTCGCGCGAGCGCTATTGATATCGCAGACGGCAGCGAGACGAGCACCGAGGACCCGGGTGATCGCCTCGATGTGCTTGATCGCGACGTGTCCGCAGCCGACGAGGGCAAACTCCAGATCGGTCACGGTTGGGCGTACTCTACACGAGTCTCCCGCTCGCGTTCAGAAGCGTTCCTGCCTGCCACCGTTGGCCGCTGGCATCCGAGCCTTCCAGCGAAGACCGTGTACATTGACCGTACGATTGGCAGCGCCCCATTGCGTTGCTTCCCGGAGTCTTGGAATGTGCGGAATTGCAGCCGTCGTTGGAACTCGTGACGCCGCTCGCATTGTCGAAAGCGCCACGCAGCGGCTGCAACACCGCGGGCCCGATGCCCATGGCATGTGGAGCGACCCCGATCGCGGAATCGCGCTCGGCCACACTCGGCTTCGCATCATCGACTTGTCTGATGCGGCTGCGCAGCCCATGGTCAGCCACGACGGTCGGTACGTGCTCGCGTTCAATGGCGAGATCTACAACTACGTCGA
>JBBQFU010000438.1:0-4974 GCA_038322185.1 Haliangiales bacterium
CGACGTGCTGGTTGGGGTCACGTGCATGACGACCGCGGTCGTTCAAAACTCCGTCAGTGGCCAAGTCACCGGCCTCATCGGCAATGGCCTCGTGCTGCGCAACAACGGCGGCAACGATCTCTCGCTCAACTCGAACGGCTCGTTCATGTTCGCGGGGGGCGTGGCGACCAATCAGCCCTATGCGGTCACGGTAGCGACGCAGCCGTCAAATCCGGCCCAACACTGCACGGTGCACGGTGCACGGTGGCAGCGGTACGGCCGTAGGGCCCGTCATCGTCGCAGTCGTGTGCGACCTGCTCGTGCCCGGACCGCGCGCTGCGACCGGGACAAACCCGTGGGCGATCGCAGTTGGTGATCTCGACCAGGACGGGCACAAAGACGTCGTCGTAACCAATGATCAAGCGGCGAGCCTGTCGGTGTTGCGCGGGTCAGGTGATGGCTCGCTCCTCGCGGCGACCCACTACAACGTCGCCGGCAACCCGCGCGCGATGCGACTGGGCGATCTCGATCGTGATGGTCGGCTCGACGTGATCGTCGCGAGTACGAGCGGCGCTGTCTCGATCCTGCGCGGCAACACAAGTGGCACGCTGCAAACGCCGTCCGTAATACAAGTAAGCTTCATTCTCGAGGCGATGGCCGTCGCTGACATCAATGGTGACGGCAAGCTCGACGTCATCGTCGCAGGTCAGCCCGCAAACCTGGCGGTGCTGCTGGGCAACGGCGATGGCACGCTGCAAACAGCGCCGACGCAGTCGACCGGGGCTATTCCACTCGACGTCGAGATCGCCGACGTGGATGCAGACGGAAAACCGGATCTCCTTGTCACCAGCTACACGACGAATAGCGTCGGCCTCCACCGAGGCACTGGCAACGGTACGTTTCAGGCGCCGACCTACTTTCCCGTGTGGAGCACGCCGCGCTCGCTCGCAATCGGCGATATCGATATCGATGGCAAGCTCGATCTCGCCGTCGCGCACTCGGGGGATGGCGTTTCTGTGCTGCGCGGCAATGGCGCCGGCAGCTTTGCTCCGTACGTGCACTACGCCGCCGGCGCTTACTCGACCGACGTCGTGATCGCGGATCTCAATGGTGATGCGAAGCCCGATCTGGCGGTCACGAACTACCTGACCAATGACATCTCGCTGTTGGTCGGCACCGGCGGGGGTGCATTCGCGAGCCCGATCAACTTCCCCGTCGGTGATTCGCCGTACGCACTTGCAGCCGCAGACTTCAATCAAGATGGAGCACCCGATCTGGTGGTCACCAACAACGGCACGCACGACGTCTCGCTGCTGCTCACTCGCACCGGACAGCCGCATGCGCTGCGCGTCACCCTCGCCGGCGTCGGTACCGGCAGCGTGCAGTCGCAGCCACCGGGCATCACCTGCGGCTCGATGTGCACGGCGACCTTCGACGAGGCGACCTACGTGAGCCTGACGCCGGCGCCCGCGCAGGGCTCCGTGTTCAAGGAGTGGGGAGGTGCGTGCACCGGCAGCGGCTCTTGCATCGTGCGCATGCTCGCGGTCGCCCACGTCACCGCGACGTTCACCACCGCGACCGGTGACTTTCTCGCTGGCCCGACTGCGGGTGTTGGCACGGGACCACGCGCGATCGCCCGTGGTGACTTCAACGGCGATGGCAAACAAGACCTTGCCGTCGCGAACTTCGACGCCGATACCGTCTCGGTGTTGCTCGGCAGTGGTGCCGCCAGCTTCGCGACCCAGGTCGCCTACGCAACCGGAGACATGCCAACGGCGGTCGCAGTCGGTGACCTCGATAGCGATGGTGTTCTCGACCTCGTCATCGCAAATGCATCGAACGTCTTCGCGAACCCTAGCTCCGTCGGCACCATCTCGGTCTTGCGCGGCGTCGGTAACGGCACGTTCTACGCAAAGGTTGATACGAGCGTCGGTTACGGTCCACTCGCACTCGCGCTCGCCGATCTAAACAGTGACGGCAAGCTCGACGTCGCCGTCGCAAACTATGGAGCGGATGCCACGATCCTATTCGGCAATGGCACCGGCGCGTTCTCATCGTCACTAACCCTCCCGGTGCCTGGCAACACGAGAGGGATCGCGGTCGGCGACTTGAACAGTGACGGCAAACTCGACGTGGCGGTCGTGCACGCGTCGAACTCGCTGATCTACATCTACCGCGGCAATGCGAATGGCACGTTTCAGACGCCGCTCACCGCCGCGACGGGCGTCGATCCCTACGGTGTCGCGATCGGTGACGTCAACAACGACGGCAAGGCAGACCTCTCGTCCCATGCTTCATCAGTGGCGGCAGCATCTCGGTGCTGCTCGGCTTCGGCAACGGCACGTTCCAGTCATATGCGACCTACCAGGCCGGGGACAACCCTGGCGCCGTCGCGCTCGCCGACTTCAACGCGGACGGCAAGCTCGACATCGCTGCGACGAACTACGGCACGAACAACGTGTCGATCCTGTTCAATGCCGGCACTGCAACGTTCGTGGCGCCGATCAACTACGCGGCGGGCTCAACGCCGTTTGCCCTCGTCCTCGGCGACTACAACGGTGACAGCAAGCTCGACATCGCAACTGCGAACCTGGGCTCGAACAACGTGACGTTGCTCTTGGCGCGTTGAGAACGCGGCACGCAGTCCGTCACCTCGCCCTCCCCCGCCTTTGAGTGCCAGCGGCCGCGAGAACGACGCACGAACGCAGCGGCGAGCGCGTCTGGATCGATCGTGCCGCGCTCCAAGAGCAACTCGACGATCGAAATCGCCATCACGGTGTCGTCTGTCCATCCCCACGGACGCTTCATCGAAATCAGCCGCTTCACAGCACGCCGGGCAAGCTCCGGTCCGTAACCATCGAGCATGGTGCCGTATGCATCGCCGACCGCCAAGCCGAGTAGCGAAGTGCGAGCGGCCTCGTTCGGAGGCGTTGATCGTTCAGTTCCTCCTGAAGCTCGACTCGATGGGCCCGCGGTGCCGATTCGCAACGCGTTGTTCACGGCCATCGTTCTCGTGACGGGGCTGCGACGCCTGTTGCCACCCCTATGGATACGTCAGGAAGCATGGACCAGAACGCTCCCGGCAGCTTCTGCTGAACTGCCGAGCGCCGAGCGACGACGCCCCACCCCTCGAGCACGACCGCCATGATCAGTCGCTCTCGAAGACGAGCCGGATCTCGCGTACGCGCAGACCAGCGGCAAGTTGCTTGTCAACGGCCTCCACCCCGAAGAACGAAACACCCGCAGTTGGATCGATCCGAATCCCACCTCGATGGTCGCCATGCAGTCATGGCAATCCAGGCCCGTCCGGGGCACGTCAGATTGGAAGTTCTCCGCAGTAGTATGATGTGTCGATGAACCTCACCCTCGAGCTCCGGGCCTCGGCACGCTGCGAAGCGTGCTCTGTGCTCACGCCGATGATCGGAATCCGCAACAAGCTGTCGTGTCGCAACTGCGCGGCGACGATCGACTTCGCCAAGCGCGTGGAGGATTCGCGTGACGGTGGCGTGCGCTATCCGCTCGGCGGCTATTACGACGCGGTTGCCGAGGCGGCGCTCGTGCTGAAAGACGGTGACGACTGCTTGGACGCCCGCGACAGTCAGGGGACGCCCGTCGCGCTCCGCAAGGTCGCAGCGCCAGAGTGCCTGTCATGCGAGCGTCCGCTCGCACTCCCCGCAGATGGCGTGAGCTCGGTGTGCTGCGATTCGTGTGGTGACACTGTCGGCGTACGCTGGCCCGACGACGAGACACGCAGCTGGGACCCACGGATCCGCTGCATCGTCGGCGACCCGCTGCATCGTCGGCGACGGTCTCAGGGCGAACGCCCAGGCGCGCGAGGCCCGCTCGCAGGGCACGGTGATCAGCTGCGGCCAGTGCAGTGCGCCACTCGCAGGCGACGTGACCGATCGCCGGCGGGCGCGCCCTTGCACGCATTGCCATGCGGTGAACTATCTCGGCGACGCTGCGATGCTCGCGTTGTTTCCGCAGCCTGAGTGGCACCGCTCCTTCCTGCTCTACCAGCTGGATGGCCGCACCCTGGACGGCCTCTACCCCACGCTCATCGCCGAAAGGAACAACTACTTCCTCGACGACGACCAAAAGAAGGCTCTGGCAGACAAGCAGCGCGCTACTCGAGCATGACTTCGTGATCGAGCGCGTCGGAAGATCAGCCGCCTCGGACAACCGCTCCTAACCGCATCGAGAAGGCAGATGGCTCCCAGCCAGTTGTCACGTTACGCGCGACAACCAGCGGAAGCGCGTATCGCGACGAGGCTTGGTCCGAAGTACTCGATGCATACGTGGGACTCGCGCGACTCTCGGCCTTCGCATCGGTGAGGATCGATGGGCAACCAGGGGTGACCATTTCCCGAAACACGAATTCAGGAAGATCGCGGTCTGTGAACAGCACGGCATGCCCGTCGTGGACGTTCTCTATCAGAGATGGTCACAACCGTTGCGCCGACAGAAGAACGCGAGGCGCCCATCGCTCGCGGATGAGTGTTGTCGGCGTTCCCCGCACCATGCGTCCGAGCTTGATGAACCGCGGACCGCGCCAGCTCTGCAGCGTCGAGCGCGAGCCGCCGAGGCGGCTCGCGAGTGTGGGCTCGTCGATCAACTCCGAGGGGACCAAGCCCCGTGCGGGTTCCGTTGCAGAAACGATCGTGAGCGTTGGCTGGTCGTTCTCGTTCGACGCCGACATGGCTGGCTCCTAGAACCGCAGTATCGCCGACGGGTCCGATCGCGTTCGCCGCGGTCTTCGGGGAGCTTGCCAACATCGCCACCACGCCCCGTGCAGGCACGCACGCCTCATTGCGGCAGCGTTGGATCAGTGCTGGGTCCGGCGTTGAGGCGCTGACACCGCCGGTGTGCTCTGAACCCGTAGTTCGCCGAGGCGACGTACGGGATGCTAATCGCGAGCAGAGGAAGGCCGTAGAGCAAGTGTCACCACCGGCCTCGTAGGGCACCACTTCCACCGAGATCACCGGGGACCAGGGG
>JBBQFU010000439.1:0-4956 GCA_038322185.1 Haliangiales bacterium
GTCGCGGTCAGCGAGCGCGCGGCCGCGGCCTTCGCAGCGGCCGCCGAGATCTGCGACGGCGATGTCGCGAGCTGCGAGTCGATCGGCCGCCACGGCCAGGCGCTGATCCGCGCCGCTGCCGACCAGGCGAACGGCCGCCCGGTCCGCGTGCTCACGCACTGCAACGCCGGCTGGCTGGCCACGGTCGACTGGGGCACCGCGCTCGCGCCGGTCTACAAGGCGTTCGAGGCCGGCATTCCCGTGCACGTGTTCGTCGACGAGACGCGCCCGCGCAACCAGGGCATGCTGACCGCGTGGGAGCTCGTGCAGCACGGCGTCGCGCACACGGTGCTCGCCGACAACGCGGGTGGTCACCTGATGCAGCAGGGCGAGATCGACCTGTGCATCGTCGGCACCGATCGCACTACGCGCAACGGCGACGTCGCGAACAAGATCGGCACCTATCTCAAAGGCCTCGCGGCGCGCGACAACAACGTGCCGTTCTACGCGGCCGTTCCGTCGTCGAGCATCGACTGGACGATCGACGAGCCCAAGCAGATTCCGATCGAGGAGCGCAGCGGCGACGAGGTTCGCTTCGTCAGTGGCCACGGCGCCGACGGCAAGCCTGCGCGCGTCCAGGTCGTGGGCAGCGCGAGCGGTGTCGCGAACCCCGCGTTCGATGTCACGCCGCGCCGCCTGATGACGGGTCTGATCACCGAGCGTGGGATCGCAGAGGCCAGCCGCGAATCGCTGCGTGCGCTGTTCCCCGAGCATCTGCCATGACGATGCGCCTTCGCGATCAGCTGGTATCGACCGCGAAGCAGATGAGCAATCTCGGGCTCACGCCCGGGATGTCCGGCAACGTCAGTGTGCGCAGCCCGGCGGGCTTTCTCGTCACGCCGTCGGGGATGCCGTATCCCGATCTCACCGCTGACGATGCGGTCGAGGTGAAGCTCGATGGCACCGTGCGGCCCGGCCAGAAGACGCCGTCGACGGAGTGGCGGCTTCACCGCGACATCCTCGGCGCACGCCAGGATGTCCAGGCGATCGTCCACACGCACTCGATGTTCTCGACGACGATCTCGATGCTGCGCCGCCCGATTCCGGCGGTGCACTACATGGTCGTGCTCGCCGGCACCGACGAGATTCCGTGCGCCGAGTACGCCACGTTCGGTAGCGAGGAGCTCGCGCTCAACGCCGTCACCGCACTGCGCGGCGGTGATGCATGCCTGCTGGCGAACCACGGCATGATCGCGCTCGGCCACACGCTGGCCTCGGCGCTACGGCTCGCGGCCGAGGTCGAGACCCTCGCCGCGCAGTACTGGCACGCCGCTTCCATCGGCTCGCCGCACATCCTCGACGGCAGCGAGCTACGGAAGGTCCGCGACCGATTTGCCGAGTACGGGCAGTCGCGTCCGCGGACCAAGCGTAGCTGGTAGGTCCTGGTCGCCGCGCCAGCCGTCGAACACGCTGGCCCGGTGGACGCAACCGATCGTGCAGTACGGCGCGCAGGCCTTCTCGGTGTCGAACTCGCGTGCGATGTCGTCGCGCGTGTAGCTCGCGAGCGGCACGCCGGGATAGCCGCGCTGCTGCGAGCAGTAGTGCACGAGGCCCTGTTCGCAGATGTACAGGTAGCGCGCGCCCGCGCGGCACGACCAGTCATTGGGCTTGCCATCGATCAGGTTGTCCTGGAATCCGCGAACGCGTGTATACACGCCGCTGCCGACCCGCACGCTCTCGTCGTAGATCGCTCGCTCGCGCACGCCGAGTGCCTTCAGCGTCCCGGTGCCGTCGTGAATGATGCCGACCGACGTCGAGAAGCCGAGCTCCTTGGCGCGCTTCGCGATCGTCAGCGCATCCTCGGGGCTGGGGCAGCCTGAGCCGAGCACCGAGTTCACGTTGACCTGAAATTGCGCGTGCTCTTTCAAGCTCACGAGCTTGGCGTCGAGTACCTCGAGGCTCTTCTGCGAGATGTCATCGGGCTTCACGTTATCGATGCTGATCTGCAGGTACTGCAGGCCCGCCTCGTTGAGCCCTTTGATGCGCGCGGGCTGCAGGAAGTAGCCGTTCGTGATCAGGCCCGCGATCATCTTGCGCTCGCGGATGCCGGCGATGATTGCGTTGATGTCGGGGTGCAGCATCGGCTCGCCGCCCGACACCGTGACGATCTCGGTCTTCAGCTCGGCGAGCTTGTCGAGCCATGCCAGCACGCTGGCAAGCGGCACCGGCTTGCTGACCTTGTCGTATTCATTGCAGTAGCCGCACGCCAGGTTGCAGCGACGCATCGGCACGATCTGGGCTAGCACTGGATGCGTGCGATCCAGCAAGGCTCGTAAGGCGAGCGCGGAGCCGTCGCGCAGTCGTTCTGCCCGCTTTCGCCACGTGTCTATCCCCATGGGTCGGGTAGATTTGGCACGCAACCGGGAGACTTTCTAGTACTCATCCGGACCTCTCCGTGCGCCGCCTGTTTTTTCAGCGTCTGAACGTGTGGTGGCGAGCCTTTCTGCTCGCGCTCACCGCCTACGCCGTCGTGGGCGTGCTCGTCCTCGTGCTGGTGCCAGATCTTGCCGGCGCGTTCCTGCTGGGGGCGTACTGCATTCCCGCAAACTCGGTGATTCCGTTCCCGCACGAGCCGGCGGTCCTGTTCTTCGCGCGGTTCTATGACCCGCTCATCATCGCGGTCGCCGCGACGCTCGGCAGCATCATCGCGAGCTTCGCCGACTACGCGATGGTCGGTGCAGCCATGCGTCACCGGGCTCTCGCGAGCACGCGAAACTCGCGGCTGTTCCAGTGGGCGATGCGGTGGATGAGTCGCTATCCGTTCGCGATCATCGTGCTGTTCTCGTTCACGCCGCTGCCGATCTCGATCGTTCGGATCCTGGCGCCGGCGGTCGAGTATCCGATCCGTCGCTACGTGCTCGCGCAGATCGTCGGGCGGCTGCCGCGGTTCTACATCCTCGCGTACATCGGCCACACGTTCATGTTTCCGACGTGGGTGCTGCTCGCGATGGTCGGCGCGCTGCTGCTGTCGATGGTGATGAGCGCGCGCGGTGGCGTTGGCGTGGCCGCCGAGGACCTCGCCGAGGACGATGACGAATCGGATCTCGCGAGCGCTGTCCGTCCGTGATCGAGAGCGCCTGCGCGGCGCTGCGCGAACCGCCTGTGGGTGCGGTGGTGGTCGTGGTCGGGCCCGCGTTCGTGGTCGTGAGAGATGGCGACGCGGTGCTCGCCTATGAGTTGGCCGTGAGCGCTCCGTGGCACAAGAGCGGGGTGACGCTCGACGAGCTCGAGCGCCTGCTCGGGCGTGTGCTGTGGCGGACACCTGTCCCCGCGCTATGCGAGGTCGACACGGAGCAGGGCGTGATCGTGATCGTGTCGGCGCTGGCGACGGCGCGGCTCGAGATGCTCGAGCGGACGGCGGCGCTGATCTGCGGCCGGCTCGACGAGGGCGTATCTACACACGCGAAGCTTCTGGCGCTGACACCCGGCGCGGCCGCCGTCGCGGGGGCCATCCTCGTCGACGGTGGGGTGACGCGGCTGTAGCGGAGCAGATCGTGGACGTGCACGTGCACGTGGACGTGCACGAGACCAGGGCTTCAGCGGGCGCCGGAGCCTGAGCCCGCAGCGGGGCGCGCAGGACGCGCCGGCGCGGCGGATCCGGCAGCACCGGGCTCGGGACGCATACCGCCAGCCCCTGGGGGGTCGATGTTGCGCGGCAGCTGCCGCTGGACCGGCTGCATCGGAAACTTCACCTCGCACGCCTTGATCTGGGGCTGGGTCGACGCGCCCTTGTAGCAAGCCATCGCCGGCTCGCTCCAGCGTTGCGTGGTGCAGACCTCTCCGGTGCTTCGCACGATACGGTCGCGCTCGGCCTCGAAGATCGAGCGCTGCGCTGGCTCGGCACTCGCGATGATCACACCGGCGACGTGCATGGCGACCTCGAGGCACGGCGGCGTGATCTCGATCGCGACCTTGACGTTGCCGGGGGCGGCGTTGATCGGCGGCGTGGGGGTCGGCTGCGCGGGCGTCGGCTGTGGCGGCGTCGGTGCGGGCGGCGTCGGCGCTGGCGGCGTCTGCGCGGACGGGCTGGGCCTCGGCGGACCGGGCTGGAGCTCACACGCAGCGAGCGTTGGGACCGGGGCGAGCAGGGCGAGCAGGAGGAACTTGCGCATCACGACCTCACGAATGGACGGGCTTGCACGATCCAGACGTCTTCACCTTCGAGCACCCACTCGACATCGAGCGGCTGGCCGTGCGTGAAGACCGGCATCAGCTTCTGCACCATCTGTGACAGCTTCTTCGCACGTTCCTCGGTCAGAATCACGCCCGCACCGGGGGGAACCGGCACCTCCTTCGTTCCGCCCTTCTCGTCGAAGATCAGCATCACGGCATCGTCGGAGCGCGAGATGATCTTCGTGCCGTCGTTGCCCGGATCGTACACGATCTGCTCGGGCATCTTCTGGCCCTGGACCACGCGCTCGCCGAGGCCCCACTTGGAGTTGATGGTGAACGAGCGCTCGTCAGCGGGGTCCCACAGGTTCTTGGTGATCAGGACGCCGGCGGCCGTCGCCTTCACCGCGGCCTGGATCAGCACGGCCATGAACGCCTGCTTGTGGTCGACACCGAAGGTGCTGCGCTCGTCGACGGCGCGCAGGTTCCACATCGACGCCCACACCTTCTTGAGCGCGGCCCCGAGGGCCTCCTTGCCGACGACATTTCCGACCGAGTCGTAGAGGCCGGCACCGTTGAAGCCGGGCAGGTCCTCGGAGTTCGACGAGCTGCGCACGAACACGCCGCGCCCGTCGAGCTTGATCCGCACGCGCTTGTAGATCATGTCGAGCGTGTCGGGATCGATCGGCGCGGCCTCGATCGCCTTCTTCAAGGTCTCGAGCTCGGCCTTGCGCCAGGTCACGTCCGACCAGCGCTTGTCGGCGAGCATCGCGTCGACCTTCGCGTCGAGCTTGTTCTGCTTCATGT
>JBBQFU010000440.1:0-4931 GCA_038322185.1 Haliangiales bacterium
CGTCGGCGCGGTCACCACGGGTGCGAGCACGGGGGGCAAGACATCGGCCGTGCCTGGCAGGCCCGTGGCTCCCTTGCATGTGATGCGCGCGACCTCGGGAACCGGAAGCGGCTTGGTACCCGCCGGCGCCGCGCCCCCTGCGACCGTGATCGGCGCGACCGCGCGGCCGTCACCGACGAGCTCGGCCGGTGGCGTCACCGTGACCGGCCCCGGATCGTCGGCGCCTGCCGGCACGACGAGGCCGAGCAACGCGAGGCTAACTAGCGCGCCCTTTGCCATAACTTGTCGGTGTGGACCTTGACCCGCTGCTTGCGGATCGTGAGTGTGCGCGGCGCGCCGAAGATCGGGCTCTCGCCGGCTTCGCCTACTGCATAGACGCCCCAGTGATACGTACCCTCGCGCAGCGTCCGGACCTCGGCGCGCAAGCCCGGCGTCGTCAGCGTCGCGACGGCCTCGGATGCCATGTCGGTGCCACGCACCACGACCAGCCGATATTGCGTAGCGCCCGCCGCCGCGCGCCACACGAACGTGATCGCTGGTGACTTCTCAGCAAACCCGATCTTTGCGCCATTGGCCGGCGCGAACAGCAGCTCCGGCGGCGGCTCGGGCGCGACCTCGAGGCGGCGGACCTCGCCGAATGGGCCGACGCGACCCTGCTCGTCGATGCTCGCTACGCGCCACACGTACGCGCCTGGCTTGTCGGGCGTGAAGTCGAGCGTGGGGTCGGTGAGCTCACGATCGATCAGACGGCTTCGGAACGAGGGCTCGAGAGCGACCTGAACGCGGTAGCGTGCCGCGCCAGGCACGCCGCCCCAGCTGAGGTGTGCCGCCGCGCCTGTGGTCACGACGAGCTTGGCGTCGGTCGACAGCGTCGGGGACGCGAGCAGCTTGACGACTGACGTCGTGCGGTTGTTCACGAGATCGCTGGCTTCGCCGGCCGCGACCGCTTGCTCACCTGCGCCCGTGATGACGCGGACCGTACCCTTGGTCACCGCGATCTCGAGGCCCTTGGTCTTGGACGGGGTCAGGCGCAGCTCCGAGGTGCCACCATCGCCGGTCGGCGTGATCTGCGCGACCGTGCCGTCGGCTGCCTTGACGCGCAACGTCTCTCCACCACTCGCCACGGCGACCAGTGATCCGGACTCGATCGTGATCTCGCTGTCGACGATGATCGTCGTGTGCTCGGGCAGCTCGATGAACCGCTTGTCCGAGAAGCGCAGCCGCGCAGACGCCTCGTCCCCGGTGCGCACCCAGTCGAGCTCGCGAAACGTCGTGCCAATCCTCGCAGGCTCCCAGGTCGGCTCGCCCTTGCGCCGAGTGTCCACACTGCCCTGCGCGTCCGCGCACGTCGCCACGATCGCGAGTGCTGCCTTGTCCATGTGGGGAGCTTCGGCAGCATCACGCGGGGGTTGCTTACGGCTGTTACAGGCCATCGCCAGTGCCGCGCACGTTGCGATGGTGCGTGGTCGCACCGCTGAATTGTACCAGCCCTGCCACATCGCGATACCCTCTGGTACGCGCCTAGCGCGCCCCCGTGTCCCCCTCGACTCCGACGAAGCGCCACGCAGCAGGCACGACCCTGGGGTCCTACCGCCTGGACGGCGTCATCGGCGAGGGTTCGATGGGCATCGTCTACCTGGCCACCCACGCCAGGCTCGGCCGCCGCGTGGCCATCAAGGTCCTGCGCTCGGAGTACGCCACCAACGCACAAGCACTGCGCCGGTTCTTCGACGAGGCGCGCGCGGTCAACAAGATCTCGCACGCCAACGTCCTCGAGGTCACCGACTTTGTCGAGCGGCCGGGCGACGACAACTACTACGTCATGGAGCTCCTCGAAGGTGTGAACCTCGCGGAGCTGGTCGAGGCCGGCGGCTTGCTCGAGCTGCCCCGTGCCGTGGCGATCATGACCCAGCTCGCCAAGGCGCTCGAGGCTGTTCACGATGCCGGCATCGTTCACCGTGACGTCAAGCCCTACAACGTGGTTCTGATCCCCCGCGGCGGTAACCAGGATTTCGTCAAGCTCGTCGATTTTGGTGTCGCCCAGCTCAGTGCGGATGGCGGCAAGCTCGCGCTCGATCGCTCGGCGACCGGCGCGGTCGTCGGCACCCCGCGCTATATCTCGCCCGAGCAGGCGAGCGGCGGAAGCGTCGACCAGCGGAGCGACGTGTACTCGTTTGGCGCGATGCTCTACGAGCTGGTGACCGGCAGCCCGCCGATCGTCGTCGGGACGGACCTCGTCGGGCTCGCCGACAAGGTCCGGACCGGGATCCCGATTCCGCCCCGCCAGCGCGAGAACCTGCCACACGAGATCCCGGTCTCGCTCGATCAGCTCATCATGCGCTGCCTCGCCAAGACGCCAGCCGAGCGCCCCGCGCGCATGGACCTCGTCGCCGACAAGCTGGTCGCGATCGCCGACGAGGAAGGCTGGCTGGTCTACGAGCTCAGCGCCGTCCCGCCGGCTTCAGCGGTCGCCGCCGCAACGATCGGACTGGCGGAGAGCGCTGCGGCCGCCGAGCCCCCCCGGCGCAGCCGCTGGCTGGTCGCCGCGATCGTCGGCGCGCTCGTTGCCGCGGGCGTGACGTTCGCGGTGCTGTCCGGCTCGTCGGCACCCGCACCGAAGCGCGATCCGATCGCCGAGCGGCGCGCGCTGGTCGATTCCGAGCTCGTGCTCGCCGATCAGCGCGTCGCGGCCGGCCGGCTGGTCGGCGCCGGCGGCGACGAGGCCCTCGATCACCTGATGAAGGCGCGCGCACTCGACGCCCATCACACCGGCGTCATCCAGCGACTCGATCACCTCGCACGTACGTTCGAGAAGCTCGCCGAAGACGCGCGCGCGGCCGACAGCTTGCCCGAAGCCGCGGCGCATCTCGAGACCGTGCTGGAAATCGAGCCCACCAATGCCGCGGCGGCCGGGCGCCTCAAGGACATCGAGCAGCAGATGCTCGCGCGTCAGCGCGCCAAGCGCCCGCCCCCCAACTGAGATCGGCGCCGGCTGGCTCGGTGCTCGGTGTACGATGGTGTGATGGCGGACCGGCTCAACGACGCCACGGGAGACTCCGCGTGCCCGGCAGTGTGTGAGTGCGACGGGCTGCCGATCGATCCAACGGTCGCGGGGTTCCTGCCGTGAGCGCAGCGCGCCAGGTCGCGTGGTGGGTCGCGATCGCGGGCTGCATGCCGGGCAACGGTAGCCTGACGATCGACCGCGTCGAGCCCGCGTCGGGCCGCGCCGGGATCGACATGCCGGTGCGGATCGGGGGTGCAAACTTTCACCTGCCGGTACGCAGCGATGTCGACGATGGGACGACGGCGGTCGGCTCGATCGCGGTCACGGTCGGCGACGTCCCGCTCGTCAGTGTGACGAGGCTCGACGCGCGGACGATCGACGGTGTGGTCCCGGCCGGACTGGCGCCGGGCACCTATCCGATCTCGGTCGTGCTCGGAGAGCACAGCGACGTACTGGTGGACGGCTACACCGTCACGCTGGTGGGTTCCAGCAGCTTCAGCGTGCGCGCGATCGACATCGTCGATGCCGAGGTCGCAGGGGGGCCGCACGTCGATTTCCCGTTGCTCGTGTCGTTCAGCGATCCGTGGTTGCGGGACGCGCTCCGCGGCGGGGAGGTCGCGCGCCCTGATGGCTTTGATCTCTATTTCACGGCCGATCAGGCGGGAACGCAGCGGCTCGCTCACGAGATCGAGCGCTACGAGCCGACGACCGGCGGCCTGGTCGCGTGGGTGAAGGTTCCAGCGCTGGGTGCTACGACCACCATCTACGTGCACTGCGGAGATCCGATGATCGCGGCGAGCCAGCAAGATGCGCCGGCGGTGTGGAGCGCTGGCTACGAGCTCGTCATGCACATGGGGGCGATCGCGGATGGCACCGGCCAGACAACCACATTCGATACGGTGACGACCGCCCAGCCGGTGGGTCAGATCGAGGGTGCGCATACGTTCGACGGGATCGACGATCGCATCATCGTTGGTTCGGTCGCGGCGATCGACGACGTATTTGCCGGCGGCGGCACGAGCGAGGGCTGGTTCTACGCGAACACGATCGGCGAGAACGGGTTCGGCCGGTTCTTCGACAAGGGCCACATCAATGGCTGGTCAATGTCGCTCGACGTCACGGCACAGACGCTTGCGCTGGTCTATGGCTCCGCTAGCACTGGATGGGGCGAGTGGCTCGGGGCCACGAACGTGGTGACGTTCGACAGCTGGCACCACGCGGCGATCGTGTTCGACAGTGACTCGAGCGCCAACGACCCGCAGCTCTACATCGACGGGGTCCAGACGTCGGTGCGCGAGCTGGTGACGCCGTCGGGAGCGACGGATTCCGACGCGTCGTTTGACCTCTATGTAGGAAATCAAATAACCAACGATCGGACGTTCGACGGTCAGCTCGACGAGCTGCGCCTGTCGACGGTCGCGCGGAGCTCCGATTGGCTGCTCACGCAGTATCGCAACCAGGCCCGACCGGACCTGTTCATCACGGTGGGACCGCGGCTCTGAAGTGTGCGCGCGAGGTGCAATTGGAGCCGTTACTGGGCTCGGTCATCCGTCGATCGTCTGCGACTCGACGTCGCGACAACCCGCCAGCTTCCGCGGAGTCGATGTGCAGAAGCGAAGATGCCGTGGAATCGGGTGGTGTGTCCGCGCCGCGGCGGCAGGAGGGTTGCGAGGCGCCGGCACCAGGTGGGGCCGTCGGTGACCCACGAGGTGCGACCGGACGGATCGGGCTTGCGGAACTTGTACTCGACGCGGCCGTCGGTGCGAACCGTCACGCGGTCAGCGGTGATGATGGGCCGCAGGATATAGCGCGCGAGGCGCTCGAGCCCGTGGAGCGAGAATCCATCGACGATGGCGGCGCGTCGTCGTGCCATCACCGTCGTGCTGGGAAGGCGTCCGCTTGGCTGCGACGGCAGCGGCAGCTTGAG
>JBBQFU010000441.1:0-4926 GCA_038322185.1 Haliangiales bacterium
GTGCGCCATGGCCAAGAAAACCGAATCCGCTGGTGTTTATCGCGTTACGGAGATTATCGGAACGAGCACGAAGTCGTGGGAGGACGCGGCTCGCAATGCGGTCGAGACCGCCGCGAAGTCGCTCCGTGACCTTCGCATCGCTGAAGTGTCCAAGCTCGACCTCAAGGTCGAGGACGGCAAGGTCGTCGCGTACCGCGCACGGGTGTCGCTGTCGTTCAAGTACGACGCGTGATCGCAGCGTCCGGCTCGGGAAAGTACGGACTCACGGAGGCTGTGCGGCGGGCCACAGTTCGACGCTGAATCGCGCGGCCATGCCGTCACGAATCGCGCCGGCCATAGGGTAGGCTGACCTGTCGAATGGGTGCGTCGGTAACTGGAACGCGGGCAGCCGCGTTCACCTCGGCCGCGATGATCGCTCATCAGGTCGCAGGCAAGGCGGCCCGCGATGCGCTGTTCCTCACGAGCTTCTCGGCGAGCGCGTTGCCGGGCGTGATGGCTGTAGCAGCGCTGCTCTCGCTCGTGGCCGCGTTGTGGATCTCGCGTCTGCTCGCGCGCTTCTCGCCGGCCGCCGTGCTGCCGATCGTGTTCGGCGTGAGCATGGTTGGCCTCGTCGGCGAATGGATCGTCGGCCAGTTCTCGCCTGCAGCGATGGCCATCGCGATCTATCTGCACCTCGCGGTGTTCGGGCCGCTGCTGATGACAGCGTTTTGGTCGCTCATCAACGAGCGCTTCGATCCTCACAGCGCGAGACGCGCCATCGGGCGGATCGCCACCGGCGGGACGATCGGCGGCGTGCTCGGCGCCCTCATGGCGTGGCGAGTCGCGGCCATCATCGAGCTCTCGACGGTCGTGCTGCTACTCGCTGCGCTCCACGGCGCGTGCCTGTTCGGCTCGCTGCGGCTTCGCGCAACGGCGCCTCGTATCAAGGGCGCAGCCCGCGAAGCGGAGCTCGAGGATCGCGAGCAGGTCTCGGCCGTCGGGATGCTTCGCGGCGAGCCGTATCTGCGGAACCTCGCGCTTCTCGTGGCGCTTGGCTCGGCGATGTCATCGGTGCTGGATTACCTGTTTTCCTTCCAGGCCGCGGCGACGTTCGACAAGGGAGCGTCGCTGCTCTCGTTCTTCTCGTTGTTCTGGCTGGCAGTCGCGGTGCTGTCGCTCGTCATGCAGCTGACCGTCGGAGAGCGCGCCGTCGAGAAGCTCGGCGTGAGCGTGAATCTCGCGATCTTGCCCGGTCTCATCATCATGGGTGGCGTGGTCGGTCTCTCGGTGCCTGGGTTTCTCAGCATGTCGCTCCTGCGCGGTGTCGAGGCCGTTCAGCGCAACACGATCTACCGCTCTGCCTACGAGATGCTCTACACGCCGCTGTCGGACCGGCAGAAGCGATCGATCAAGGCGCAGATCGATATCGGCTTTGACCGCGCCGGCACGATCGTGGCGTCTGCACTGATCGTGCTGTTCCTCGCGCTCTTCGCGAGCGACTCTGCGACGTACCTGCTAGGGGCGGTCCTCGTGCTGGCTGTCTTGACGCTGGCGGTGGTGTGGCGGCTGCACGATGGCTACGTCACGGCCCTCGAGCACAACCTGCGGGATGGTGCGACGGAGCTCGAGCTGCCATCGCTCGCCCGTCACGGCACCGACAGTGAGGAGAGCGCCGAGAACGTCGAGCGTGAGAAGTTGATCCAGCGCGCAGAGCTGCTGAGGCCTGGGCACGACTCCTCGACGCTGTCCGTGGACGGTACAGGCGGCGCGGCGCTGGGGCCGGCGCGCAAGGCGCTGGACCAACCGAGCGCATTGCTCGATGGTCGGGCTCTGCTCGCGGGCGATGTGGAAGCGATCACCACGAAGCTGCGGGCAATGCCGCTCGAGATGACGTCGCCGCTGTCGGGATTCGTGATCCTGCTCCTGGCGCACAAGCAGCTGCATGCCGCTGCGCTCGAAGCGCTGTGCCGCGCCGCGCCGATCATGACGGGGCAGTTGATCGATGCCCTGGTGGATCCCGCGATGGACTTCGTCGTGCGTCGCCGGATCCCGTACGCACTCGCAGCATCGGCCTCGCAGCGCGCTGCGGATGGCTTGCTGCTCGGCATCGGTGATGATCGGTTCGAGGTTCGTTATGCGTGTGGCCGTGCGCTCATGACGATCGCGGAAGCGAACCCGAGCATCGTGATCTCGCGGCAGAAGATCGTGCAGGCGATCTTGATCGAGGTGGACCTCGAAGCCGCTCAGGAGTTCGAGGCCGACCCGAGCGGGATCGACGACGCCAGCGCGCTCGTCGATGACCTGCTCGCGCGCGATCGCGTGGACCGCACACTCGAGCACGTGTTCACGATTCTCGGCCTCCACCTCGAGCGCGAGCCGATGCGCATGGCCTATCGCGCGCTTCGCCATGCCGATGTTCGCCATCGCGGCACCGCGCTCGAGTACCTTCAGACCATCCTGCCGCACGACATCCGCGACGCCGTGTGGCCGCTCGTCGGAGCGCTCGCCCCGCTGCCGGCGGCACGCAGCGCGCGAGAGATCCTGGCCGACCTCCTTCGGGCCACGGTCTCGGCACGGACGAGCGGCGAATATCCCGCGATCTCGCGCACGAGAACGCCGACGAGCTAGCGCACTTCGTCGTCGGTGCGCGGCTTCCGCCCGCCGGCAGGAACCAGCACGACAAACCGGCACCCGGGGGCGGCGCTCTGGCTCTCGACCCGGATGGTGCCGTCGTGGAGCTCGACGAGATGACGCACGATCGCGAGGCCCGCGCCGAGCCCGCCGGCGGTACGCGAGGACTCCACGCTGCCGCCTTCGAACGGGTCGAACAGGCTCGCGACCAGCCGGGGCTCGATCGGAGGGCCCGTATCCGTGACCACGAGCTCGACCTGGGCGCCGACGTTGGACAACGAGACCGTGACCACGCCCTCGGTAGGGGTGCAGCTCACCGCGTTGCTGACGAGCTGCTGCACGATCTGATGGAGACGCTCGGCGTCGCCGGACATCGGGGCGACATCGCGCTCCAGCGCCGCAAACAAGGTCACCTGCTTTGCGACCGCGGACGGGCGCGACGCTTCGACCACCCGGTCGGTGATCTGCGCGAGGTCGCAGGTCCCGAGCTCGAGGGTGAGCTGGCCGCTCGTCATCCGACTGATGTCGACCATCTCTTCGATCAGTGCGAGCTGCGCGACCGCGTTTCGCTCCACGGTCTCGAGCGCACGAGCCCGCTGCGCCTCGCGGATCGAGCCATCGCGCAGCATGCGGATCCAGCCGACGATCGCGTTCAAGGGCGGCCGAAGCTCCTTGCCGAGGGTCGACAGGAATTGCCGCTGCAGCTCGTCGGCCTGCCTCAGGCTCGCGGCGAGACGGTCCGCTTCGCCGCGCGCGCGGAGCTCGTGACCGAGCACTTGCTGGCGTGCCTGATAGAGATCGACGAAGACCGCGACCTTGGCACGGATGATTGCAGGCTCGAGCGGCCGCGCGATCAGGTCGACCGCGCCAATCTCGTAGGCCCGCGCGATGTGTGCATCTTCCTCCTCGGCCGACGTGAGCAAGATGATCGGGACGCGCCGTGCCCCTTCGAGCGCCTTGATCTCGGCGGCCGTCGCCAGGCCGTCGGGCGGGCCCTTGAGCTGGACGGAGAGCAAGATCAGCGCGAAATCGGGCGTGGCGAGCTCGCGGAGCGCTTCTGTGCCCGATCCGACGGCGACGATCTCGCGATCGGCTGACTCGATGAGCGTTTTCAGCGCAACGAGGTTGGGTTCATGGTCGTCAACGAGGAGGAGCTTCACTCTTCCTGCTGCCTCGAGGGCGCCGGAGCTCACGTGACCAGCATAGGCTGTTCGGCGGCGAGTGTGGAGAATGAGTGCCCTATACCCAAGCGCGCGGTTCTCGCAGGCAGGATTAGCGCTATGGTCGTTAGTTCATGCCTGCGACCGAAGCCCTGAACACCGGCGCCCTGCAAAGCGCGATCTTCAACAGCGCGAACTTCTCGAGCATCGCCACGGACGCGAAGGGCGTCATCCAGATCTTCAACGTCGGTGCGGAGCGGATGCTGGGATTCACGGCCGACGAGGTGATGAACAAGATCACGCCGGCCGATATCTCCGATCCAGCGGAACTGATCGCGCGCGCCAAGACGCTGAGCCTCGAGCTCGGCACGTCGATCACGCCGGGGTTCGAGGCCCTCGTGTTCAAGGCGTCACGCGGCATCGAGGACATCTACGAGCTGACGTACATCCGCAAGGACAAGAGCCGCTTCCCGGCAGTGGTGTCGGTGACCGCATTGCGCGACGAGAAGGGCTCGATCATCGGCTACCTCCTCCTCGGTACCGACAACACCGCGCGCCAGCGGGCCGAGGACGCGTTGCTCAAAGCGGGCGCGTTGCAGAGCGCGATCTTCAACAGCGCCAACTTCTCGAGCATCGCCACCGATGCGAAGGGCGTCATCCAGATCTTCAACGTCGGCGCCGAGCGGATGCTGGGCTTCACGGCGGACGAGGTGATGAACAAGATCACGCCGGCCGATATCTCGGATCCAGCGGAGCTGATCGCACGCGCCAAGACCCTCAGCGTCGAGCTCGGAACGCCCATCACCCCCGGCTTCGAGGCGCTGGTGTTCAAGGCGTCGCGCGGGATCGAGGACATCTACGAGCTGACGTACATCCGCAAGGACAAGAGTCGGTTGCCCGCCGTGGTGTCGGTGACCGCGCTGCGCGACGCGCGTGGCGCGATCATCGGTTATCTCCTGATCGGTACCGACAATACCGCGCGCAAGGAAGCGGAAGAGGCGCTGCTACAGGCAGGCGCGCTCCAGTCCGCGATCTTCAACAGCGCGAACTTCTCGAGTATCGCCACCGATGCGAAGGGCGTGATCCAGATCTTCAATGTCGGGGCCGAGCGCATGCTGGGCTACACAGCGGCCGAAGTGATGAACAGGATCACGCC
>JBBQFU010000442.1:0-4921 GCA_038322185.1 Haliangiales bacterium
GACGCATGGGATCAGGCCACGCAGGCGCGCCCGCCGGAGCGCTCCCTCGAGTGCTCGCGTCAGCTGGTGGGACTCGCGCGGCATGTTGCCCACGTCGATGATCGCGAGCGAGCGCCCCGCGCGTGCTGCGAGTGATACGAGCAGCGTGTGGCGGCCCGAGCCGGTGCGGCCGCGTACGACCACGCGGGCGTACGCGCCATCGCGCGGCGACGCGAGGAACCGCATCGCGCGAACGATCAGCTCGCGCGGCATCTGCAGCTCGTCGAGGTCACGGTCGACGTGGCGCACCTCGAGCTCTCGATCGAGCTCGCCCTCGTACGAGCGATCTGCGAGGTAGCGCACGACCAGCGGATCGACGGTGATCAGCGCGTTGGGGCGTTCGCCGGTGAGCGTGACGAGCCCGTAGCGCCGAAGCGGCCGGTCCGCGTCGAGCTCGCGCGTGATCTGGCGCTGGAACGTGTCGCCGAGCAGCGAGATCAGCAGCTGCTCGTCGATCAGCGGGCGCCGCGGATCGTTCGCGAGGATCTTGTACATGCGCGCGAGCTGGCCGCGCAGCCGCGGCGCGACGACGCACATCAGGATCATCACGCTGATCGGCTTGAGCTCGAAATCGCGCGCGAGCGCCTCGATGGTGCTGAGCCGGCCAGCTCGCGCCTGCTCCACCTCGATCAGCATCGACTCGAGGGCGTGCACCTGGGCCTGCGCGATCGCCAGGTAGTCGGGCGCCTCGTTGCCGCCCACGCCGAGCAGACCAAACACCTCGGACTCGAACGGCGGGCGATCGGGGTCCTGGCGGCTGAGCCGGCCCGAGTCCCACGCCCGGGCGATCGCGAGATGGGTGCGAGTCGCGATCAGCTGCAGGCGGAGCTCGATCGCCTCAGCCAGCTCGGAAATCGTCGCGCCCGGCTCGGACGACACCGGATCGAAGCAGTACAGCGGCTCGTCCGGCAGCTCTTGTTCGTGCGTCTCCACCGCCGCGGGGATCCTAGCGTACCCACGCGGTGCTAGCATCGTCCGCGGTGGCTTCCGACCGACGCCGGCGGATCTTGCGCTTCTTCGGGGCGCGCGGTGATTTGCTCGCGGCCGAGCCGCCAGGAATCGTCGTCTACGATTCGTTCGGTCGCGAGCGCCTGCGCACCGAGGTCGAGGGCTTCCTCGATATCGCGCCGGTCGGCGACGAGCTCTGGGTCGTCACGCCGGGCAAGCTCGTTCGTTTGTCCGCGATGGATGGCCGCGAGCTCGCGGTCGAGCCGCTCGATTACATCGATCCGAACGGACGGTTCCTGCTGTCGAGCAGCGCGCCACAGCTGCCGGTGTGGCACTCGCCGCAGCCGGTTCTGCTGCGTGCGAAGCCGGCGCGCATCGAGGTCCCCGGTCCGGGCGGCGAGCTCGTGCTGCCGATCGCCGATGGTCGGTTCCTGATCTGGCAAGCCGGTCAGCTCCGCCTGTGGCGCACGATCGGCGAGGCGTGGCGCAAACCGATCGGTGATCCGGGCTCGCGCGCCGTCGATGCGCAGCTCGTGCTCGACGGCCGCTTGTTCGTGCTCGCGCAACGTCGCGCGAACGACGATCTCGGCGAGGTCCGCCTCAGCGTGGTCGGCGTCTCCGATGGCGCACAGACCACGCAGCTGCGAATCCCCGCCGTCAGCCAGCTGTGTTTCGCCGCACGTCGCGGCCTCGCGGTCGCGCGGACCAAGGATCGGCTGAGCCTGATCGATCTGCGGTTCGGCCGCTGGATTCGCGATCTGCTCCTGCCGGCGGGCATCACCGACGTCGCCGTCGACGAGGGCCTTCAGCGCATCGCGCTCGCGAGCGCGGACGGGCTCGAGCTCGTTCGCCCCGATGCGCTCGAGGCGCCGCCGCAACAGGACGACGAGTCGGCCGAGCCGACCAGCGCCGAGGAGGCCACGAGCCACGCGATCGAGGTCGTCACCGAGCCCGGACCGCGAGAGGTAGAGGAGCCCGCGTCCGAAGCGCCGGTGGCGGTCGCAGCCGACGAAGACGAGTCGTTCGATGTCGGGCCGCTCGTTCGCTTCGTTCCGGTTTCGGTCACCACCACGGCGACCGCAGCGGAGATCAAGCAAGCGCTCGATCTGCGGTTGCAATGGGTCGGCGCACGCACCGCGGTCGGCATCGCCGAGGCGTGGGACAACGGGCGCATCTCGCGGCCCGATCCCACGCGACCGCCGTTCGCCTACGAGGTCGCCGGCCTGCTCGGACTTGCCACCGGCCTCGCCGCCGAGGACGTCACCGGCGCGGGCAACATGCTGCTCGCCACCGAGCAGCTCGTGAAGTCGGCCACGCGGCAGCGGCAGAACCGGCTGCTTCCAATCGACGTCCTGCAGCGCGACTTCAATCTCAGCGATATCGCGATCGCGATCCTGTTCACCGTGGTTGCCCCTCGTTTGCGCGGTGAGCTCGCGCGCCTGTACGGCATCCTCGCGAACGATCCGGGCCGGCCGCTCGTCGACGAGCATCTCGTCGGGCTGGTGCTCGGTCCCGGTTACGCCGAGGAGATCGCCCGTGAGCTCGACGGTGATCGTCCGCTACGCCGCTACGGCCTGATCCGCGTCGGCGCGGGTGACCGCCCGTTCGCGTCGCTCCTGGTCGATCCGCTGGTTGTTCGCTACATCGCGAATCAGCCCGCCGAGGGCGAGCCCGATCAATACCTGACGGTCCGCACATCGGACCGCGACCTCGAAGAGCTGCAGATGCCGCGGACCCTGATCGCGAAGGCGCTGCGGTTCCTCGCGAGTCCGCGCGAGGGCGAGCCCGCGCGCATCGTGGTGCGCGGCCGCACCGGCTCGGGTCGCCACGCCCTGTTTGCATCGCTCGCCGCGCGTGCGGGCCGCGAGCTCGCCATCATCGACCTCGCCACCGTGCCGCGCGAAGCCAACGTGATGGCGGCCGTGCTCGAGGCCGTGCTGCGTCGCGCCCTGCTCCGCGGCCTCGTCCCGTGTGTCGATGGTCTCGAGATCGTCAGCGCCGATGATCCGGACATGCGCACACAGGTCTCGGCCGTATTGCGCGGTCACCCCGGCCCGATCGCGATCCGCCTGCCGCCCGACGCGCTGATCATCCTCGATCCCGGCTATCAGCTCATCGACCTGCCCATGCGCAACGAGCGCGAACGTGCCGTCTCGTGGGCGGCGGCGCTCACACGGCACAACATCGAGCTCAGCGATCCGAGCGAGCTTGCGGCGCGCTACCGCGTCGGTCCCGGCATCATCGATCGCGTCTGTACCGAGGTCTCGCACCGGCCGGAGAAGCCAACCGACGCAGCGGGCTGGGTGCGCGAGCTCGACAACACCGTCCGCCAGCACCTCGAGAACCGGCTTGGCAAGACTGCGACGCGCGTGCACCGGCTTGCGAGCTGGGCCGACATCGTGCTGCCCGAGGACATCGTCGATTCGCTGCTCGAGCTCACGGCGCGTGTGCGCCATCGCAAGACCGTCTACGAGCAGTGGGGATTCGACAAGGCGATCACCACGGCGCGCGGCATCACGGCGCTGTTCCAGGGCAGCCCGGGTACCGGCAAGACGATGGTTGCCGGTGTGATCGCGCGTGACCTCGGTCTCGAGGTCTATCGTGTCGATGTCTCGCGCATCACGTCCAAGTGGATCGGCGAGACCGAGAAGAACCTCGGCTCGCTGTTCGATGCGGCCGAGGACGGCCAGGTCATGCTGCTGTTCGACGAGGCCGACTCGCTGTTCGCCAAGCGCACCGAGGTCAAGAGCAGTGTCGATCGCTACGCGAACATGGAGGTCAACTACCTCCTGCAGCGCCTCGACAGCTTCGAGGGAGTCGCGATCCTCACGACCAACTTCGGCAACTCGATCGATCCGGCCTTCAAGCGCCGCCTCACCTACCGCGTGACCTTCCCGTTCCCCGACGAGGAGATGCGCGAGCAGCTGTGGAAGTCGCTGATCCCATCGCAGATGCCGGTTGCCGGCAAGCTCGACTTCGCGACCCTCGCGCAGAAGTTCCGGTTGTCGGGTGGCTACATCCGCAATGCGGTGCTGCGTGGTGCCTTCCTCGCCGCCGAGGAAGGCGTCGCGCTGACGCACGAGCATCTCGAGCGCGCGATTCGGATGGAGTACCGCGAGATCGGCAAGCTCGCTGACTCCGGCACGCTCGAGTAGCACGCGATGAAGCGTGTCGCGCATCGTTTGCGCCTGGACGTGATGCTGCGCGAGCTCGGCGCGCGTGCACGCGAATCGGATGGGGCAGCCACCGCGGGCGATGCGCCAGCCACCGCAGGCGACCCGACCGCCGCCGTCGTCGATGCGCCAACCGGCGCGGCCACCGACGCGAACGCCACCGCAGTCAGCGCCGCCGACATCACGCGGCCCGAGTCGATCACCCTCGGTGAGCTCGTCGACAAGGCGGCACAGTCCGGCTTCGGTTTCCTCATCGCCGTTCTGGCGCTCGTCGCGATTCCGTTCTTCGGCCTCTCGACGCCGTTCGGCCTCGCGATCGCGCTCGTCGGCCTGCAGCTCATGATCGGCCGCAAGCGACCGTGGCTACCGAAGTTCGCGCGACGGCGTGCGCTCAAGATGACGATGCTCGATCGCATCCTCGGCATGCTGGACCGCCGTATGCGCTGGCTCGCAGCATCGACTCGCAAGCGCTGGGAACCTGCGGTCACACCCAGGCTCGTCGGGTTTGGCATCGTGCTGCTCGGGCTCGGACTCGCGTTACCGCTGCCGATTCCGGGCTCGAATCTGATCTTCATCATCCCGGTCCTGATCTACGCAATTGGCCTGCTCGAGGGCGACGGCATGTGGATCGTGATCGCGCACCTCGCGACGCTGGTCGATCTGGCGCTGCTCGTCGCGTTTGGCGCGACCGTCGTCGCGGTGCTCTCGAGCGTGTGGGGCTACATTTTCTAATCAGTAGCGATTGGCGACGGACGGGTACT
>JBBQFU010000443.1:0-4913 GCA_038322185.1 Haliangiales bacterium
TCGCCCGCCTCGGCATCGCCTCCGTGATCCCCGCAACTGCACCCGCTCGAGCCCCACCGGTCCAGCTCGACTTGTCGTGGCCGTGACCGCTTCCGTTTCGCCGCCGATGCCCGGCTCGGCCCGTCGCGGCGTGGTCAACCCACGCCTAAACGTCTGCTCGCCCACCTTCGTTGCGCGGCCCGATCTGTTTCGAGCCTCGTTCGGGTCCTGGAGTCTCGCCGGGCCGCGCGCCGAAAGCCGCATTGACTCGCCTATCCTTGTGATCCTCGAGAATGCCGGTGAGATCTCGGTGATCGCGCACAAGGACCACAGCGACCTCACGGCGATGGCCGGGATATTGAGCAGACCGAGCCGAACTGACGGAGCTCCGCTCAGGCACTGATCCTCGAGGTCCTCGTGTCGCCGTGTTTCGCGCGCGACATCCCGGAGCCGCTTTCGACCTGTAGTGGGGTATACAGCCGTAGCTGGTGAACCGAAGCCGCGAGACCGCACGCATCGACGACGCGCCGCTCCGGTCGGAGCTGTTCAGCATCGCTCAGCTCGAGCGTCATGCGCTGACGCTCGCCGGCGCGGCCGAACGCCGAGGGAAGCCCACTCCCGATCGGCTGTTGCCGCGTCTCGACGACAACGAACGCGTGCTCGCGGCGGCCTATGCGCTCATCGCCGAGGCGATCTCACGCGGCCGTCAGATCACGCCGGCCGCCGAATGGTTCATCGACAACTACCACCTGATCGAGGAGCAGATCCAGATCGCACGGCGACACCTGCCGCGTGGCTACAGCCGGGAGCTGCCTCGCCTCGGTGCCCGCGGCGAGAGCACGCCGCGCGTCTATCACCTCGCGATCGAGCTCATCTCGCACTCGCACGGACGCGTCGATCTCGATGCGCTCACCGCGTTCGTGTCGTCGTACCAGACGGTGCATCCGCTGCTGCTCGGCGAGCTGTGGGCGATTCCGATCATGCTGCGCCTCGCGCTGATCGAGAACCTTCGCCGCGTGATCGCGCGGGTCGCGGCAGGGCGACGCGATCGCGAAGCGGCCGGGCGGTGGGCCGAGAAGCTGCTCGACACCGCGGCCGACGATCCGACGCAGCGGGTGGTCATGCTCGCCGCCCTCGTCAAAGACGACCCTCCGCTGACGTACGCGTTCGTGTCCGAGCTCGCCAGCCGCCTTCAGGGTCACGGCGCCGTCTCCACCTTCCCGCTCGCGTGGCTCGAGCAACGGCTCGGCGAGCAGGGCCTGACGATCGAGCATGTGTTTCACCTGGCGAGTCAGAGCCAGGCGGCAGACCAGGTCGCAATCGGCAATAGCATCGGCAGTCTTCGCTTCCTCGGCGCGACCGACTGGCGTGACTTCGTCGAGGGGGCGAGCGGCCTCGAACACGCACTGCGTGCGGATCCAGGCGCGATCTATCCCGCGATGGACTTCGCGACCCGCGATCGCTATCGCCACGTCGTCGAGCAGATCGCGAAGCGCGCACACGTGCCGGAGCTGGTCGTCGCGCAGCGTGCGATCGAGCTGGCCGCCGAACAGACGGCGCCACGCATGCATCACGTGGGCTACTTTCTGGTCGACGCAGGCCGTCGCGCTCTCGAGTGTGCCGTGCGGCAGAAGCCGTATGCGCACGCGCTGACCGAGCGGCGAGCACAGCGTTCGCCGCTGGGGTTCTACGCCGGCGCGATCATCGGACTGACGGTGCTCGTGGCGGCCGCGGCCATCACGCCCATGTGGACGGCGGGCATCGCGACGCCGATACTCGTCGCGTGGGCGATCGCGATCGCCATCTGTGCCAGTCAGCTCGCGGTCTCGACCGTCCAGTGGGCAGCAACGCTGCTGGCCGCACCGCGGGTGATGCCACGTCTGGACTTCACGCACGGGATCCCGCCGGACCACCGGACGATCGTCGCGGTACCGACGATGCTGACCAGCATCGGCACGATCGATGACCTGGTCGATGCGCTCGAGGTCCGGTTCCTCGCGAACCGCGACGCGAATCTGGGCTTCGCGCTGCTCGGCGACTTCCGCGATGCAGCCGCGGAACATCTCGAGGCGGACGCCGCATTGCTGCGACATGCCTCGAGCGCGATCGAGACGCTCAACGCCAAGTACCCCGATCCCGCTCGTGGCGGCGGCTTCTTTCTGTTTCATCGTGCTCGCCGCTGGAATCCGCGCGAGGGCGTGTGGATGGGCTGGGAGCGCAAGCGCGGCAAGCTCGAGGACTTCAACGCACACCTGCGGGGCGACGTGGAGAGTCGGTTCGCGACCGTCGTCGGTCCGATCGAGCGCCTCGCGGACATCAAGTACGTCATCGCGCTCGACAGCGACACCGAGTTGCCACGTGATTGCGCGCGCACGCTGGCGGGCACGATCGCCCATCCACTCAATCGCGCGGTCTTCGACGACGCGCTCGGGCGGGTCACGCATGGCTACGCGATCCTGCAGCCTCGCGTCGGCATCTCGCTCGCGAGTGCGAGCAGCTCGCGGTTCGCTCGCCTGTTCGCCGGCGACTGCGGGATCGATCCATACACGCGCGCGGTCTCGGACATCTACCAGGATCTGTTCGGCGAGGGCTCGTTCATCGGCAAGGGCATCTACGACATCGATGCCGTTCGCCGGTCGACACACGGACGCTTCCCCGAGAATCGCGTGCTCAGTCACGATCTACTCGAAGGCGCCTACGGCCGCGCCGCGCTCGTCTCCGACGTGATGCTGTTCGAGGACTATCCAGCTGCGTATGCTGCCGACGCGACCCGGCGCGCGCGATGGATTCGCGGTGACTGGCAGATCGCGAGGTGGCTGCTGCGGCGCGTTCCCAGCGGCGGCGGCGGACGCATCCGCAATCCGATCTCGCTGCTCTCGCAGTGGAAGATTGGCGACAACCTGCGGCGCAGCCTGGTGCCGCTGGCCATCCTGACACTCGTCGTGATCGCGTGGTGGTCCCCGGCGCTCGCACCGTCCACGCTGTTGCTCGTCGTCGGCACACTGCTGTTACCCGGGCTACTACCGGCAGCCTCGTCGCTTGCGCGCCCGCCCCAGCAGATGTCGTTCGCGCAGCACACGGGCGAGGTCGCGGCGCAGACCGGCCGGCACCTCGCGCGCGAGGCGTTTGCGCTGGCCACGCTGCCGTTCGACGCCTGGATCAGCGCGACCGAGATCATCCGGGCGACCACGCGCACGGTATTCACGCGCCGCAAGCTCCTCGAGTGGAAGACCGCGGCCGATGCAAGTCGAGCACACCGCACGAGCCTGGCGGGCTCGTACGCTTCGTTATGGATTGCCCCGGCATCCGCCGCGGCGATCGGGGGCGCGCTCGCGATCCATCGGCTCGAGGCGCTATGGGTCGCAGGTCCGCTGCTCGCGTTGTGGCTGCTCGCCCCGGCGATCGTGTGGTCGCTCGGACAACCGATCGTCGTGTTGCGCGCGGAGCTCGACGCTCGCGATCGGCGATTCCTGCGCGCGGTCGCGCGGCGAACGTGGCTGTTCTTCGAGACCTACGTCGGGCCCGAGTCCAACGACCTCGCGCCCGACAACTTCCAGGAAGATCCGCCCGTCGGGATCGCGCATCGCACGTCGCCGACCAACATCGGGCTGCAGGTCCTGTCGAACCTCGCCGCCTACGACTTCGGCTACATCCCGATCGCCGAGGTCGCGGCGCGCACCACGCGCACGTTCGCCACGCTCGATCGGCTTCAGCGCCATCGCGGTCACTTCTACAACTGGTACGACACGCGCTCGCTCGAGCCGCTGCGACCAATGTACGTCTCGACGGTGGACAGCGGCAATCTCGCCGGCAGTCTCATGACCCTCGCGAGCGGCCTCACGGCCCTCGCCGACGAGCGCGTGCTCCGTGCCGAGCTGTTCGCGGGCCTCGCAGACACCCTCGACGTCCTGGAGGCACACGACGGTGCCACAGCGGCCACCCTCGCACCCGCACGTGCGCTCGTCGCGTCGGTTCCGGCGACGCTACGTGGCGCACACGACGTGCTGAGCCGGCTGGTCGCCGAGTCGAAGCTCCTCGCTGCGAGCACGTGGGTCGATGCGTTCGCCGCCCAGTGCCGGCGCGCGCACACCGACCTCGAACATCTGGCGCCGTGGCTCGCACTCTCCACGCCCGGCGAGCTCGATCGCGAGCTGGCCAAGCATCTCGATCGCATCCCGACGTTCGCGGAGCTCGCGAACCTACCGGCCACGCTCGCTCCTTTGCTCGATAAAGATCGTGAAGGCGAGCTGCACACCGCGACGACGCTGGGCGCCAGCCGCGCGACCCAGCTCCTCGCCGAGCTACACGGGCTCGCGGTCCGCTGCGGCGAGCTGTCCGACTTCGACTACGAGCTGCTCTACGATCGCGGACGCCATCTGCTCTCGATCGGGTTCAACGTCGTCGACCACCGGCTCGACGCCAGCTTCTATGATCTGCTCGCCTCGGAAGCGCGCCTCGCGAGCTACATCGCGATCGCACAGGGCAAACTTCCGCAGGAGCATTGGTTCCGCCTCGGCCGGTTACTCACCACGTCGGGCCGGCGACCCACGCTGCTGTCGTGGAGCGGCTCGATGTTCGAGTACCTGATGCCGCTGCTCGTGATGCCAACGTATGACGGCACGCTGCTCGACTTGACGTATCAGGTCGCGGTCGCACGGCAGATCGAGTATGGCCGCGAGCACGGTGTGCCCTGGGGCGTTTCGGAATCCGGCTACAACAAGGTCGACGCGCACCTCAACTATCAGTACCGCGCGTTCGGCGTGCCGGGGCTCGGCTTCAAGCGCGGTCTCGCCGACGACCTCGTGATCGCGCCCTATGCGAGCGTGATGGCGCTGATGGTCGAGCCCGCGGCCGCGACAGCAAATTTGAAACTGCTTGCCGCGGAGAACCAGCTCGGCACCTACGGCTTCTACGAGGCGATCGACTACACGACC
>JBBQFU010000444.1:0-4882 GCA_038322185.1 Haliangiales bacterium
GTCCGAGCTCGAGGCGATCGTCGAAGGTATCGGCTACCCGGTGATCGTGAAGCCGCGTGCCGGCCTCGGGACGCGCTCGACGTATCGCGTGACCAACCGCGACGAGCTCTCGAAGATCCCCGCCCCAACGGCCGCCGCGCCGCTACAGGTCGAGGAGTTCGTGCGCGCCCGCGAGCACACCTGCGAAACAGTGACCGTGCGCGGCAAGCCGATCTGGCACTCGGGCACGCGCTACTTCCCGTCGCCGCTCGAGGTGCTCGAGACCCCGTGGATCCAGTACGCGGTACTGCTGCCACGCGAGGAGGACGATCCGACGTGGACCAAGTTCCATCCCACCAACACAGCCGCGCTCGCCGCGCTGTTCGGTGACACGGCGAAGACGGCCGCGGGCACCCAGCTCACACACATGGAGTGGTTCCTGCGCGAGGACGGCTCGGCGCTCGTCAACGAGGTCGGCGCACGGCCACCCGGCGTCAACATCATGCCGATGATGAGCATGACGCACGACACGGACATGTTCGCCGACTGGGCGCGCCTGATGGCGCTCGACGAGTTCACGCCGAAGAAGCGCGTGTGCGCCGCCGGTGCCGCGTTTTTTCGCGGTCCGGGCACCGCACAGCGCATCGTGTCGGTCCAGGGCATCGACGCGGCCATCGAGATCTGTGGCGACTCGCTCGTGATGATGCGGACGCCCAAGGTTGGCCAGCCACGCGCCAGCGGCTACGAGGGTGAGGGCTTCGCGCTCGTGAAGCACGAGACCACCGAGGGCGTGAAGCATGCGCTGCGCACTCTGATCGAGAACGTCCAGATTCGTTACGGCTGACCACCAAGCCCGGGACCATGGGCCACCGCACCTGCCCATGGCCCTCCGAACCAGAAACCGTGCAGCCAGAGTTCGCGATACGATGCAGTGTGCGGGCACTGTGCATCTTCGCGACGCTCGCGGCCTGTGACTTCACACCGGGTCGCGTCGAGGTCGGAGCAATCGCACTCGTCGATGGCGCGGTGGATGCCGTGCCCGATGTTCCGATCGATGCTGCGCCGCCGAGCTTTCACCTGCGCGTCGAGGCGCACATGGATGGCCGCTCGCAGCTCATCTTCAGGGGCACGACCGTGCAATGGCACCACTTTCAGTTCGCCGCACCCGGTCGTGAGGTGTTCATGAACCTCCCGACGAAGTTCGACGGTGTCGACTGGCAACCGGTGTGGCCCGATGTCCCCGATGCCGAGAATCGTGACTGCGACTGCATGTCCGATACGTACGAGACGTTACCCTTGGCGGTGCCGCGCCTCGAGCTACAGGCGACGGTCACGGCGATCGCGACGCGCAAGCCACCGACCGTGATCCAGCAACCCACGCAGCAGAATGACTTCACGTTGATTGTCGAGCTCACAGATGTTGGCGTGGGCGGCTCCGCGTGGAATACCGTCGATATCGACGTCGTCGTTCCCTGAGACCCGGCACATGACGAAGACTTCCATCAAACGCAAGCCGGCCGCGCGGAGCCGTGGAACGAAGCCCAGGCCGCCGAAGGCGAGGTCACCGGTTCGCGCAGCGTTGAAGGCTCGTGCTGCCACCAAGGCGAAGCCAACGACGAAGTCGGCGGCGAAGGCGAAGGAGGCGAAGTCGAAGGCGAAGACGGCGTCGAAGTCGAAGTCGAAGTCGAAGGCGAGACCGACCGCGAAGATCAAGCCCCCGACGAAGACGAAGACGCGGGCCACCGCCAAGGCCAAGCCCCCGACGAAGTCGAAGACGCGGGCCACCGCCAGGGCCGCCCCGAAGGTTCGGCGCCCTGCGAAATTGCCGACGACGCTCGCGCCCGGATTCGCTGCCTGGCACGCCGATGTGCGCGCCGCCGTCGAGGACACCGGCCCGGACTTCGCCGCGTTCCTCACCGGTCTCGGCCTCACCGGCCTGAGCGAGATTCCGCCCTGGGAGTACGCCGACATGCCCGAGCTCATCGGTCTCGAGCAGTGGGGCACCGAGCTGGCGCGGCGCGATCGACGCGCGGGCATCGGTGCACTGGTTCGCGTCGCGCAGCACGGCTTACCGATCATCCTCGAGCGCGGCGGCGTCGGCATCGAGGGTATGGGGTTCCGGGCAACCGATCCGGCCGTCGACGGCGCCCCCGTCGAGACGCAGATCGCGCTCGTGGCCGCGTTCCTCGACGCACCCGATCGTGAACGCCGCGACGCCGTGCTCGCGAGCATCGATCGCACGCGTCAGCTGCAGATCTGGGACGACGACCTGATCCCGAACGACGACCGTGCGCACTGGTGGTACCTCGAGGTGGGCCAGTGCCTCGCGCACGCGATCGCGCGCACGCATGGCTCGCCGCACGGACCGAGCTACTACGAATGGCCACCAGAGGTCTGCGTTGGGCGCGGGCTCGTGGTCGCTGTCCGCGGCCTCCGCTACATGCGAGCCGCGATCGGCCTGGTGCTTGCCGACGTGCGCGCGGCACTCGTCGCATGAGGACGCTCATCGCCGCGGTGCTCGCTTGCGCGTGTTCCAAGTCGTCCGAGGCCGAGATGCACCGTGTGTTCGTCGAGAAGGAGATCCCGAAGCTCGAGGCGGCACTCGCGGCGCGAAACGAGGTCCACGTCACGACCGAGTGCGCGCTCCTCGAGTCCAGCGTCACCGAGATGCCGCCGGCCCTCGCGCAGCGGATCGAGAGCGGATGCTACGTGGAGGCACCGCGCCTGATCCTGGAGCTGGCGATCGCGAAGGTCGTCGAGGCGAACCGCAAGCATCCCGACATGGTCGACCTCAACTGCATGGAACTGTTCGTCGAGGGAGCGCTGCGGACACTCGCGAAGCACCCGCCTGCGGATCCGGCACTCCAGAAGCTCGCCGACGACTACGCCAAGATGTGTCCCGCCGAGGCCGCGAAGGCGCGACTTCCCGCGAGTCCCTGATCTCAGAGGCGGCCGAGCTCGTAGGTCCGCGCGTAGCCGTGCGTCTCGTTCTGGATGCGAACGGAGATCGTGCCATCGCTGCCGTAGGTATAGGTCTCGGCGATCGTGGTCGCGCGCAGATCGCTACGCCGCTCGTTGTGCGCGTCGGTGAGGTCATCGCGATCGGCGAGCGCCGGGTCGTACGGGAAGTAGACGTCGGTCCACGGCACCAGGTCCTGGACGGGCTGGCCGGCGACATCGAGCGCACCGCACTCGAGGAAGCGCAGGTGCCCGACGGTGTGCGTAGGCCGGTAGCGCCGCTCGACGGTGATCGGCGTCGACGTGTTCTTGCCGAGGAGCGGATCGAAGATCTTGTCGTGGCCGTGCTCGGCCTCGCGCCACACGCCGAAGTGGCGGGTGATCGCTTCACGCACGAGGACCTTGGAGCTCGGATCGGCTGCGATCGCGAGGCCGACGGCGGTGGCCGCGAACGGCTGCGGCGCGAGCTGGAGCTTCTTCGCGAAGCGAGCGCGCAGAGCACGCGCGACGGCCGGAAATGCGGCACTGCCACCGACGACGTAGACGCCACCGAGCTCGCGTGCATCCTCGGGATCGATGCCGTGCTCGCGCAGGCGCTCGAACAGAAGAGCGGTCTGCGCGAGGGTGCGTTCGATCAGCGGCTGGGCACGGGCATAGACCTCGGCGGTATCGACCGAGACCGAGGTTCCGTCGGGGAGCTCGAGCAGCAGCTTGCGCGTGGTCGGGCGCAGGGTTTCCTTGGCCTGACGTGCGCACTCAAGCGCCGCCATCGTGGGCGCGACACCGGCAACCTCGAGCACGAGCGCGTCGAAGTCGTCGCCCCCGATCTGCGCGAGGCCTTCGGACGCGATGAGATCGAACCGGCGATCTTGCAGCGAGACAGCCGACGTATCGAATGTGCCGCCGCCGAGGTCATAGACCACGACGTAGCGCTTCGGGCTGCCGCGCTTCTTGCTCTCGAGATCCAGGTGCAGGTGCGCGTGCTCGATCGCTGCGGCGGTCGGCTCGTTGATGAGACCGATCGGCTCGAAGCCCGCGCGCCGGAATGCCTCGAGGGTGAGCCAGCGCTGGCGCGAGGCTGCGTTGGCCGGCACGGCGACCATCACCTCGAGGGCCCCGCTGATCTTCACGTTCGAGCGCTCGAGCAGCGCCTCGCGAAGACCGGTGAGAAAGGTCGTGGCGAGATCGAGCGCCGTGATGTCGGGCAGACCCTCGACGAGCGCATCGGGGGCGAGCCCACCAACCACGCGCTTGATCGATCGGATCGCGTGGCTGGCGGTGCCATCGGCCACGGCCGCGCTCGCTTCCCAGCCCACGAGGAGCTTGCCGTCACGCACGGCAGCGATGCCCGGAATGTGATCGAGAAACTCGCCGCCTTCGTCGAACGAAACCACCGGATAGCGACCGTCTGCCACCGTCGAGACGACCGTGCGTGTCGTTCCGAAATCGATCCCGAGTCTCATGGCGCGCAGCATGCCCCAATCGAGGCTGCAGCGCGACGGGTGCATGGCCGAGTCGCGCAGCCGGGAGGACTGCGTATGAACCGCAATGCGGACCTAACCGATCGAGATGTAACGAGACTCGAGCGCACAGGGACGCCTGCTTCCGACTCCGGGTGCAGGCGCGGGGCCTCGCGGCGCGGCGCCTGACACCGGACTCGGCTTAGTATCGGCGCATCGATGTACGAGCGCGGCTCTCAGATCGGACGCTTCACGGTCGTCACCGAGCTCGGTAGCGGCGGCATGGGCGCGGTCTATGCTGCACACGACCCGCAGCTCGACCGTCAGGTCGCGATCAAGGTCCAGCGCAACGCGACCGGTGACGAAGAAGATCGCGTTCGCATGATGCGCGAGGGCCAAGCGATGGCCCGCGTCACGCATCCCAACGTGATCACGGTCTACGAGGTCGGCACCGAGGGCGGCACCGTGTTCCTCGCGCAGGAGCT
>JBBQFU010000445.1:0-4830 GCA_038322185.1 Haliangiales bacterium
GAACCGTCACGCGGTCAGCGGTGATGATGGGCCGCAGGATATAGCGCGCGAGGCGCTCGAGCCCGCGGCGGTCGGAGGCGTCGACCGAGGTGTCGGCGTGGAGCGAGAATCCATCGACGATGGCGGCGCGTCGTCGTGCCAGACGGATCGGGCTTGCGGAACGTGTAGCTCGGCGGCCGACACGACGAGTTGCTGGCGAATCCGCGCGTCGCTCGTCTTCTGGAACGGCTCGTAGACCTCGCCGCCGTCGAGCCGCACGAACGTGCGAAAGCCCTCGCGCGCGACCCGCATGACGGCCTTGTTGAACGAGTAGAACTCGAGAATCTGGCCGTCCTTGTCGCGCACGCCGAACGAGGACACCGCCTGGCCGCGACTGACGTAGTAGAGCCAGAGCGGGATGCCGCGGTTCCCGGCGATCCCCGGGAAGAAGTTCGAGAACGGGTCGGCCCAGTTGTAGTTCTCGACCTCATCGATACGCCGGGCCACGTCGACTTCACGATGGAGGTCGAGCGTCGGGATAGTCCTCGCCACCTGCAGTCGTGAACTTGCCGATCACGGTGCCGCGAAAGATGGTCGTGTCCTGCACGGACTCATCTTTGTGGACGATGAAGCTCGAGGTCGCGGGATCGAGGCGGAACGCCGGTTCGGGGTGCTTTCCCATCGACCGGGTTTCGCACCGGGCTGGGCAAGTAGCAAGTCGCGCCGCGCGTCAGGGCAGCTTCGCCGTCGCTCCGCCCACATCGATCTTGGCCCAGTGCTCCCGACCATCGGCGGACAGCGGGATGCGCCGATCCGCCTGATCGACGCCATCGCACTCGACGCGGATCACCTGACGGCCGCCGCCGAGGTTGTTGACCCGGATGTGATGGACGGTGTCGCGGTAACGATAGTGGATGTCGAAGCTGGCCCAGTCCTTCGGCAGCTGCGGCTCGATCCGCAGGTGATCGACCTCGAGCCGGATCCCGAGCAGCGACTCGATGATGAGCCGGTACATCCAGCCCGCCGAGCCGGTGTACCAGGTCCAGCCGCCGCGACCGGCGTGCTGCGGGTTCGTGTAGACATCGGCGGCGACGACGTACGGCTCGACCATGTACTTCTCGATCGCTTCGCTATCACGACCGTGCGTCACGGGGTTGATCATGCGGAACAGCTCCCAGGCGCGCTCGGTGTCGCCAGCCGCGGCGAATGCCATCACGGCCCAGACCGCCGCGTGCGTGTACTGCCCGCCGTTCTCGCGGACGCCTGGGACGTAGCCCTTCACGTAGCCCGGCTCGAGTGCAGAACGATCGAACGGCGGATCGAACAGCTTGATCACCCCGAGCTCGTGGTCGACGAGCCGCTGGTCGATCGCGGCCAGCCCCTTGCGCGAACGCTCGGGATCGCCGGCCTGCGAGAGGATCGCCCAGCTTTGCGGCAGCGAATCGATCTGACACTCCGGGCTCGTCGCCGAGCCAAGCGGCGCGCCATCGTCGAAGTACGCGCGGCGGTACCACGCGCCATCCCATGCATGCGCCTCGATGTTCGCGCGAAGCTCGGTCGCACGAGCGATGCAGGTGTCGGCGAACGCGGTGTCGGCGCGGCTGCGTGCGAGGTCGGCAAACTTGATCAGCACGTCATACAAAAAGAACGCGAGCCACACGCTCTCGCCTTTCCCCTCGTCACCGACGAGGTTCATGCCGTCGTTCCAGTCGCCGGTCCCCATCAGCGGCAGGCCATGCACACCAAGCTTCATCGCGTTGTTGATCGCGCGGACGCAGTGCTCGTACAGCGAGGCGCGCTCGACCGAGCGAGTTGGTAGATCGTAGTAGCTCTCCTCGTCGGCATTGACCACACGGCCCTCGAGGAACTCGATGGACTCGTCGAGCACGCCGACGTCACCGATCGCCGTGACGTAGCGCGACACCGCGTACGGGAGCCACAAGAAATCGTCCGAGATCCGCGTGCGCACGCCGCGACCCAGTGGAGGGTGCCACCAGTGCTGAACATCGCCTTGCACGAACTGGTGAGCAGCGGCACGCAGGAGCTGGTCACGGAGAAGGGCCGGCTCGGCGTGGAGCAGGGCGGTTGCATCCTGAAGTTGATCGCGGAAGCCGAATGCGCCGCCGGATTGATAGAACCCGCTGCGTCCCCACATCCGACACGAGAGGACCTGATAGATCAGCCAGCCATTGGCGAGGAAGTTGAGCGCGGCGTCGGGTGTCTGGACATTGACTGCCCCGAGCGTGCGGTTCCAGTACGACCACACGGTCTCGAGGGCGCCGTGCGCTGCGCCGGTACCTCGGAACCGTGTCACGAGGTGACGCGCGTCAGCGATGTCACGCCCCGAGCCAAACACGAACACGATCTCGCGGTCTTGATTGTCGTCGAGCTCGAGCGAGACCTGCATCGCGAGACACGGATCGAGGCCCGCACCCACGCGCCCGGACAGCCGCACTCGCGTCATCGCGGCAGGTCGTGCGAGCGTGCCGTTGCGGCCGATGAACTCGAGCCGGTCGCCGGTCACGAACCGTTGATCCTCGCTGCACTGGAGGAATGCGACGCGGGACGCGAACTCGCCACTGTATGGATTGCTCGCGAACAGCGCGCCGGTCTTGATGTCGACCTCGGTCACCACGTGGGGCAGGGTGGCGGTGCGCTGCGAGCCGAGCACGAGCTCGAAGAAGCCGGTCAACGACAACTTGCGCGGCCGGCCCGAGCGGTTCTTCAACTGGAGTACCAGGAACTTGATCGGCGCATCCGTCGCGAGGAACGTGCGCAGCGACGACACCACGCCGTCCTCGGTGGTCTCGAACACCGTATAGCCGAAGCCATGGCGCGTCACGTACGGCTGCGTGCCGGCGGCTGGCGCCGGTGTCGGCGACCACAAGCGTCCGTCGTCTTCATCGCGGAGGTAGAACGCCTCGCCTGTCGGATCGCTGACCGGATCGTTGCTCCACGGTGTGAGCCGGTAGCTATGCGCGTTCTCGCACCAGGTGTACGCAGCGCCGGTCTCGCTGATCACCGTGCCGAAATATGGGTTCGCCAGCACGTTCACCCATGGTGCAGGGGTCTGCGACGCATGATGGGTGGTGATCACGTACTCCTTGCCGTCGTGCGTGAAGCCACCGTAACCGTTGAACGCGGCGAGGTCCGGGCGCTCGATCGGGGCGAGCTCGACCGACTCTTCGCGCGTGTGCTCGTCGCTGAGGACGAGCGGCGCTGCGTTCGTGGGGCGAGCTCGGCGTTCCATCTGCGCGGCGAACGTGCCCGCGCTATCGTCGAAGATCACGCGCGCGATCGACTGCATCAGCACGCAATCCTCGCCGGTCATCTGGTCGCTGCGGCGCAAGAAGGTGCCGCCGGGGCGATCGACCATGCTCGCATCACCGTGCGCTGCCACCGCAGCGACGATCTGTTCGTGGAGGTCCTGGCGGTATCCCGAGGGGTCTTCGTTCCAGATCACGAGATCGACGGCGAGCCCCTTGAGGCGGAAGTACGCATGCGCGCGCACGAGCTGGCGCACGAGGACGAGGCCCTCGCTCCCCGTGATGCGCACCAGAACGATCGGCAGATCGCCGGAGATGCCGTAGGCCCACAGCGCCGACTGGCCGCGACGGTTGCTCGCGATCACCGTACTGGGGGCTCGCATCGCGGGGTTGAGGTAAACGATGTTGCCGGCGAGCCGCTCCCAGAGCAGCGCCTCGCTCGGCGTGATCTCGAGCCGCCGGCGGACCACCTGACTCTGCGTCCAGGCCAGCTCGAAGATGCGCTCGGCGGCATGGCGATCATGGTACTTGTCGACCACGCCGATCGCGGCCTCCCGGGTCTCGACGACGCCGGTCACGAGGTGGAGCTGGATCGTCTGGTCGGGTTCCAGGTCCACGGTGCTCCGGATCGCGACGATCGGATCGAGCACGGAACCGCTGCTGTTTCCCAGCGCGTCGCGATGCATCGCCGCGGGGTCGACGGCCGATTGCCCACGCCCGATGAACGCGGCGCGGTCGGTCTCGTAGCTCGTCGGCCGCACCGTCGCGCCGTGCACCGTCATCAGGTGGACCAGCCACGGCGGCATCTCGCCGTTGGAGCGCGGCCGGCGTGTGCACAGGATCGCGTTCTTGTCGGTGAGCAGCTCGGTCTGCACGAACAGGTTCGAGAACGCACGGTGGGCCGCATCGGCCGCGGGCGTGGTCAAGACCACCTCGGCGTAGCTGGTGATCTCGATCGTGCGCTTCGTGTTGCCGAAGTTCGACAGCGTGATCCGGCGCACCTCGAGATCGTCCTCCGGAGACACGCTGATCTCGACGTACGTGTCGATGTCCTCGTCGCGGCGCCGGAACTCGACGCGGCCCGGCGAGAAGATCGCCTCGTAGCTGGTCGCGGCACGTAGCGTCGGCTGGTGCGTGACGGACCAGAAGGATCCGGTCGTGACGTCGCGGAGGTAGCAGAACTGTCCCCAGCAATCGCGCGTCGCATCCTCGTGCCACCGCGTGACGGCGACCTCGCGCAGCCGACTGTAGCCGCCGCCTGCATTGGTGACCGCCACGTGATAGTTGCCGTTCGAGAGCAAGCGAAGCTCGGGCGCTGCGGTGTGCGGCGTCGGCACCACGCGTAGCTCGACCCCGCCGTCGTTCGAGCTCGTGCGGACGGCAGTGACCTCGGCGGGATGTGGATACACGGTCGAGGTTCGCGGCACCCGCTCCTGGAGCAGCAGATCGGTCGCGCGTAGCGCCGGATCGGCGGAGAACCGCCGCTGCATCGGTCGATCGAGCAGCGCGTAGGTCAGCGCCAGCAGGGACATCCCCTGGTGATGCGCCATGAACGAGCGCACCGTGACGCGATCCTTGCCGGGTG
>JBBQFU010000446.1:0-4800 GCA_038322185.1 Haliangiales bacterium
TCGCTCGTCTGACGCCAGGATCGCGCATTGGCGACTACGTGATCGATCGCGAGGCGGGCGAGGGTTACGTGGCGGCACACGTGCTGCTGCCGCGCCGGGTCCAGCTGTGTGTCATGCACCCGACGTTCGTCGGCCTGCGCCCCGTCGCGGTCCGCATGATGCGCGAGGCCTGCATCCTCGATGCGCTTCGCCATCCTGGCGTGCCGCGCGTCTATGAGGTCGGCGTGCTCGCCGATCAGCGCACGCAGCGGCCGTGGGTCGCGAGCGAGCTCGTCGATGGCGAGTCGCTGGCCGAGACGCTGCTCGAAGGTGGCTACGTTCCGGTGTGCGAGCTGCTCGCGATGCTGCGCGAGGTGGGTGAGGTCCTCGCTCACGCGCACGGCCGCAACGTCGCGCATCGCGGCGTGCGTCCCGAGGCGATCGTTCGCGGTGACGGCTCGCGCGGCTATCCGCTGTGCGTCGTGAACTGGTGTGATGCCCGCGTCCCCGATGCATCGGAGGACGCCGACCGCGCGTACGCCGACGATGTGTTCGCGCTCGGCCTGGTCGCGGATCTCGTGCTCGCGTCCCGCGCGGGGTTGCCGGCGAAGGTCCACGCGCTGGTCGACGACATGCTCGCGCCCAACCCGATGAGCCGTCCGTCGGCCGCCGAGGTGGCGTCGCGCGCGAAGGCAATCCTCGATGTTCTCGAGGCACCGCCGCTGCTCGCCGATGACGACGTGATCGAGGACAGCGTCGACATCTCGCGCGGCCGGCCGGCGCGTACCCCGCGGCCGACGATGCCTCCGCCCGTTCCGCACGCGAACGCGCGGCTGCGCTGGACGCCCGCACTCGGCGTGTCGTCGACGGTGCTGCCGAGCAGCGGTGTGCCGGCGGGCGTGACCAAGGCGCGCAGCTAGCGCGTGGCGGTCTGCGGTGGGGTGGTGAGCGTGGCGAGCTTGGCGCGGCTCGAGCGAACCGCAGCGACGACCGCCGCGTTCTTCGCGAGCTGTGGATTGCCGCGCGCGATCGTCTCGAGCTGCTGATATGCGGTGCGGGCTCGCTGCTGCCACGGTACGACGTGCGGCTGGATCAATGACAGCCGCGTGTCGCGCAACGCGATCGACGACTCGTTCGCATCGATCGGCTGCGGCACGGTCGCGAGGATCCGCGTCGCGAACCCCGCGAGCAGGTCGCCTTGCACCTGCAGCGCGAGGATCTTGGTCGGCGCGTCACCAACCTGGATCACCTCGTCGAGGAGCGCGAGGCTCTGCGCGCTCGCGGCCTCGAGGTCGCGCACCGACTGCTCGCAGTCACACAGCACGACCAGCTTGACACGCTCCTCGACGAGGCAGCTCGCGAGCGAGCTGCGCGCCGACAGCGCCTGGTTCTTGCTCGGCGAGTCGGCGAGCTTGCCGAGGTCCCGACACTTCTCCGGCAGGTCGGCAACGACCACGAGCGTCAGTCCATTGCCGCGCGGCACAGCCACCGGCGCAGGCGTGGGCGTCGCCGCCGGCTCGGCAGGAGCCGATGGCTCGGCGGGGGCCGGCTGGGACGGGGACGACGGCTGCACGGGCGCCGAGGTCGGCTCAGCCAGTGCGGTGGTCGACGACAGCAAGACTCCGAGAAGAAGCGGGCGCATGCAGCGGACAGTTGCAGCACGCATGCCCGGCGATTGCGTGTGCCCCCCTGCGCGGCGAGCGGCGCAGTCACATTGCGGCAACCCAGCGAGTTGTAAACACTCACGGCATCTAGCGCGCGCTTCTTGCACATTGGTCGGTCGCCCGATGGCAACGCCTAGCGGAATTCCACAACTCGGCGATCTGGCGCCCGGCTCTCACGTCGGGCAGCTGTATCGCGACCAGCAAGATCTACTGGATACGCTGGTTCCGTTCTTCGCCGCAGGACTCGCGGCAAATGAGCGGTGTATCTGGGTCACCGCTCATCCGCTCGGCGCGTCGCAGGCGCGCGCCGCCCTGGCGCGCGTCGTGCCGGATCTGGCTCAACATGAGCGGTCAAAGCAGATCGAGATCCTCGATCACAGCGCCTGGCACACCCGCAGCGGCGAGATGACCTCCGAGCAGGTGATCGAGAGCTGGCTGTCGGCGGAGGAAGCGGCGCTGCGCGATGGTTACGCCGGGCTCCGACTCAGCGGCAACACTTACTGGCTTGGCTCGGAGCAGTGGGCCTCGTTCGCGGACTACGAGTGCAAGGTCCACGCGGCGTTCCAGGGCCGCAAGATCATCGCGCTCTGCAGCTACTCGCTCGCCAAGTGTGACGAAGCAGAGGTGGTCGACGTCCTGCGCAATCACAGCATCTCGCTCGTGCGGTCGAACGACACCTGGGAGGTGGTCCATGGCGCGACGGCCGCGCTTGCCGCGCTCGAGCCGAACCGGCTCCACGCTCACCAGACGCGCCCGCACACGGTGGAGTTCTATCGCGACACGTTTCCGGCCGCTCGCGTCGCGGAGCGGCTGTGCGGCGCAATGCGTGCTCGCCATGCCGCCGCCGCACTCGTCACGGCGCCCCACATGGTGGAGCTCCGCGCAGCGCTCACGGCCCGCGATGTCGACATCGCTGCAGCCATGGGTCGCGGGCAGCTCCTGCTCGTCGATGCCGACGAGGTGTTTGCACGTGCGTGGACTCGGCCCGGGCTGCGGACGAACATGGTCGAGCAGCTCGTGCTTCGCCCGCTTCGCGACGCGATCGCGCTCTACGGCCATGTCGTCGCCTTCGGCGAGCTGGTCGATATTTTCGCGCGCCATGACGACCGCGACGGCGCGATCGCGCTCGAGCACTGGTGGAACGACCAGCTGATTCGTTACTCGATCGACCTCGCCTGCGGGTACACGCTCGATGCGTTCGCTGCGGGAGATCAAGTCGATACGTTCAACCATGTCTGCAACGCTCACAGCGCGTTCGGGATCGACGCGCCTCCCGCCGATGCCGAGGTTGATCGTCTTCGCGTCGAGCTCGGTCAGCTGACAACAGCCCTCGCGAGCGAGATGGCACGCCGCCAGGCCGCCGAGGCTGCCTACGAGAGCACGCGGATCGGGCGCGGCCAGCTCGTCCGGCTCGATCGCCTCGCGTCTGCCCTCGGCGAGGTCACAACACGCCTCGAGCTCGTCGACGTGATGACCGAGATCGTCGGCACGACACTGGATACCGATGGCGTGCTGCTCGTCGAGCACCACGACAACGGCACCGAGTCCACGCTGGTTGGACACGGTGTCGGGGTCGATACGATGCGACACGTTCAGGCCGCCAGCGGGTCGCGAAGCGTCTGGTCCAACGATCCGTCTGCCCTCGGTGCAGAGAGCTCGCCCCTGCGCGCGCTATTTGCCTTGCCGCTCTACGCGGGCGGCCGCCGCCTCGGGATGTGCGTGATGGGCTTTGCGACGCCGCGCGAGCTCAACCCGCCGTTTCGCGCACTCGCGCAGGATGTCGTCCGCCAGATCGCGCTGGCGCTCGATCGTGCGACGACTTACGAGCGCCTCGATCACGAACGCGAGCGCGCCGAGCTGGCGAGCCGCGCGAAGGACGAGTTCCTCGCGATGCTGGGTCACGAGCTTCGCAATCCCCTGGCGCCGATCCTGACCGCGACGCAGCTCATGCGTCTGCGCGGCAGTGACGCGAACGAGAAAGAGCGTGTCGTGATCGAACGCCAGTGCAAGCACATGATGAGACTCGTCGACGATCTGCTCGATGTCTCGCGCATCACGCGCGGCAAGGTCGAGCTCCGCCGCCGCGCCGTCGAGGTCGCCGACATCGTCGCGCAAGCGGTCGAGCTTGCGAGCCCGGCGCTCGAGGAGCGTAACCACAAGCTCAGCATCGATGTGGACCCGAACGGTGTCGTGGTCCACGCCGACCCGCAGCGCCTCGCACAGGTGATCTGCAACTTGCTCACGAACGCCGCGCGCTACACGCCGCCGGGTGGTGACGTCCACCTGAGTGTGCATCCAGGCGCCTCGACGGTCTCGGTCTCCGTCCGCGATAACGGCATCGGCATCGACGCCAAGCTGCTGCCTCACATCTTTGACTCGTTCGTGCAGGGCCGCCAAGGCATCGACCGCGCCGCGGGCGGTCTCGGTCTCGGTCTCGCGATCGCGAAGTCGCTCCTCGATATGCACGGCGGCTCGATCCGCGCGACGAGTGAAGGGCCGAACAAGGGCAGCGAGTTCACGATCGAGCTGCCGCGGTTCGCCAACACGCGTCCGTCAGCTCGCAACACGAGTGGCGCGTTTGCTCTCCCGTCCAGCCGCCGCCGTCGCGTGCTCGTCGTCGACGATAACGAAGACGCGGCCTTCCTGTTCTCGGAGGCGCTCAAGCGGCTCGGCCACCATGTCGATGTCGCGTACGACGGTCCGACGGCGCTCGAGGCCGCGCGCGAGAACCCGCCCGAGATCGCGTTCCTCGATATCGGCCTGCCAGTGATGGACGGCTACGAGCTCGGCCGCCGGCTGCGCGAGCTCGGGGGCAAGCCGCCGCATCTCATTGCGGTCACTGGCTACGGCCATACGTCCGACAAGGAGCGCTCGCGCGACGCCGGCTTCGAGATGCACCTGGTCAAGCCGATCGAGCTCTCCCAGGTGACGGACGCGATGACCAAGCTCGACTAAAAGACGCTGACTTAGTACTGCGCCCTGCATGGTGGTCACGTGCTCGTGCCACGTGCTCGTGCTCGTGTCACGTCCACGACTCTCAACCCACGACGGAGCGGATTAGAGCGGATTAGGGTCAGACACAAAGAGCACCACTAGCTCCGCTCGACGCTAGTGGTGCTACTTGTGTCTGACCCCTCGCCAACGACGCGGTCGACGC
>JBBQFU010000447.1:0-4792 GCA_038322185.1 Haliangiales bacterium
CGAGCTCGCGCTCGCGCTGTGGCTCGAGAGCGATCGCATGGGCTACTTCCTGCCGGGCTTCAAGGCCGACCGGCTCGTGCAGCAGCAGGCCGTGGTGCGCGCCGAGCGGCGGCAGCGCTACGAGGTGGTGCCGTATGGGCCGGAGCGCTTCGCGCTGTCGCTCGCGCTGTTTCCCGAAGGTCATCCCGAGCGCCACCTGACGATCGGCCTCCACGATCACATCCAGGCCGCGACCGCCGATGACATCGTCGAGTTCTATCGCACCTGGTACGTGCCGGCGAACGCCACGCTCGTGATCGCGGGCGACTTCGATCGCGACGAGGCCAACACGCTCGTCGACAAGTACTTCGGCAGCTTCCCGGCCTCGAAACGGCCAGCGCGCCCGCAGCCGCCGATCCCGCAGATCAGCGGGCCGGTTCGCGAGCGTGTCACCGACAAGTTCGCCGCGCTGCCCCGCATCCATCGCGCGTGGCACGGCCCGCTCGCATTCGCCGCCGACGAGCCCGAGCTCGACATCCTCACCGGTGCGTGGTGCGCCATCGGTACCGGCGCGCTGTGGCGTCGCCTGGTCTACGAGACCCAGCTCGCGCAGCGCGTGTCGACGTACACGCAGAACGGCCGCCTCGGTGGCGAGGTCCACGTGCAGGTCGATCTAAAGACCTCCACGGATCCCGACGCGATCCGCAAGATCCTCGACGAGGAGTGCGCGCGCGGCGTCGACGCCGAAGCGATCGCACGCCAGGTCACGCGCCGCGAGGCTGCCGCGATCTGGTCGCTGTCGGGCCTGTCGCGCCGCGCGAACATGCTGCAGCGCTACGCGCTCTACACCGACAACCCCGACGGTCTCGCCGATGACCTCGCGCGCTATCGCGCCGTCACGCCGCAGTCGATCGAGGCGGCGATGGGCCGCTGGCTCGGCGCGCAGCGCATGGTCGAGATCGAGACCGTGCCCGTCGCGAACGTGCAGGTCGTGTCCGCGGCGAGCTGAGCTACGGCCGGGCGTGCTTCTCGATGCCCGCCCGTCATGTGCAGCTCGTTCTTGTCGTCGACGATCAGTCTTCGAGGCCGAGGTGGACCCGAAGAGCACGATCGATGTCGGCCCGCGCTTCAGCGTTCACTGCCCCCTCGTGCTTGACGATGCGGGTGCGATCGTACGTCATGATCATCGAGCAGTTCGCAACTCGGGAATCACGGAGCGGTGACCGCGGTCGCCGGAGATCGACCATGTAGACACGCCCGGACCGCTCCTTCGAGTAGGCCTGCGTGGGTACGATCGTGATCGCTTGGCCGTATCGGTTAGCGATGTCGTTCGAGACCACAACGCAGGTTCGTGTCTTGCGGGGTTCGACACCAACGGACGGGTCGCAGTTGATCCACACGATGTCGCCGCGCCGCACGTCGAGCCCGCTAGTCATCGAGCAGCCCCTCCAGCTGAGGCCGCTCGAGCTCGCTCAGGACCTCACGGACGTCGTCACGGCCGGCTGCGTAGTCAGCGGCAAGCTTCCGCCGCCGAGCGAGCGTCTCATGCTGATCGACGGCTTCTTGCAGCAGGCGCCGAGCCAGTGCAGCCACCGCGAGTCTCTCGCGCGCTGCGTGCCGTTCGAGCCATGCCAGTGTGTCAGGGTCGAGTGTCAGATTCAGTCGACTCATGACACAAGGATACGTGTCATCAAGGACCGTGACAAGCACCGCGAAGGTGGTGTCCGCGGAGCTACGGGCCGGCGGTCGGCTGCTTCTTGATCTGGATCTGCTTCTCGATGCCCGGCGTCATGTGCAGCTCGTTGTTGTCGTCGACCCACACGACCTCGAAGTCCTTGAGCTTGTACTTCTTGATCAGCTCGAGACCCTCCTTGTAGCCGGCGATGAACATCACCTTGCTCCATGCGTCGGCGGTGAATGCATCCTTGGCTCTGATGGTGACCGAGCGCGACGCGCGCGCGGGCTGGCCGGTGCGCGGGTCGAGGATGTGGTGGTAGCGCGTGCCGTCCTTGACGAAGCCGCGCTCGTAATCACCGCTCGTCGAGAAGCTGTGATTCTCGATCGGCATCAGCGCGAACATCTCGTCGCGCTCGCCACGCGGATCGCGGATGCCGACGACCCACGGGTCAGTGCCCTTCTTGCCCGCGACGTACATATCGCCACCGGCCTGCACCATGAAGTCGGTGAACCCGGCCTTCTTGAGCAGTGTGGCGCAGCGATCGACCGCGAAGCCCTTCGCGATGCCACCGAGGTTGATGAACATCCCCGTGCGCTTGAGGAACACGGTGCGTTTGGCCTTGTTGAGGACGATGTCCTTGTAGCCGATGAGCGCGAGGCGAGCCTTGACGTCCTCGTCCGACGGCAGCGTGGTGTCCATGTCCTGGTCGAACTTCCACAGGCCCTTGAACGCGCCGACGCTGATGTCGAACACGCCGCCGGACTTCTTCGAGATATCGACGGCACGCTCGATCACCGCGAAGGTCTCGGCAGAGACGGCGACCGGCTTCTTGCCCGCGGCCTGGTTGACCTTCGAGACCTCGGACGTCTCGGTCCACGTGGTCATCACCGCGTCGAGCCGCTTCATCTCGTTGAACACGGACTCGGCGGCCTTGGCGGCAGCGGCTTCCTTGTCGGTCCAGAACCAGACCGTCACATAGGTGCCCATCGCCTTGCCCGTGTAGGCGAGCTTGGCGGGCGCTGCCTCGGCCGAGACAGCGAACAGCAGCGCGAAGATGGCGAGCGCGGCGGCCCGCATGGTCAGCGCAACCAGTCGACGAAGCGCAGCACGATGAGCAGGCCGCCGACCGCGAGGGCCAGCACGCAGGTACCGACGGAGGCCGCGAGGGTGCCCTGCGTCTCCTGCTGGATGCCCTTCCACATGCCGTAGCAGGCCGGAATGGCGCCGGAAGCGGCGACGAGGCCGCCCAGGATCGACCCGTGCGAGAAACCCTGAACCGCCGCGATCACGAGGCCGAGGACGATGAGACCTAGCGCCGCAAGCGCGGGCGTCTTGGAATCAGGCACCGGAGTTCCCATGGCCTGGAAACTAGCACGAGCGAGCCACCCGAGCCGGGGACGACCGGGAGGCGTTAGCTTTCCGCGTACATGCGGAGCTGCTCGCGCATCACGTCATCCGTGAGCGCGCGCTGCGCCGGCTCGGTCAGGCAGTCGGCGAGGACGAGGATCATGTCCTCGACCTTCTTCTCGGCGACGAGCTTGGCGAGCAAGTTCTTGGCGTCGCGCGTGTCGTCACCAGCCAGGAGCTCCCTCACCTTCGCCACCGACAGATCACCCTGGAAGTCGATCATCATGTTTTGTCGGAGGTACTCGATGAGGCGATTCACGTTGCGGGAGATAGCGCACCCCACCCGCCGGGATCAACGAGACGCGCAGCGGATCGTCTTGCACGTGCTGAGGAAGTGCCCGACGATGGTCGGGCGATGCCCCGTGTGTTGCTAACGGGATTCTGCGCCGTTCCGGGCCCACGCCGCGCAGGTGTTCAGCTGCGGCACGTGATCCGGTCGCTGACCCCGTTCCACAGCGTGGATTTGTTGGTGGTCAAAGAAGCTGACCAGGCCTATGTCGAGCGCCAGGGATCGGTCCGCGTGCTGCGCGTGCCCACCCAGGAGGCCGACCTCAAGACCCAGATCCAGGCGTTTCAGCGTGCACTCAAGCGCCAGCTCGAGGGGGCCGAGTACGACGTCGTCCACTGTCGCGATAGCTGGAGCGGGATCCCGGTCCTCGAGGCACGATCGCGGCTGGGCTACGCCGTGGTCTACGACCTGACCCGGTCGCCGCTGGGCGAGTCCGCGCTCGATCCCGACCTCGACGCGCAGTATGGCCGCGATGAGGAGGCCTGTATCTTGGCGTCCGACCTCGTGCTCGCGCCGACGCCCGCCGCGGTGAAGGCGCTCCAGGGTCGCGGCCGTCCGGAGCGGGTGGTGCTGTCGCCACCCGGTGTCGATGTCGACCGCTTCGACTGGGACGAGCCCGAGAAGAGCGGCCCGCCGCGCATCCTCTACGCGGGCTCGATCGATCCCGGCCGCGGCGTGCGCGTGCTCGTGCGCGCGATGGCCTCGATCGTCCGCGAGGTGGATGCGCGCCTGATCCTCGCCGGCCCGGTGGTGTCGCCAAAGTTCGAGCAGCTGATGCGCGAAGGGATTCGCGAGCTCGAGCTGACCGACAAGGTCGAGATCCTCGGTGCCGTCGATCACGACCAGCTGCCCGCACTCATCGCGAGCGCGACGGTGTGCGTGGTGCCAGCAGCGAGTGACCTCACGCCGAATCCCGCGGTGGTCTACCCGACGAAGCTGCTCGAGTACATGGCCTGCAAGCGCGCGATCGTCGCGCCGAAGCGCGAGACCGTGTCGATGGTCGTCGACAATGGTCGCGAGGCCCTGTTGTTCGAGCCTGGTGATCCGGTCGACCTCGCGCGCAAGGTCCTGCGCCTGATCGGCGAGCCGGCACTGCGTGATCGCATCGCAGCGGCGGGCTACGAGCGCGTGCGGCGAGACTTCACCGCGAGTGCAGCGCGGCGCCACCTGCGCCACGCGTACACGCTGCTCGCCGAGCGATTCGCGGATCAGTTCACCGAGGGCGCCGACGACGACGCGCCGAAGATCGAGATCCTGTCCGACGACGACTTCGAGGCGACGGTGTTCGAGGAGGCTCCGCAGGCGCCACAGGTCGACACCGCGCTCAACCAGATCGCCGACCCCGAGGGGCTGAGCGCGACGGGCCACACCAGCTCGGAGAACATCGTCGCCCCGCCGATGCCGGCCGACCAGACCATGGAGCGCGTGCCGGTCGCCCC
>JBBQFU010000448.1:0-4783 GCA_038322185.1 Haliangiales bacterium
AACTGGATCGCGCCGCTCGGACCGCACGTCGATGGCTTCGAGGCCGAGGTGGCCGCTCGCGTCGGTGTTCCACACGCGCTCGCGCTGTCGAGTGGCACCGCTGCGCTACATCTCGCGCTCGAGGTGATCGGCGTGGGCGCGGGCGACGAGGTGTGGCTCTCCACGCTGACGTTCGCGGCCACCGCCAATGCCGTGCACTACGTGCGGGCGACGCCGGTGTTTGTCGACAGCGAATCGCGGACGTGGAACATGGATCCGGCGCTGCTCGCACAGGCGCTCGCGGATGCCGCACACGCCAATCGGCTGCCGAAAGCGGTCATCGTCGTCGATCTCTACGGACAGTGTGCAGACCTCGATCCGATCGTCGACGTCTGCCGGAAGCACGGAGTGTTTGTCATCGAGGATGCGGCAGAGGCGCTCGGCGCCACGTACAAAGGCAAGCCTGCCGGGTCGTCGTGCGACCTGTCGATTCTCTCGTTCAACGGCAACAAGATCATCACGACATCAGGTGGCGGCATGCTCCTCGGCCAGCGCAAGGAGTGGGTCGACCGAGCACGCTACCTGTCGACGCAAGCCCGCAGTCCGGCGCGTCACTACGAGCATGAAGCGATCGGCTACAACTACCGGATGTCGAACCTGCTCGCAGCGGTCGGTCGCGCGCAGCTTCGCGATCTCGATCGGCGCGTGACTGCCCGACGTGCGCATAACGAAGCCTACCAGGCAGCGCTGGGCGAGCTTCCTGGCTGGTCGTTTCTCGTCGAGGCCCCGTATGGGACGTCCTCTTGCTGGCTGACCTGCGCATTGCTCGATCCGGCTCGCGCTCCTGCGTCACGTGATCGCGTGATCGACACGCTGGCGGCAGCTGACATCGAAGCTCGGCCTGTCTGGAAGCCCATGCACATGCAGCCCGTCTTCGCCGGCGCACGCTCGATCGGTGGTGCAGTTGCCCAGCGCTTGTTCGAACACGGTATCTGCTTGCCGAGTGGCTCGAATCTCGACGTCGCGCAGCGAGCCCGGGTGATCGACACCGTTCTCGCGGTCAAAGCATGAACGCAGCGGCTCGATACCCTGTCGCCGTGACTGCGCGTCGGAAGGCGCGTCCAATCCAGGCGGCATTGCGCGCGTTCTCGCGTGAGCCCGTGCTGTTTTTTTGGTGCGCGTTCGTCGCGTCGATACCCATCTACGTCGGCGACAGCGGAACTCCGCAGCCCGGCAACGCGCTGATCTTTCTCATCCTGCCACTGGCTTTGGTCCGCTGGGACGGCCGTCTTGATGGTGCGGCTGTCCGGCTGTTGCGGGCGCTCATCGTGTTCACGATCTGGGTCTGCATCGTTAACTACGGATGGGCGCTGATCACAGGCAAGTTCAACCGCTCCGACTACGCCGTCTTTCCCATCTATTACATCTTCAACGCCGCGGTGATGTTCGCCGCCATACTCATCTACCGCCGCAGCGGCGATCTGTTCTTGCGCGCCACGACGTACTCGGTGTTCTTCGCCGTTGCGTATCAGGTGGTCGTATCGTTCGTGGCCTCGTCTGACGACGTCCGCTCTGCGCTGTTCTTCAATAACCCGAACCAGCTCGGTTACTGGTCTCTGCTCGCGGCGTGCACGATCTCTCTGACGCAGAAGCGCCTCAAGATCAGCATGCTGATCGCCGGCGTCGGACTGTCTGCATGTGTCTACCTCGCGGTTCTCTCTGCCTCTCGTGCAGCCGTGGCCGGCGTCGCGATTCTCCTGGTGCTGCTCTTATTCTCCAACCCCAAGATCATTGTGGCGGGCATGCTCGCAGCGGTCGCGCTCAGCAACGTAGGCGGGCCGCTGGCGAACGCGATCGAGTCATCGCGTCGCCGCGCAGAGCTCAAAGATCAGGACGCTGCTGGTGGGTTCGTGGAGGAGCGCGGCTACGATCGTCTATGGGAGCACAAGGAACATCTCATCCTGGGTGCGGGCGAAGGTGATTTCGGTCGATTCAACGTCGGACACGAGATCCACTCGTCCGCTGCGACGGTGCTGTTCAGCTACGGCATTGTCGGGGCGGCTCTCTTTCTCGCGTTCGTGTGGCGTTTGATATCCGGGGCTTCGTTGCGCGCAACGTTGATCCTGGTGCCCACGGTCGCGTACACCGTCGCGCACCAAGGGCTCCGGTTCACGATGCTATGGGTTCTGTTGTCCGTATTTCTCGCGCAGAAGTTTCTGCCTCGGGCACCCTTTGCGCGCCGCGCCTGATCACTGCCAGAAGTTGCGCTGCACCTGGAGCACCGACGTCCGCGCGGCGTGATAGCGCTGCGCCGTGATCTCATCGACGGGTTTCCAGCGTCGAGCGACGAGCTTCGGATCCATCCCGAGCGCTCCGGCCACCCGGTACACGAGGGTCTTCGCAGCGGTTGTGACGACCGTGCGCGTCACGCGTACCGGGTATTCGCGAAGGTGCCGCAGATGGGCTTGCATGCGATAGCGGTATCCGAGATTCGTTGTCTTCCAGGTCTGCGCAGTCGTCGAGTACGCGTACAAGACCTCTGCGCTTAGCGCGTAGAAGTTGCCGAGCAGCGCTCGAATCAGGAAGTCGGAATCCTGTGAGCGACGGAACCGCGGATCAAAGCCGGTTGCACGGCCCAGCTCAGCGCGAATCATGGAGGCCGGGAACAGAATGGGGGGAGGCTTCGGCTCCGAAAACAGCTCGATGGCGGGCAGCGAGCTGACCGCTGGGCGAAGAACCCCGATGATCTCCGCGTCGCGCGTCGCTGCGGCACACACGCTGACCGCAGCAATCCTTGGCTCCGCTTCGAGCCAGTGCACCTCGTGAGCGAGCCTCGCGGGGTACATCCAGTCATCGGCGTCGAGAAACGCGAGGTAGTGGCCTCGGATCAGCTCCAGGACACGCTGGCGCGCTGCGCCGCGGCCACGATTCTCGGGAAAGCGCTCCACCCGAAAACGAGAATCACGGCGAGCAGCATCCTCGAGCACCGCCCCGGTGTTGTCGGTCGAGCCGTCGTCGATGCACACACACTCCCAGTCCGTATGCGTTTGCGCGACGAGCGACGCCAGGGCAAGCGGCAAGGTCTCCCCTGCGTTGAAACAGGGCAGCATCACAGAGACCGCAGGGCGAGACACCGTGCGCATTCTGGCACGATCTATCCTACTGCGGGCGCCGGCATCGCTCGCACCGACCTCATCCACATCTCGAGCAGCAGCCAGCGGAACACATCGGTGTAGTACGCGCCTTCGTTCGTTGCGGCGAGCGCGCGCGTGAGCTCGGTCCGGACGCCGTGATCGTCGAGGTAATCTGCGCTCGCGAGCGTGCCGGACAGGACATCACGCACACGCGGCTGGAGCTCGCGCAGCCAGATCGTCTCGGGCGTCACGAAACCCTTCTTGTCGGTGCGCCACTGGATCTCCGGAGGGAGTACGCCTTCGAGGGACTCGCGCAGAGCCCGCTTGGTCCAGCCGTTGCCGATCTTCTGCGACATCGGCATCGCGAACGCGAGCTCGACAAGACGGTAGTCGAGGAACGGTGTTCGCGCTTCGATCGAGAAGGCCATCGAGTTGCGGTCCTCGTAGCGGAGAAGGGCAGGGAGACTGCCGTGGAAGACGTCGTAATGCAGCCGCCGTGGGAAGTCGCGCAAGCGAGCTTCCTGGCCCGCGATCAGCTCGCGCCGGCGGTGGCCGTATTGCGCATCGAGCTCGGGGCGGACGACCGCAGACAGACGAGCCTCCGGGGTGAGGTTCGGCCGCAACCGCCCGGCGATGGCCCGCAGCTGGCTGGCGAATGGCATCAGCCCGTAGGCGACGCGCGCTGCGAGCTCGAGCGTGTTGCGACCGCGCCCCCCCATCGCGCCCGCCGCGCGTAGCTCGTGCGCGGCCTGGCGTGCTCGCCCGCGCATCAGCAACGTCGTGATCAGTGCGCCGTAGTAGCCGGGGTATCCGGCGAACAGCTCGTCGGCACCTTGTCCATCGAGTGTCACCTTGACGCCGGCTTCGGAGACACGGCGCATCACGCAGAACTGCGAGTACTGGCTGGTGGAGCTGAACGGCTCGTCCATGTGAAAGAGCAAGCGTTCCAGGTCGCTCCACAGGCCTTCGGCGCTCGGGAACACGGTGTAGCTATCGGCGCCGGTTTTCTCGAGAACGAGCGAGCTGAATTTGCGCTCGTCGAACCGAGGATCGTCGAAGCACGCTGTGAATGTCTTCTGGTGCTTGCCGATCAGGTCCTGCGGGATCGCATGCTCCCGGAAGATGAGATCGTTGGCCGTGATCGCGATTGCAGACGAGTCGATGCCACCGCTGAGGCAAGTGCCGACAGGAACATCGCTGCGCAGGCGCAAACGCACGGCATCGCGAAACACCTCAGTGAGCTCGTCCACCTGTTGCCTTCGCACGGTGTCCGATGCGTCGGCATCGTCATTGATGACAACGTCCCACCACCTGCGTTGCGTGACGTGGCCGTCCGCCGGCCGCACGACGAGATAGTGTGCGGCGGGGAGATGGTGGATGCCCGAGAAGAACGTGTCGGCGGTATGATCGACCACCTTAAGTGCGAGGTAGTCGTAAATCGCGGCGGGGTTTGGCGTGCGTGGCACGGTCGGGTGCGCGAACAGCGCCTTGATCTCCGACGCGAACACGAAGTTGTCGGCATCCCGGAAATAGTAGAACGGCTTCACGCCGAGCCGATCGCGAGCGCAAAACAGCTCGCGCCGCTTCGTGTCCCACAGAGCGAACGCGAACATTCCGTTGAAGCGGCGAAGCGCATCGTGCCCCCACTCGCGGTACGCCGCGAGGATGAC
>JBBQFU010000449.1:0-4770 GCA_038322185.1 Haliangiales bacterium
AACGTCTGCGCTCATTTTCTTGGCCATCGTTGCCCCTCCTGGCTGCCACCGCGGGTAGCAGATACGGTGAGGCAACGACCCACGCTCGGTAGCAAATCAAGCGGAGCAATGCGGCGGGGAGATGTAACTGTCGCTCAGCAGACTCACGTCGGAGTCCAGAAGCATCACACCAAGGTACCGGACGCGTCCTGCCTCATCGCGCGTGATGAAACCGACCCCATCGTTGAGGACGATCCGAACTGGCAGGCGCGCGGCAACCTGACGCGCAACTCCAGTAACGAACTGATTCAAGAAGCGACTGGTTCGAACGCCGCGTTGGTCGCCTTTTGCATTGCTCTCTACAAGCACCGCAGCCCTGGCTGGGCGGTGCCGCCCCGGAGCCGCGGCGCGGCGCGGCGCGACGCGGCGTAGGGAGCGAACGAAAGTTCGCAACCGCGAGCGCGAGCGACCGATACGAACGGCACAGGAGGACGACATGAATGGATACGTCTTGTTTGTTTCGCTGCTCGGCGCGTGCGTTTCGCTGGTGCTTGCGTCGGGGAAAGGCCGGAGCGTGCCGGGGTGGGCTGCTCTGGGCTTCATCTTCCCGCTGCTCGCGATCATTGCGGTCTGGCTGCTGAAGCCGATCACCCAGAAGACGCTCGCGGTTCCTCACTACCGCCTCGGGAAGCGGGCGTAAGGTCATGCTGCTGTTCATCTGCATTCTCGGTGCAGTGATTTCGGGCGTGCTCGCCGCGGGCAAGAACCGCAACCCAGTCGGTTGGATCGTGCTCGGGTTTCTGCTGCCGCTCATCGGCGTCGTTGCTGTTCTTTGCGTCGCAGAGGTGGAGCCACCGGCGCCGTGATGCTTGCGGCGATGGCGGCGGCGATCGTCGGCGCGCTGTTCTGCGTCACCGTCGCGGGGATCAAGAATCGGGATCTGGGGACGTGGCTTCTGCTCGGGGGAGCAGTGCCCGTGGTGAGCGTGGTGGCGATCTGTCTGTTGCCTCGACTCGACATCGAGGGCAGACGGATCGGGTGAGGCTGCGGCAGGTGCGCGCTCGAAACGCGCACCTGCCGCGGTTTGTTTCGGCAACCGCGGCGTGGGCGAGCCGATATCGGCGCCATGAACACGGTCATCACGGTTGGAGCGGCGCTGTGCGTCCCCATCATCATCGTGCTCACGCTCGAGGTGGAGATGCGCGCGGACCGGTGGTTTCGACAACTCGCGCGGCTCGTGACGGGCCGCTAAAGGAGGATTGCGATGAACGATGGAATGACGTTTCTCTTGGTAAGCGCTGCGTGTGCGGTCGTTGGCGTTCTCGTCATCGATCGGCCAAAGGCCACGATCCCGGTTATCGGGTGGCTCATCTCTGCACTCTTCGGCCGGCGCTGCTGTCGCGGTTGCAGCTGCTGCCGCGAGCAGTGACCTAGCGCTTCTTGCGGGCGAGCGGAGGCTTCTTGGCCTTCGCGCCCGACGAAGGCTTCTTCGCGCCACCCTTCGCGGCCGACGAAGGCTTCTTCGTGCCGGCCTTCGAGACGGGCTTTGCTGCCGGCTTCTTTGCGATCGGCTTCGCTGCCTTCCGTACCGCCTTCTTCGCCGCAGGCTTCGCGGCCTTCGGTGCCCGCTTCGCCGGTTTCGGTGCGGGCTTCTTCGCGCTCGCAGCAGGCTTTGCCGCCCCGCGCTTTGCAGCCGGCTTCTTCGCCCGTGGCTCGGCAGGCGTCGGATGGATCTGGATCAGCTCGCAGGGCAGCCCGGCATTGCGCAAGCGCTTCATGAGCGTCGCATCGGAGAGCTGGTTCTTCACGGCCAGGTAGACACGGCCCGGGTCACCGTCACGCGGCCCCCAGGCCGCCTCGCAGACGACATCGTGCTCGGCACATGCACGCGCGAGGGTTGCGTAGGCCGCATCGGGCGAGTCGGGATGCGGCTCGTAGTCGACGATCATGGCCCACCGCCCACCATCCTCGAAGATCAGGGCATCGACATCGGCGAAGGGAACCTCGTGGCGGTCCCACGTCAGAAGGCCGTCGCCGGCCGGGGCGACAACGATGGTGTCGCCCCACGTGGGCTTTGCGTGGAGGAATGGGACATTGACCAGGCGCACGAGACGCGAGCCGTCGGTGTACGGCTCGGGCGCGGGCCCCAGGTCTTCAGCCCACGGCGTTTCGGTGTCCTTGCCGACGTTGGTCAAGCACACCTTGATTGGCGACTCACGCTTGCCCATGGAGGGATTGTACGGAAGCGGGGCGATCTTTTGCTTCGCAGTTCGCAATGAAATCAGCGGCGGTGGGCGGCGTCTGTGGTTGCAAGCCGTCGAAAGGGTCTTGAAGCATGCGAGCGCTGCTGGCGATTGGGTTGCTGGGTGTATCGGCAACGTCTGCGAGTGCACAGGGTGCGACCGTGTTCCTCCAACGCGGCGGGACCGTGATCGACCGCAACTGGGACGGCAGCCTTGTGGAGGTCGCGATCCCGAAGTTTGGCGGCACGGCCAAGACGTGGGCCGGCCTGGTGACGTGCGTCCAGGAGAAGTTCGCAGCATTCGACGTCGAGGTCGTTGACCAGCGGCCGACGGGGGCGAGTTCATCACCGCGGTCGTCGGCGGACGCGCAGAGCAGCTCGGCTATGACGGCACCCGCGTCGCCGGGGTCGGCGTCATCGACGTCCGGGTGACCCACGACGCCGTGGTTCACGTGTTCTCGAAGTCAGTCGGCGAACGTGATGCACGCCAGCTCTGCAACGTCACGGCACACGAAGTCGGGCACGCGATGGGACTCGATCACAGCATGCAGTGCGGCGACGTCATGAGCTACCCACGCGAGGACTGCGGCTTCGGACGAGCCGAGACGTTCGTCGACGCCGACGCACCGTGCGGCGAGTACGCGGAGCGCAGCTGCCACACCGGCGAGGCGACCCAGAACTCGTTCCAGCGACTCGCGGTTCTGGTCGGGCTCCGCCACGCGGTAGAACCCGACGAGAGCTTCGAGCGATCGACGTCCAGCGAGCCGACGGTCGAGCCGCCCCCGAGCATCTACGAGCAGCCGTCGGCTGAGCTCGGCGATTCGTACGTCCCCGATGCCAGCAACGAGACCGACAACGCATACTCGCCCGAGGCAAGCGACGCGCCCGGGACTGATGACGCGTTCACCCCCGGCGCGGGCAACACGCCCGACGTCGAGCAGTCGCAGCAGCGGCCATCGCCACGAGCAGCGGCGCCGATACCGCGGGCGCCGCTACCGCTAGGCGCATCACGTCGCAGCGGGTGCAGTCCAACCGGTTGCCGGCCGACCAGCGAGCATGGTGTAGGGGGAGCACTGCCGCAGCCGAGCAGCGAGCGCAGCGTTGGGGGCGCAGGGACCAAGCCGTTAGCCCAGCGGCCAAGCAGGCACAGCGACCGAGCCGTGAGCGCAGTGACCGCGGCGTAAGCGCAGCGAGCGAGCCTAGCGGACGAGCCGCGAGCGGGGCGCAGCGACCGAGCAGTGACCGCGGCGTAGGATCAGCGAGCGAGCGGCCTGCGGGCGTAAGCCGCAGCGACTGTTAGCCCAGCACGTCGAGCGCGGCCGCGAGCTGGGCCGGCAGTGCCCGCTCCGCGAACTGCGCAGCTGCACGGATCGCCGAGGCGATCGCATTTGCGTCACTGCGCCCGTGCGCGATCACCGCGGGTTCTGCGACACCCGCGAGGAGTGCGCCGCCGATCTCGGAGTAGTCGATCCGCTTGGCGAGCTCGCGCAGCGCTGGCGCGACCAGCGTTCCACCCAGCCGCGCACGCGGGGTCTTCTCGAGCTCCTGCCGCACGAGACCGAACAGACCTTCCGCGATGCCCTCACAGGTCTTGAGCACGACGTTGCCGGTGAAGCCATCGGTCGCGATCACATCGACGACACCGCGGAACAGGTCACTGCCCTCGACGTAGCCGACGTACTGGAACGGCCCCGTCGCAGCGGTGAGCAAGGCGTGCGCCTCGCGCGTGAGCGGCGTCCCCTTGCCAGACTCGGAGCCGTTGGCGAGGAGTCCGAGACGCGGACGAGGGCGCGCATGGACCACCCGATCGTAGGCGGCCCCGAGGATGCCGAACTGCGCGAGCTGCGCCGCCTTCGGTTCGACGTTCGCGCCTGCATCGCAGAGAGTGAGCGGCCCCGACGGAGTCGGTAGCACCGTCACGATCGCGGGCCGCTCGACACCGCGCAGCCGACCGAGCACGAAGATGCATGTCGCGAGCATCGCGCCCGAGTTGCCCGCCGAGACCACGGCATCGCCCTGCCCCGCGGCGACCAGGTCGACCGCACGACGCATCGACGAGTCGGGCTTCGACCGGAACGCCTGCGCCGGATGATCGTGCATCGTGACGATCTCGGAGGCTGCGACGATCGTGATGCGATCGCGCGCGCGACGGTGGGCCTGTCGATCGTCCTCGCCACCCGCCTCGGTGGTCTGAGGATCGGCACGATCGGCGGCACGGCGCAGCGGGTTGCGCGCAGCACGCGCCACGTCGGCGCTCGCACGTGCGAGCTCGGCTTCGAGACGCACGGGATCACCGACAAGGGTGATATCGATGTTCTGAGTGGCCGCGGCGCGTAGAGCACCAGCGACCTCGGGAATCGGCGCGCGATCGCTGCCCATCGCATCGACTACAACTCGCAACGGCTGGCCTAAGAGTTGTCCCGCAAGTAGGTCCAGGACGGACCGTACCTTTGGGACGTGTTGGTTCGCGTCCATGCTCGGTCTGACGTGGTCTGGCGCGAGCCAGTCTCATTCAGGGTTGAACAGGATGCCCCACCAACGTTTCGCCG
>JBBQFU010000450.1:0-4664 GCA_038322185.1 Haliangiales bacterium
CGCATTGCGCCGCTCGGATTGTTACCGAGCGGGGGTCGTTGCCTCACCGAATCTGCTACCCGCGGTGGCAGGCCTCAGGATGCAACGATGGCCAAGAGAATCAGCGTGGATACCCGTCGAGAGCTGGTGCGTGCGATCGGCGGGAGGTACCGGATGGCAGCGAGAGAAGACAAGCTGCGGATCCTGGACGAGTTCGTTGCGGTCACCGGCTACCACCGAAAGCATTCAATCCGGGTCTTGAACGACGACTCCACCGCGACTGCGCCGGTGAGAGCTCCGAGATTGCGGCTCTACGACGAGGCCGTGCGGGAGGTGCTCATCGTGTTGTGGGAAGCTGCTGACCGCATCTGCGGCAAGCGGCTCAAGGCGCTGGTCCCGGTGCTACTCCCGGCCCTCGAGCGCCACCGACACCTACAGCTCGATGCCGGCATCCGGGAGAAGGTCATGGCCGTGAGCGCGTCGACGATCGACCGGATGCTCGCCATGGCGCGCGGCCGAGTGGACGGGCCGCGGACGCGAGTGAGCGCCAAGCCAGCGATCCGGAAGGCGATTCCCGTGCGGACCTTCGGCGATTGGAACAACCCGCTGCCTGGGTTCATGGAAGCCGACCTCGTGTCTCACGGTGGCGAGAACGTGGCCGGAAGCTTCGTGCACACGTTGGTGCTCACCGACATCGCGAGCGGCTGGACCGAGTGCGTGGCGCTCGCGGTACGCGAGAGCTCGTTGATCGTTGAAGCGTTGACCAGGCTGCGGACGACGATGCCGTTTCCTCTGCGTGGCTTCGACACGGACAACGGCAGTGAGTTCATCAACGAGGCGGTGCTCACGTACTGCAGCGAAGCGAAGATCGAGTTCACGCGAGCGCGGCCCTACAAGAAAAATGACCAAGCGTGGGTCGAGCAGAAGAACGGCTCCGTGGTCCGACGCCTCGTCGGCTATCGACGACTCGAGGGGATGGCAGCCGCCGACACGCTCGCGCGCTTGTACGCATCGTCGAGGCTGTTCGTGAACTTCTTCCAGCCGTCGTTCAAGCTCGCGGAGAAGAAGCGTGTCGGCGCACGGGTGAGCAAGCGCTACCACGCGCCAGAGACCCCGTGTGCGCGCCTGTTGCAATCGGACTCGGTGCCCGACGAGATGAAGGAGCGCCTACGTGCAGTAGCGATCACGCTCGACCCACTGCGGCTACTCGACGAGATCCGGGCAGTGCAGCAGCAGCTCGCGGGTCTTGCAGCCGGAGCGGTACCGCACGTCGTTCCGCATCGTGATGGCGAGCTCGACCAGTTCCTCAAGAGCCTATCTACGGCCTGGCACGACGGAGAAGTGCGCCCCACCCACCGCAAGGAGGCCAAGCCCCTTCGTCACTGGCGCACTCACAAGGATCCCTTCGAGAAGGTGTGGCCCCGCATCGTCGGATGGTTGGACAGCGAGCCCGATCGAACTGCGAAGGAGCTACTCGTAAGGCTCCAAGTCGAAGAACCGGAGGTCTACCCGGCGGCACTGCTCCGCACCCTTCAACGTCGCGTAAAGGTCTGGCGTCGAGCGGCGGCGATGAAGCTCGTGTTCACCGCGGACATCACTTCAACCGTGAAGACGCCGAACGCAGCCACGCTGAACTAATGACCTCGGGTGCGATCTGGCTGACGCAGCGTGGTAGCAACGGTTGGTGAGGCAACACGCCGGGTGAATCTAATTGACGTCGCGCACACGGATCTTCGACGATGGGTGTGGGAACGACGCGCGCGCGGAGTCGATGGGCAGAAGCGAAAACTCCGTGGAACCTCGTCGTATGGCCGCGACGCGGTGGAAGGAGGGTTGCCAAGCGACGGCACCAAGTCGGGCCGTCGGTGACCCACGACGTGCGACCGGACGGGTCGGGCTTGCGGAACTTGTACTCGACGCGGCCGTCGAGCCGAACGGTGACGCGGTCGGCGGTGATGATGGGCCGCAAGCTCCGGCGCCACACCAGAGGTCAGCGCGCGATGATCCGGATCCCCGCGTGGTCGCATGCCGAGGACGCGATCCGATAGTCGACCTCGATGGACGCGATCTGCATCGCCTGCGTCAACGCGACGCCCCACCCGTCCCAGTTGCCAAACTCGTCGGCGATCCGGGGCGCAGGTGCGCGGATTGTCGAGCGTGCTCCATCCGCGAAGGTCAGCGTCAACGCGCGCACGTCGATGCAACCATCGTTATTGAGGAACAGCTCGTCAAACGTGCGGTGCTTGGTGCCGACCGGTAGCAGCTTCCGCGTGTCGCGGGCGTAGAGCATCTCGCTCACCAGGATGGCCGGCAGCGACTCGGGTGCTGCGACGAAGTCATCCCAACGGCCCCACACCTGGACCAACGTTTCGCGCGGCGTGTTCTGGTAATGCACCTCGACCGTGTCGATGGCGCTGTTTCCCTGGTCGATCCACAGCGTCGGCGCCAACGCGTCGAGGGTTGTATTGACGGCATGCGTCCTCTGCGCGCGGTGTCCGAGCTGGTGCGAGATGACGACGCTGTCGATCGTCAGCGTGCCTTCGAGAATCGACAAGGCGACGTGCGGAAAGGAGCCGAGCCGAACGCCAACAAAGTCACTCATGATCGACGATCCCGGCGCATCGTTGGCTGCGGTCGACATCGTTGCGAGGTGACGCCATCGTGTCTCCCACGTCGACAGCGCGCGTAGTTTGGGCCCACGACACGTATCCGCTGTCCGCGATGGCGACGCCCCTGAGGCGGGAGATTCTGATCGGAGCGCGCGAGGGCCGCAACCTGGGGCGCTCCCGATCCACACGAGAAGCGACAGCGCGATGACTGACGGACGCACCTCTCCACAAACGAACGAACGGGGCAGCACGGGTACTTTTTCTACGTGTCCGCGAGCGGCAGCAGCCAGCGGATCACTTGCTCATCTCGGACTGGGGCGAGTCACCGACGTAGTCAGCGAGATCCTGGATCTCCGACTCCTGGTAGTAGTGGGCCAGAATCACGGCGTTACGCTTGGTCATGCCTTCGGCGAGTGCGCGCTCGAGGAGTGCACGGCCCGCCGGGGTGCACCGCGCTGCAGATAGACCTCGTCGACGAATGCCTCGCATGCCGGATCTGCGTCGTAATGCATCTCGCCGAGCGTGCGGACCACGTGCCGGATCGAAGCCGAGCACCCGGCGCACGAGCCCGCGTACCCGCCGCACATGCGGGCGGTCGAGGTTCGCCCAGTAGCGGAACTCGCTCGGAATCACGCGCGCACCATAGCGCGACGCGAAGCAGCTTCGTATGGGCTATCGTCGCGAGCCATGTACCGCGGCCTCGTGTTCGTGCCGCTCGTGGCCTGAGCCCGCGTCGCGTTCACGCCACTCGACGACGCCCCGGCGACCGTTGCGCGATCGCAGATAGCCCGGCTGAACCGGAGGGTCCGGGTGATGAGGCCCATGTTGACCGTCCGCGGATCGTTGCAGCTGTAGTGCACCTGCCAGTCCGAGCCCCTGGCGAACACGGTCTTGGAGCTGTCGTGTGCCTGGACCTGGCCGCTTCCGTCGGTGGTCTGCGCATCCACGCTGTTGGCGGCCTCCGTGACGACGGTATCGCCGACGACAGATTCGCCCTCGCGGGTGATCGCGTAGCCCCCAGCGCCACAGTGCGCCGCGATCATCGCGTTGGCGTCGTCCATGCCGACCTCTGCCCGCGGCGTGGCCACCACTCCGCCCAGTTGCCTTTCTGCGCATCAAGGTAGCGCTGCGGCAAGAGCATTACGATGTCTTGCTCGACGCGCGCAGAGCGCGCCTTGAGTCCGAATTCAGAGGGAAGTTTGGCTGGCTTCTCGGTAATCTTTACTCGCGTGCGGCGTCCCCCGACTGGGCCGACACCGACGGCGGCGCAGACAAACGGAAGGCGTTGATCGACGACTTGCTTCAGGAGAAGTCGCCCGGAATGGGACCGCTCTGGATCGACGACGACAACGTAGCGGCCGCCCGCGACGCGGCCGTCGTATTTGACAACCGTGCGCAGGCCGATGTCATGGCCGATTTGCTGGCGCACCGTCCGGCGCCGCGCATCGAGCAGGCTGCCGATATCGCGGTCAAAGAACTCGAACGGTTATACAAGCCAAATGACTTCGCAATCAGGGCTGCGAGGCAGCGGCTGGAGGACAAGGCAGCGGCCGCGCTTGAAGGGCTCGGGACCACCGAGCAATCTGGGACCGTGCAGAAGGCAATGGCCGAAGTAGTCGACGCCGCAATTCACAAGGCAAAAAGCAACCCAGCCGCAGAACTTCGGACGGGGCTCCGTGCCAAGGCAGCGAGTGCGCTTCACGGCGTGTCGATGTCCGACGAGCAACTCGCGGCCGTGAACGTGGCGTTGGCGGCCGTTATCGACGCTGCGGTGCTCGAGGTGCATCCGGTTGATCAACTCGCGAAATACAGGAAGAAGCTCGCCAATAGCGGCTCTCTGCGGAAGCTGTTGAAGTAGATCGCGTGGGCGAACCGGCTACGTGCCCATTGCTACGGCCGCAGGGGTCTATGCTGCACCCCAACGCTTCGTTCCTGAGGGCGATGTCACGTGCTCTGTTGAAACTGGAGCGGCGGCTGTTGGGTGATCACTACGCGGCCTGCCTCCGAGAGGCAACGGGCGCGAGCGTCTTCTCGTGATCCTTGAGGGCGCGCACGAGGTGTGTCATGCCCTCGCGC
>JBBQFU010000451.1:0-4620 GCA_038322185.1 Haliangiales bacterium
CAGGCGCAACAGACGCGACCACAGCGGCCGATGCGGCCGGTGGCGCCTTGGCGAACTGCGCGTCGGCGGAGTTGATGAGCGAAGCGGACGAGATTCCAAAGACAAGCGAACAGATGAGGGCGAAGCGCGACATGACAGATCCTTTGAACGACAGGCGCATCACCGTTGCGGCGGTGCCTGTTCGTCTCTTGCTGATATCAACGCCGCGCGGCGCTGGTCGGTCTATGCGAGATCTGCGGTCTGCTAACTACCTGCGACCCGGCCGATTTCCGTCGAAGACTGCGGTTCAGGCATCGCTCCTACATGGCGGAGTGGCAGCAGGAACAGCGGCGCGACGAGTCCGATCAGGACACCGATCCATACCGCTTCACGAATGGAGAGGAGCTCGGCGAGGAAACCGGCGACCAGTGCAGCGACGGGGACGAGACCCGCAGTGCACACGTGCACAGCGGCGTTCGCGCGCCCGAGCAGATGTTTCGGCAACACGGTCTGGCGCAGCGTGACGGCTTGAATCACGAAGGCAACCGAGAAGCAGTCACTGATGAGCTGATGCGCGCCGAGGTACATCAGCGTCCACCAACCGCCGCCACTCGCGAGCGGGATCAGGAGGCAGCCCGTGAGACTGATTGTCGCGCTCGCAATGAGCGTGCGACCGAGGCCGATCGACTCGACCATCCGGCGCGAGATCAATGCACCGAACAGCGAACCGATGCCGCCGACCGCGATCACGATTCCAAACGTGAGCTCGGAGAGGCCGAGCGTGCGCAGGCAGAACAACGTGTAGAGCGCGGTGAAGAAGCCGCCCGCGATCGACCACACCACGAGCGTGATCACCACAGGCCGCACATGCGGATGCGAGAAGATGGCGTTCATGCCGTCGCGCAGGTCGCGTCGCGACTGCCACGTGCTCGACGCCGCGGAGGGCGCTTGTTGCGGCGGTGCCTCCTGCGCCTGGATGCGCTGCAGCCGCGCCGCACTCCACAGATAGCTCGCTGCATCGATGGCGACGGCGAGCGGCGCACCGAACACACCGATCAGCACACCCGCACTCGCCGGGCCGGTGATCTCGGCGACTGCCTCGGTCGCCTCGATCTTCGCGTTGCCCTCGGCGAGCTGCTTCTTCTCGACGAGGGTTGGCAAGTACGCGACGTCGGCGATCGTGAACAGGGCGGACGCGGCACCGACCAGCGCTGCCACGACGACCAAATGCCAGATCCCCAGCACGCCCGTGATCGACGCGACAGTGATCGTCGCGACCGCGATTGCACGGAAAATGTCGGACCCGATCAGGATCCGCCGCTTGCGACTGCGATCGATCATGCCGCCCGCGAACAGCGCGAGGATGACGCCCGGCATCAGGTAGATCGCGCCGAGGAGTGCGACCACGGTGCTCGGCTCGCCGAGCGTGGTGACCGCGATGATTGGCAGCGCGGTGCGCGTGATGCGCGAACCGAATGCGCTGATCGCCTGCGCCGACCACAGCCGCATAAAATCGGCGTGGGCCCACAGGCCGGTGCGCGGCAACATCGACGCGATGATGCACGGTGCCGGTGCTACCGGCTCACCTCACGGGCGCGATCAGAACGGAATGTCGTCGTCGGGACCGCCACCACCACCACCGCCATAACCCGCACCGCCGCCGAAGTCGGCATCGCTCGGCGGAGGCGCCTCATCGGAGCGACCACCCGACCGACCGCCACCCTTTTCGCCTTCACGGCCGCCACCACCGAGGAACTGAACGTCCGCTGCGATGATCTCGGTGATGTAGCGCTTGTTGCCATCCTTGTCGTCGTACGTGCGCGTCTGGATGCGCCCTTCGACGTAGACCTGCCGACCCTTCGACAGATACTTCGAGCACACCTCGGCACGCTTGCCCCACACCACGATGCGGTGCCACTCGGTGCGCTCCTGGCGCTGACCGTTCTTGTCGTTCCAGCTCTCGCTGGTCGCGACGCGCAGCTCGCAAACACCCTGACCGCTCGGCGTGTATCGCATGTCCGGGTCCGCGCCCAGATTGCCCACCAAGATGACTTTGTTAACTCCGCCAGCCATTGTTCTCTTCCAGTCCGGACCGACTCCGATCCGTTGATGGGCTGGATTTAGCACGGTGCTATGACACGCCAAAGGCGTAATGCCGGGCGCCTGGGTGCTACAACCGGCCCGTGTTCCGACAGCTGCGTATCGCCGTCGTCATCCCAGCCTTCAATGAAGGCAACAAGATCGCCGCTACCGTGGCCTCAATCCCCGACTTCGTCGACGAGATCTTCGTGATCGACGACGCCTCGACGGATGACACCAGCTCAGTCGCCCGCGCCGCGTTTCCACCTGCCACTCCCGGCCGCGTGTTGGAGGTCGTGCGTCACGACGAGAACCGTGGTGTCGGCGCGGCGATCTCGACCGGCTATCGATGCGCGCTCCTCGCGGGCGATGTCGATGTCGCGGTCGTGATGGCCGGCGATGGCCAGATGGATCCCGCAGATCTCCCCGCGCTGCTCGCACCGATCGCCGACGGCACCGCGGACTACGTGAAGGGCAACCGCTTCAAGCACCCCGACATCTGGAGCGCAATGCCGACCACGCGCATCGTCGGCAACGTGTTGCTCTCGGCGGCAACGCGCGTGACCTCGGGCTATCACCACGTCTTCGATTCGCAGTGCGGATACACCGCGATTCATCGTCGTGCACTCGCCGCGATCGATCTCGACGTGCTGTGGGCGCGCTATGGCTATCCCAACGATCTGCTGTCGCGTCTGTATGTTGCCGGCGTTCGCGTGGTCGATGTACCGGTCCGGCCGATCTACGGCGATCAGTGGCGCAGCGGCATCAACTTCGGAACCGCGCTGCATCCGCTGCCGTGGGTGTTGCTGCGCTCGTGGAGCACACGGATCGCGGCGCAAGCCCGCCGCCTCGCGCGGGGCTGAGGTCGCATGAGGATCGGCGTCATCACCACGTCGTATCCGCGTAGCGACGGTGACCACGCCGGGAACTTCGTCGCGGCCCATGTCGCTGCACTGCGTGCCACCGGACATCAGGTCGACGTGATCGGTGCGCACACGATCGCGAGCGAACTGTTCTATCGAGGTGGGGCGCCCGACGAGCTCGAGCGCGGCGGCATCCGCTCCTACCTCGCGGCCGCGCGATTCTCCGCGGCGCTGACTCGCGAGGTCGCGCGGCGCGCCAACGACTGGGATCTCGTGATCGCACACTGGCTCGCTCCGTCGGCGCTTGCTGCGGTCATCGGAACGAGTGGGCCCGCGATGACGTTGTCGGCGCTCGACGACCGGGGTGGGCTCGCGGCATCGTCGTCGGCGCTCGACGACCATGGTGGGCTCGGCGCATCGGCACGCGCGGGCGGGCGAATGGCAGCAGCGCGTCTATCTGCGTTACTCGCGAGGATCGGGCTCGCGCCCCCGATGCTCGCGTCGTGTGCAACTCGCCGCGCGCTGCCGATTCTCGCGATTGCACACGGTGGTGACGTCCATACGCTCCGCCGCCTCGGTCTGCTCGCACCGACGCTGTACGCGCTGCGTGCACGCGACGTTCGACTCGCGTTCGTGAGCAGCGAGCTGCGCGAGGTCGCGCGTGCAGCCGCGCCGCGGCTCGCGAGCTGGCTCGACACCGCGATCACGCAGCCGATGGGAATCGACGTCGCGCGATTCGCTGCACTGCGAGCCACGGCTGCTGCGCCCCCCTTGCTTGCCGCGAAGAGAGTCCTCGTCGTCGGACGGCTGGTTCCCGTGAAGGGCGTCGATGTCGCCATCGCAGCGATGAAGATCGCGACGACCGATGCGGAGCTGGTCATCGCCGGTGATGGGCCCGAGCGGTCGCGCCTCGAAGCACTCGCTGGCACAAGCTCAGCCCTCACAGCGGCTGCACGGGTGTCATCTTCATCAACCTCCGTCAGAAGATCGATCGCGTTTGCGGGCAGCGTGGACGAGACGACCCGCGATCGTCTGCTCGCTGAAACAGACTGCGTCGTTATCCCATCGCGCGTGTTGCCGAACGGCCGCAGCGAAGGCACACCGATGATCGCGCTCGAAGCACTCGCCGCAGGTGTACCGGTGATCGCAGCGGCGGTCGGCGGCCTGCGCGAGCTGCCCGGCATCACGCGCGTGCGGCCTGATGATCCACGCGCACTCGCCGCCGCGATCGACCGAGTGCTGAGGTCGCGCTCGGTATCGAGCGACCCCGAGATCGTCTCGCCGACTCCGCTCGCGACGCTCGACTGGACCCACGTCAGCGCGCGACTTCTCGAGCACGCCATCGGCCGGCGCGAGTCCGTAACCACACGGTCCGACACGGCGAATTCCGGAAGTCCCGTGCCCCTCTGCGAAACCGACGACACGAGCGGCCGCCGCACCGCGTAAGGGCGTTCGCAGTGTGGTCCGACCTTTGCCGTGTCAGAGCGAAGTTAACTCATTGGAATCGCGTAACGTTTGTCAGCCCGGTGTGCGAAAAAACGACTGTCTCATGGCGGCACAGTTGGTGCTTAATGCGCAGCCGATGTCTGAGGGCCCGCGGTTCGACGTTTCGGTGATTTTGCCGTTCGGGGACGACGAGGAGTTTGTGGGGATCGCAGTGCGTCGCACGGCGGAGCACCTGCGAAGCCTCAAGCTCGCG
>JBBQFU010000452.1:0-4590 GCA_038322185.1 Haliangiales bacterium
CATAGGCCATTGTCAGGGCAGCAGGCGAGTTGCAGCCGCCTCCAACGCGCTCGCGTTTTGCTACTGTGTGAAGCGAAACGGACGGCGCTATGGCTGACTACAGATCGCTTTCGACAGACTTCATGTATCGGGCACACTTCGGATTCGAATCCGCACCACCGAAGACCAATCCCGAGGTGGTCAACAGCATGGCGAAGGCCGTGTTCAGCATCATCAACGGTGACGGCAAGGTCACGCCCAAGGAGCGTGCCTGGGTGAAGGGCTATTTCGCGACGAAGGGCTACGGCGAGGACGTGGTCGATAGCATCGACACCATGGAGGCGCTGCCGGTCGAACAGATCGTGGCTCTCATGGCGGAGTCGATCTTGCGCTTCGGCGCAAACGTCCTGCTTTACGACGCGATCCGCGCGGCCAGCGCAGATCGCGATTATCCCGCTGGTGAGCACGCAACGGTCATGAAGGTCGCTGCGGCACTCGGCGTGTCCGCCAAGACCGTCGCCTCGATCGAAGCGCTCGTGAAGGAGGAGCAGGAACTACTCAACCGACGAGTCGCGCTCCTGTTTCCGCACGGGCACCCGAACCTCGCGGACCGTTACAGGCGCTAGATCTCGGACGTACGCGTCACGACGAGGCGAATCAAGCCCTTGATCGCCATGTGGAGCACCAGGTAGGCGCCCATCGCGACGATGACAGGCATCAGCACCGTGTGGCCGTCACTGGTCTCTGGGCTGGCCACGATATTCGCGAACGGCGCGTAGAACGGGTCCGTGATGGTCACGATGAACTGGACGAAGCCTGCGCTGCTCTGCGCGTCGATCAGCGAGAGCACGAACCGGAACCCGAGCAGCGCGTAGATGAGGTAGAAACCGTAATCGATGAACTGCGCGATCCGCGCCGCACCCCGCCCTCGCTGGACTTCCTTCTCGGACTCGATCACCTCGTTGACCGCATGCTCGCGGAATGTGCCCGCGACCTGCTCGATCTTGCGGGCCTGAGCCGCGTCCGGGCCACGGCTGGCTTCCGCCTCGATCTCGGCGTTCACGTCGCCTTCGATGGTCGCCTTGACGGCGTCATGCTGCTCACCGCGTCGGGCTGCATCGTTCGCGACAGCGTCTTGGGTCAACTTGGACGGCTCGTTCATCCGGCGGGACCCCTTCACGTAGTGGGCCGTCGCTCGCGGCGCTCGGTGAGGGCATTCGCTGAGCATCGGTACCTACCTACACCTGGCCTCGGGGGCGAATTCGCCCGTTCTACGTCGATCGCTCGTGTCCTTTGTGACTTCGCGCGGCTCAATCGGCCTGGCTGGGGCCCGGGCGAAGTGCGCGCTCATGGCACATACCGTGCTCAAGACCCCTGCATGCGTAACTTCCTTGTCGTAGCTCTCGCTCTCACCATGTTCAGCGGTATCGCTGCTGCGGATCGCCGCGGGAATGGTCGCGGCGATCGTCACGACAATCGCGATAACCGTCGAGCAAATGCTCGCGATCATCAGCGTGGTAATGCGCCGGCTCGCCACAATCGTCCGGCTCGTCGAGCCGACCGTCGCGCGATGAACCGCAACCCGGTCTATGTCACCAATAACCGCTTTGTGTTCGCCAACGGCACCACACGCACGTATCGCCGCCCGGTGATTCGCGCGCGTTACTACAACGCGAACGTTCGCCCGCGGCTCATCGTCGAGAGCTACCCGATCCAGCCGGGCTACATCTGGGTGCGCGGCGCCTGGGCATGGACCGGTAACGAGTGGCAGTGGGGCGGCGGTCACTATGCTGCGGACCCCCAGTACTCGACCTACTACGATGACGGCTCGTACGACTACTCGCCGTCCTTCAGCGTGGGTGTCGGCATCCGCATTGGCAACTAACGGCCGAGCCACGCACCCGCGTATCGTCGCGCGGTGCGTGACGCCGTCTCGATCGCAATCTGCTCGATGCAGCTCGGTTGCGAAATCTGAAAGCGCGAGTTCGAGCCCGCCCCCGCGCCCGCGGCGGTGTCGGACAGCGCGGCCCTCCGCGCTACCCAACTGACGCCTGCGCGCTCCGTTACGGCGTCGGCTTCGGCGGAACGCGCGTGGAATGGAAGAACTCGATACGCCACCGCCCCGAGGTGTGGCGCAGGTTCGCGGACTCGAGCCACCGGCGAGGCTGCATCGCGGTCGCGTCACCGACCGCACCGATATTCGTGTACGTGATCGACGCGGTCGTGCAGTCGAAGTGCACCACGGGGTCCGTGACCGTCCACTCGAAGCGCTTGCCAGCGGCGTGGAAGCTTTTGATCAACGTGGCCAGTGCATCGCCGTCGTACCGCTCGCCAACGTCGAAGGCGTAGAACCCCGGCGCGACGAGGGATTGGAAGCCGGCGACGTCATCGCTCTGGAGCGCGGCGTACATGTCCACGAGGACCTGCACGACGTCGACCTCGGCGCGAGGAGCGCACGCATCGACGACGGCTGCCTGGCGCGGCGGCGCCGCCGTATGGCCGCATGACGCCAAGATCGCGCACATCCACCGCAACAGCGTCATCGCGTGACGATGCCACAGGCGGCGCTCCGCGCGAGATGGCCGCCAAGAAGAAACATGGACTCGCGTCACGTCGCGCAGCTGACGTTAACGGCTCGTCTTCGGAACGATCTGCCAGATCGGAACATGGTCGCCGCTCGCGAGCGTCTCGTCGTGGCGAAACCCCACGACCTCCATCGCGTATGTCGGCGCGAGCTCGTAGATGTGATCGACCTCGGCCTTCGGCCCGCCTGCCTTGCCCTGCTCCTTCTCGAGCTTCGCGAGCAGCGTGCGCACGCCCCACGGGACGGCTCCCTCAAAGGTCGGCGCCGTGACGCCATCGCGGCCATCGTACGCGATGGACCACTTCTCGGCACCACCGTCGAACATGGCGAGCTCGAACGCCATCGCCGCGTCGTCGGTGAACAGATATAGAACCTCGCCGCCGTCGGACAACTTCGCCGCTGCTGCTCGCTTCACCTTGTCCATGTGGTCGAAGCCGTCGCCGATCACGACAAGCCAGTCGTCGACCTCGAGCGCATACAGGCCGGTCTCGTAGACCTCCTCGACGAGCTCGGCGACGAGCTTGAACCGTAAGCGACCGAGCACGTCGTCTCGGTCGCGGTTTCGTGTGGCGAGCCACCTGCAGCGAAATCCCATGGGGCTTAGCCTTGCGAGCTGCCGACCGCGGCAACCTCGTCATCCATCATCAGCAGCACCCAGATGCTGGCCCAGCCGACCGCGAGCGCTGCAGGAATGCCGATGAAGATCGGCGGAAGCTTGCCGTACTGATACGCGAGCACCACGAGGGGAATCGCGATCCCGAGCCCGCGCAACGCAGCGAGCGTTCGTTGCGGATCACGGACCACCCATGCTCTGCCAAGGAGCGGGACGACGATTCCGATGACGACACCGAGCGGCGACGACCAGTACGCAAGGCCCTCGAGCAACGGCAGCAGGAACAGAAGCAATGCAACGCTCGCGAAGAAGATGAGCCGGGCCCCTGCGTAGAGGGGGACGTTACGTCGATATGCCTGCCAGGAGATCACCGTGACTTCCTAACAGCGCGCAGCGTGAATGAATAGTCCCGAGCGCGACCGTCAGCCCCGGCTCGCGCAGAGAGCGACGCGGTCGCGATCTATTTCGCCGCAGGCTGGCTGCAATGACGAGCTACTCCTTCGGTCCGACGCCGAGTGCGGGCTTCAACTCTCCCAAGACCCGCCGTTCCTTCTCTTCGCTGAAGCGCCGGGTCAGCACGTCGACGTTATCCCGAAGCAAGAGCGTGAACCGGAACAGCTCCTCCATCACGTCGACGACGCGATCGCGATAGCTCGACGGCTTCATTCGACCATCGGCGTCGAACTGCTCGAACGCCTTCGGAACGGACGACTGGTTCGGGACCGTGAACATACGCATCCAGCGACCGAGGAGGCGCAGCTGGTTCACTGCATTGAACGATTGGCTGCCACCGGAGACCTGCAGGACCGCGAGCGTCCGCCCCTGCGTAGGTCGCACGGCTCCATCGTTGAGCGGGATCCAGTCGATCTGGTTCTTGAAGGCCGCCGTCATTGCGCCGTGCTGTTCGGGCGAGACCCAGACATGCGCCTCCGACCACTGCGTCAGCTCGCGCAGCTCGCGCACCTTCGGCAGATCAAACGACGAGCGATCGAAGACCGGCAGGCCGCGAGGATCGAAGGTTCGGACCTCGGCGCCGAACGCGGTGAGCACGCGACCACACTCCTCGCTCAAGTATCGGCTGAAGCTCTTCTCGCGCAGCGATCCGTAGAGGATCAGAATGCGAGGCGGGTGAGCGCTGGGCTTCTCGACAAAGTCCGCAATCGTCGCCGCGGGCGCGTGATCCGGAAGGTCGGCCTCGATTCGATCGGCGGGTTCCATCAGGTTCGCCCAATGTAGCTCACGTAGCCTGCAACCTATCGCACCACCGATTGGAAAGTATTATTTCCATTACTGGCGTTTGTGGCAATAATAGTGACCACGTGGCCCGAAAGACTGCTCCTCCCCTCCCCCGCGTCGAACGGGTTCTGGCCCGACTGGGTCAGAACGTGCGCCTCGCGCGGGTACGCCGCAAGCT
>JBBQFU010000453.1:0-4575 GCA_038322185.1 Haliangiales bacterium
GAGATGCGAGGCGAACGAATGCCGGCACACGTGCCACGTGATGAGCCGCAACCCGGCCCGCTTGCACGCGCGCCACAACGGGTGGCGGACCTCGCCTTCGGTCAGCATGTGGCCGCCGGCATCGCAGAACACGAGCGCGCCCCGGAGATGCCGGTGATCCTTCAACGCCTTCTGGGCGTCGTTGGACAACGGGATCTCGCGTGACTTGCCCGACTTCGGCGTTCCGAGGTGGCCCCACACGACGTTACGCCGAACCATGATCCGGCCGGCGACGAGATCGACGTCCTGCCACTGCAACGCGAGCAGCTCGCCGAGCCGCATGCCGGTGCGCAGCGCGACGAGGATCATCGTCTGCCACTCACCGTCCGCGGCGGCGACGAGCCGCTTCGCTTCGTCGAACGTGAAGAAATCGAACTCGGGCTTCTCGTTCTTCAACCACTCCACGTCGGGCACCGTCTCGATGAGACCGCGCTTGCGCGCGACCACGAGCATCCGGCGCAACACCGTCAACACGTTGTTGATCGTCTTGGCCGACAGGTACCGCACCGGCTTGGCGTCGAGCGGTTGACCCTTGGCATCCGTCGCCTTGCCTTTCACCTGCGCCTTCTTGATCCCGTACACCTTCTCCACGTTGTGGATCGGTGTTTTGGACAGGGCGATCTTGAAGTCCTCGATCACGGCATACGTGACGCGATCGAGCCGCAGATCACCGACGCGCGGCAGGATGTGGATGCGGAGGATGACCTCCTTGCTCTCGACCGACGACGGCTTGTTCTTGATCCGCGAGGCGTCCAGAAACACCGTGCTGAACTCGCGAACCGTCGGGACCTCCTTGTTGGTGGCGAGCTTCTTGGGCTCGCCGGTTTCGAGGACGCGCGTAATTGCTCGGCGCTCCGCCTCCTCGGCACCTGCCCTGGTCTCGGGCAGGCCCTCGGCCTTCGGAGTTCCGAAGATGCGCACCTTGCGTCCATCCGGGGTGCGCACCCACTTGCGGTAGAACCAGGTTCCGAACCGCGTATCACGTCGAACACTCATCTCGTTCTCCTTGATGAGCGCTCGCTGCACGAACGCGATGATGCCACGACGAGGCGAACGCGCGCGCCGTCACGGGCGGTGAAGAGCGGCAGCGCGATCGCCTCGATCATCGTGTCGCCGACGATGGCGCGCACAGCGACGCGTCGAGCCACGCGATCAGCGCACCGCGCCGGAGCAGGATGCGCTTGCCGAGCCGCTGGTGCGGGATCACGCCTCGGGTCGTGTACTCGTACACGGTGTTGCGATCGACGCCGAGGAACGCGGCGGCCTCGTCCACCGTCATCACGTCGCTCGCGGGTTCGGGCGCGGGTGACGTCGACGACGGCGCCGCCACACACTCCTGCATCGCGCACAGGAACGCCTTGAACGCCTCGAACGCCTGCCGCTCCAGGAACTCGCGCGAACGCGCCGTGGGCGCCGTGGGCGCGTTCGTGTTCGCGGTCGCCTTCACGAGCGCGACCGTCACGACGCGAACCTCCGCTCCAGATCGGGCAGGCTCGCCACCAGTACACGCGCCAGCTCGTACGGCTCGAGGTCGAGCCACATCATGACCATCGTGATCACGTCCGGATCGTTCGCGAGCGCGGCCCGCGTGAAGCTCGGGACGAGCGCGGCCAGGCGCCGGCCCTGATCTTCCGTGAGCAGCGAAATCGTCGCGGATGCCTTGGCCGCGAGCCGTGCGCCGAAGCCGCGGAGCTGCGCCGATATCGGCGGTGGCGCCGCGATCTGTCGTGCCCTGCTGCGCAGCACCTCCGCGGTGGCGTGTCCGATGTCCGCGTAGGCATCGACCATCGTCTGGAGCTGCGCCGACTGCACGCGCAGCACCTCGACCATCGCGGCCGTTGCGGCCTCCTTCGTCTGTTCGTCCGCCATCGTCCTCTCCTTCGGGGTTGGTTGCTTCACGACGCGAACGCCTTCTCGAGGTCGTCGAGGTTCGCTTCGAGCCACGCGATCGCGGCCGTGTCGTCGAGCCGTGCCAACTCGGCGAGCATGCGCCGCAGCTCGGGCGGCACCTGCGCCGTCACGCTCACCTTGGGCGCGAGCGCCACCAACCGCATCTGCGTAGCCGGCGACAGCCGCGGCAATAGCACCAGGACGCGATCGCGAAGTTGCTTGCTGGTCAGCTCGCCGCCCGGCGGCCGTGTGGGCGGCTTCGAGCAGTGCTCGCGAACGAGCGCGACCACCTGCTCGAGGGGCATCACCGACAGCTTGGCCGCGACGCTGTCGCCGCGCTCGTCGGCGAGCAGCGCGGCGAGGAACGCACGCTCGCGTGGCGTGAGCTGCTGCTGGACACGCGCGAGGTGCGCCATCCCGTTCACCGTGACGGGCGCATGCGGCTCGCCGGGCTGTTCGGGATCTCCGGGCTCGTCCTTCTTGCCCTGCCACGTGGCGACGAGGCCCGGGATCAGCGGGGTCACGGTCGAGAGGAACTGCATCATCGGACTCGCGTTCGCATCCGCTTCGTCCTCGGCGTGGCCGTGATCGTCATCGCCCTCGTCGTCCGGCTCCTCATCCGGCGGCGGCGGCAACACTGGGAACGCCACGTTGCGTGGCAGGCCCTTGTTCATCGCGAGCGTCTTGATCCAGTCCGCCTGCGAGTCGCTGATCGCCCGCAGCGCCTCGCCGTTGATGCGCGCGATCTCGGTCAGCGCATGGAGCGCGAAGCGCAGGTCCGTCGTCGGGGTCGCATCGTTCGCCGCTTTCAGCGCGGCGAACGGAACGTCGGGCACGTTCGCATTGCGCGGACGCGAAGCCTGGATCGTCGTGACGAAGTCGAGCACCTCGCCCAGCTCGTCGAGTGCGTAGACCCGGTAGGCATCGGACCCGCACAAGTCGATCAGCTCCGCCGCTGTCGTCGAGAGCGGGAATCGCATCGCTGTACCGTCCGGGCCGGCGAGCACGCGTGGCCGGCCTGCGGTGTGGCGACTGATCCGCCAGCTCGCGGTGCCTTCGGGCAGCGCCAGAAGGTGCCCGAGCGCGTCACGGGCAAGTGGAGGATGGACGTTCTCGGCTTCGAGTTCGGCGGTGCTGACCTTCATGTAATACCAAGCCTACGGACTCGGTCCGCAACCCTTGCGGACCGAGCAGATCCCGGCGACCGTGAAGCATGGTGGAAAGCCCGGTCAGAACCTTCGCGGAAGCCTTTCAGAAAGCCGCACCCGAAGCCTTCTGGAAGCCTTCCTGGCCGGCTTCTCTTCGTGAATCGAAGCCTCTTTCCGCGGGGGCATCGCGTGTACAAGCGCGGTGAGTACGGCCAGGTCGCGCGCGCGTTGCGGGTGCTCGATGCCCTCCGCGGGTACAAGCGCGGGCGCTGGGTGACCGAAGTTGGAACCGAGTTCGGCGTGAGCGAGCGGACCGTGCGCCGCGACCTCGCCGAGCTCCAGGACGCCGGCTTCGACATCGAGGTCACCCGCCGGGACGGCCGCGTGATCGCGACGCTGATCGACGAGCGTACCGCCACGCCCATCGCGATCACCAAGCGCGAACGGTTCAGCCTGCTCGCCGTCCGCCGCGTATTCGACGTCCTGCAGGGAACGCCGTTCCTCGAGGATGTGCGGTCGGTGTTCGCCAAGCTGGAGCAGCGTATGAGCGACAAGGAGCGCGCCGAGCTGGCCTCGTTCGGCGAGCGCTTCGTGTACATGCCCGACCACGGGACCAAGTCCTACGCCGGCAAAGAGGACATCATCGACGCGATCGAAACCGGTATCCTGTCGAGCAAGGTCGTCCGCTATCGCTACGCCGACGCGAAGGGCCGCGCCCGCGGCGGCCACCTCGCACCGCTCGCGATCGCCCTCTATCGTCACGGCCTCTACGCGATCGCCGCGCGCCTCAAAGAGCCCGACTCGCCCGCGGCCGCCGCGAACGTCGGCATCTTTGCGATCGAGCGCTTCACCGAGGCCGAGCACCTGCGCGCCCACACGTTCGCGATGCCCGCCGACTTCAAGCTCGCCGACGTCCTCCACGGCGCATTCGGCCCGCACCTGCCCGACGAGGACGGCCCGCACGAGATCCTCGTCGAGTTCGCCGCCGACAAGGCCGCCTACGTCACCTCGCGCACCTGGCATGACTCGCAGCGCGTCGAGGTCATGCCCGACGGGTCGGTGCGCGTCTCGATGCGCCTCCCCGCACTCGGCCCTGTTAACTCGTGGGTGCTCGAATGGGGCGCCGCTGCCCGCGCGCTCGAACCGAACAAGCTTGTGGAGGCGATCGGCGAAGAGGCCCGGCGCACGGCGGCTCATTATCCGACGAGTAGCTCTTCTGGCATCGGTCCGACGATCGTGCCGGGGAGAGCGGCCAGCACGAGGGGCCCAGGCTGAGCCGGCGGCTTCGCGCGCCGCCGGTCGGCCACGCGCGCGCGGTAACACGGTCCGTCCTTGGATTCTCTATCTACGGCGCTGTCTGCGACGGCGCGGTATCTACGTCGCTGGCTGCGACGGCGCGGGGTGGCGATGGCCTGCGACGCCTGACGCTGTCTGCGAGGGCGTTAGGGTGGCGACGAGCCTTGCCTGACGTCCGGCATTCGGACAGTGCGCGTTGCAA
>JBBQFU010000454.1:0-4569 GCA_038322185.1 Haliangiales bacterium
GGTGATGAGCCGAGCGGCATGGGCAGCGGCGGCAGCGGTTCCGGCTCGGGCCAGGACAACACGGTCAACGGCTGGACCGGCGTCGAGCTCCTCGATGACACCAGTAACCCGGACCGCGCCGTCTATCACAAGGGTAACGACCTGGTCAGCGGCATCTACTTCGAGTCGACCGACCAGGGCTACGTCGTCACCCAGGGTGCGGGCGAGACGTTTGGCCGCGGCGGCGCCGTGTTCACCGCGACCAGCCGCGCCGTCACGCGCGTCGCGTTCTCGGGCGACAACACCGGACTGGGTCTCTCGGGCTCGGTCGACTTCACCGGCCTCGCGCGCACACCGACCGGCTACATCGCGATGGCGTACGCGAACGACGTGATCGCGAGCCGCGATGGTGGCGCGACGTTCTCGATCGAGCGCAACGGCAACCTCGTCGGCATCGAGCCGATCCTCGGCTACCGCGTCACCTCGAGCGGCACGACGCTCGTGCGCAAGACCGGCGTCGTCGATCGCGCGACGGGTGCGCCGAGCACGAACGCCAGCTACACCGATGTGTGGGCGCCGAACGGCTCGCCGTCGATCCCGGCGATGGTGCCGGCCGACCAGTGCCAGGACGGCCCGCTCGGTGCCGGCGTACCGACCGTGACGTCGAGCGTGTACATCGGCGCGGACCGCAACGTCATCGCGTACACCGCGAACCCCGAGTACGATCCCGAGGTCTGCATCAGCACCGACGGCGGCCTCTCCTTCTTCCCGCACTCGCTCGCTGCGCCGGCCGAGGTCGATGACTTCACACCGACTGGCGTCACGTTCACGAGCGCGACGACCGGCATCGCGTGGTTTGGCGCCGCGACGGCCAAGCCGTACATCCGTCGCACCACGGATGGCGGCACCACGTGGACCACGGTCGCCGTGCCGTCGGAGATCGCGTCGCACATGGTCGAGCTGCCGGCTGGCTTCTTCGCGCCCGACGGAATGCACGGCTGGCTCGCCGGTTTCGATCAGACGCAGGGCGCGGCGATCGTACTCGCGACGACCGATGCGGGCGCATCGTGGAGCGTCATGCCCGGTGTCGCCGCGGCGGTCGACGCGTTCGGCGGTGACAAGCTCTACACGGGCTTCGCACTCGACGCGACGCACATCTGGCTCGGCGGTGCGCGCGGTCTGTTGATGCATAACTGAGCTACAGCGGCGGATCGGTCTCGGCTAACTCCGTGCTTTCACGTCCGCGTCGCCTCACGGTCAGATTGCCGCTAATTGACCGATCATCAGAACCGGGTTAACCGTAAGGGATCTAGATGCCCCGCCGCCCTGTTCGTCGACGCTCGTCTGGAAGCAGGGCGCGTCGCGTCAAGCACCAGATGCAGCCGCTCGGACTGCCGGCGCCGCTTCACACGGTGTCGACGCCGGTCGATGGCGGATCGCTGCGGGTGCTCGGCTCGGGCGAGGTCGCGTTCCAGGCCATCCTTGGCCGCATTCGCGAGGCGAAGAAGTCCGTCGAGATCCGCGCGTTCTTGTGGCGCGACGACGAGGCCGGCAACCTGTTCGGCGAGGCCGTGCTCGCTGCCGCGGACCGCGGCGCGAAGGTCACCATCCACAAGGACCGCATCGCGGCCGTGTACGAGTACACCGGCGGCAACAAGCAGAGCTTCTTCCACAAGCGCGTCGATCCCATCCGCGGCATTCAGGCGTGGTTCCTCGGCCAGGTTTATCGTGCACCGGGCTCGTTCAAGCAGAAGCCGAACGAGCTCGCACTACGCGTGGTCGAGCACCCGAACATCACGGTCGAGCACATGCGGAAGCGCTTCGACCACTCCAAGGTCTACATCATCGACGATCACTTCCTCGCGATCGGCTCGATGGGCATCGGTGACAACCACCGCCACGAGTGGTTCGATCTGATGGTCGAGGCCGAGGGCGCCGAGCATGTTGCGCGCCTCAAGGAGCGCATGTCGGGCGGCGACGAGTTCGATCCGTCGCGCGGCATCGACTTCCTCGTGCACAGCCGCGAGGCGCATCGCAAGAAGAGCTGCCCGATGATCAGCCACCGCCTTGCGCTGATCGAGGCGGCACGCGAGTCGATCACCGTCGAGATGGCGTACTTCAGTGACCGCCGCTTCACCGCCGCCCTCGCGCGTGCCGTGATGCGTGGTGTTCACGTCAAGGTCGTGACCGCCGAGGCCGCCGATGTCCTCACGAACATCAACCGCGCCACGTGCGACACGCTGATGCGTCTGACGGGTGCGCCCGACAACCTCACCATCGTGCTGCTGCCGCGCATGGTGCACAGCAAGGTTGTCGTGATCGATCACCGCTGGGCCGATGTCGGCTCGGCGAACTTCACGTCGCTCTCGCACGGTGTCTACGACGAGATCAACCTGTACGCCGACTGCGAGCCGTTCGCGCGCGCGGTCGAGGCCGAGATCGAGATGCACTGTCTCGACGGCAAGCTCGCGGACTCGCGCGTCAGCTACCGCAAGTTCTACTCGGGTCTCGAGCGCGCCATCATCGCGTATCAATCGCGACGGGGCGGCTAGCGATGGCGATGACGGCCGATCCTGCAGAGCGCGCCAAGCTGGAGCGCCGGCGTCAGATCATGAACGCGTCCAAGCACGTGTTCGCCGAGGCCGGCTACCACGGTGCATCGATCCACGCGATCATCGAGCGCGCCCAGATCGCGCGCGGCACGTTCTATCTCTACTTCGAGAGCAAGGCTGCGGTCTTCGACTCGATCCTCGATCAGGCGATGGCGGACCTGCGGGCCCGGATTCACCGCATCGAGGTCGAGGACAAGAGCGCGCCCGCGCCGCAGGTGCAGCTGCGCGAGCAGATCCTCGCGACGCTCGAGTACATCATCCAGGACCGCCCGCTCGCGACGCTGCTGTTGTCGGCCGGTCACACGCCCGACGCCGAGGCGGCAGAGCGTCTCGACCAGTTCTTCGGCGAGATCCGCGACCTCCTCAAGCGCGCGATGGAGTCCGGGATGGAGATCGGGCTGCTCCGCAAGGTCGATCCCCCGCTGGCAGCGGCTGCCATGCTCGGAATGATCCGCGGTGTCATCGAGCAGCTCATTCGAGATCCCAGCCCGCCGGCCGTCGAAGACGTCGTGTCCGAGGTCCTGATGGTCGCGCTTCGCGGCGTCCTCGCGTAGAGCGCGTATCGCAGCTCACGTTTGAGGCCCGAAGTTGCGCACGGCCGTGCGCAAACCGCGAACGACTTGCTGTCTGGCGGTTTCAGTGCGAACGGACCGCCTCGATTTCTGCTTATCCGACATCTCGGTCGAGATAGCTAACGGCAGGTAATCACTCGTACCTACATTGGTATCAACCGTGTATTAAAGGTTCACCGTGATGAACAAGCTCGCACTTGCCGCTCTCGCTCTCGCGACCCTCACTGCTGGCTGCGCCAATATGGGAACCCGCCGCCCGCAGGGTGGCGCGCAGATCCAGAAGACGGCGAGCACGGACGATGCGAAGGACCTGACGGCGAACGATGCGCCGCGGGCCGACCTCGGCGAGCGCTAAGCGCTCCCAACGATTTCGCGAGGCCCCTGCTTAGCAGACACCTCGCGCAGAACGGCAGCTGGTGAGCTGCCGTTCTTTTTTTCGGTCTGTTCGCTGAGCAACTCGCCTTCTCGCGATCGGGAGTAGTCAAAGGACCTTCATTGGCACCTGAGCAGACGAACTACCCAAACCGGGCCGTGGCGAGCATAGTCTTGATCACGTGAAGCTCTACCAACCGATGATCGCCTGCTTCGTCCTCGCATGCGGGCCGTCCGGCGAGGACAAGTCTGAGAATGGCCCGGGCGACAGCGGCAGCGAGGCGTGCGTGGACGGCAACGACTGTTCCGCCCCGACCCCGGTCTGCTCGCCGACCGGGCTGTGTGTGGAGTGCGGAACGAGTGCGGACTGTCCGGACGATCGCCCCGTGTGCGGCAACGGATCGTGCATGGCCTCGTGTGCCGGCGATGAGGTCAACGCAGACTTCGTGACGCTGCCATCGGACATCATCTGGGTCGTCGATCAATCGGGCTCGATGGACCAGGAGACGCAGTACGTCCAGCAACAGATCAACACGTTCGCGGGTGCGATCGGATCGAGCATGATCGACTACCGCGTCGTCATGATCGCGCGCGATTCGGGCACGAACGCGATCTGTGTTCCTGCTCCGCTCGCGGGCGCATCGTGCGGCGACAACACGCGGTTCAAGCTTGTCGACCAGTACGTGGATAGTCGCAACGGTCCGGCGGTCGCCGTTGCCCAGTATCCCAACTACTCGAGCTTCCTCCGCCTCGAGGCGATGAAGCACTTCATCTTCGTGACCGATGACGATAGCAACCAGTCGGCCGCGACGTTCACCAACGGCCTCGCAGCCCTCACGCCGGCCGGCATGTTCGACAATTACAAGGTGCACGGTATCTATGGCCTCGCCGCAGGCGGTGGCACCTGTAGCGGCGCGTTCGGAAGCGCTGTCCGCGACGGCGATGTCTACACGCAGCTCATCAGCGACACCGGCGGCGCGAGCGGCGTCATCTGCGAGAACGACTGGACGAACGTGTTCACGCAGATCCAGGCC
>JBBQFU010000455.1:0-4556 GCA_038322185.1 Haliangiales bacterium
GGCCTTGAGGTTGATCGCAACGGGCGACGAGTAGGAGACAGGGTCATCAGCACAACCGACCAAGGCAAGAAGCGTAAGGGTAGTGATTCGCAGCATGTCGTTCCTCTATTGGGGCACCGTGCCCTTGCTGCTCTAGAGGGAGAGCACTTCGCGAAGGTTACCGGCCGGGTAGATTCAGCGTGATAGGCTGACTCCCGCGTGCGCATCCTTGCCATCGCTTGCGTCGTTCTTCACATCGCGAGCGCACACGCTGCATGGGGAGACAATGTCGTCGTCGCTGGCCGCGATGCTGCGCTCGTCGCTGCGCTCGGCGACGCGTTAGCGCCACAGCACGTGATCGCCGTCGAGGATGTGGCACCCGCGTCAGTCGGTGAGCTGACCGGGGCCTCGCGGCAACTCGTCACACGCGAGAACGCATCAGCTGCCATCTGGCTCATTCATGACGGCGCGATCACGACGCTCGTCGCCTACGATCGCGATGCGGACCGCGTCTTTGTACGAACGGTGCCGTACACACCACCGCTCGACGACGCGCAGGCAGCGGTCACCGCACGAAGCGCTCGCGCGATGCTTCGCGCACTCACCGTGGACGAAGAGTCGTTGCGCCAGCCGGCCCCGATCGCTGTCGTCGAGACGCCGCCGCAGCCCGCGACGCCAATATTGGCGACGACCGCAGGACTCGGGGCTCGGTTCGGTTCACCAGGAACCACGAGCAGTGCGCAGCTCTCCCTCGCCGTTATTTGGCGCCCACGCACGCTCGGCGCAGCGATCGATCTCTCGCTGGGACTCGCGCCCGACATCACGGGCACCAACTTCAAGGGCAGCATTGGCGACCGCTCGATCGCGGCCGTTCTGCGATTGCCGCTCGCCGTCGCGCCGGCAACGACGATTGCACTCATTGGCGGCGTCGCGGTTCATGCTTTGCGATTCGCGGGTGAGACGCGGATGCGCAGTATCGTCGATTGGAAGTTCAATCCCGCAGCACGCCTTGGAGCAACGGCCTTGTATGGGTTCCGCGAAGGCGTCGATATCGGACTCGCCGTATCGGCGGACTACCTACTCTGGCGCCAGAGGTACGAGGTCGAAGGCGAGGAAATCCTCGTGATGACCCCGTTCCAGCTGATGGCGGCTATCTCACTGACAATCCAGGTTCTGTAACCTTCGACGCGACCGATGGCACTATGAGCTGTGGCACTGCAGCTGGTTGCGCCCGCGCCCGAGAATGAAGCCGCGCTCATCGCGGCGTGCATTCGTGGCGAAGCCTCTGCGCAGCGCACCTTGTTCAAGCGCGAGTACCCGCGCGTGTTCAAGACGGTCGCGCGTTTGATGGGCTCCAATCGCGACGTCGATGACATCGTGCAAGAAACATTTGTCTCCATGTTTCGCGCGCTCGGATCGTTCCGCGCCGAAGCGAAACTCTCGACCTGGATCGATCGCATCGCCGTGCGCGCCGTGTTTCATCATCTGCGCGCGAAGAAGCGAACGGTCTCGCTCGACGCAGTGGGCGAGCTCGAGGACGGCGCTGCGGGCGTCGAGGACAAGGCGCACGCACGCGAGGGTCTGCGACGCTTATACGCAGTGCTCGCCGCATTGACGCCCGACGCGCGTGCCGCGTATGCGCTCTATGCCATCGACGGCAGAACGATTCCCGAGGTCGCGGCGCTCACGGGCACGACAAAGATCGCCGCGAAGCTTCGCATCTGGCGAGCGCGCCGCGAGGTGTATCAACGTGCCGAGTCCGATCCGATCCTCGCGGACCTGGTGCGAGCGGGGAAGGTGGAGCGATGAGCTTGCCGGAAATCGATTTCGATCCGATTAGCACCGACGCGCGACGTGACAAGAGCGAGCGTGCGGTGCTCGCACGACTCGCTGCCATCCAGGCTCTCGGCGAATCGGACGCGGTGATCGCCTCGCCGCCGCGCTGGCGTTGGGCGTTGGTTGGCGTCGGCGCTGCTGCGCTCGCTGCAGCGCTCGTATTGTTCCTCGTCAGCCGTCGCGGTCACGAAGTCACTCACCTGGCGGAAGCACCTTCGCTTATCGTGACGCCGGTCGGTGGCAGCTCGAGGTTCACCGTTGCGGACGCCGTGATCGACGCGGGCGGTGATACCAGCGTCGAGGTGAAGCGCGAGGCTGGCGGCGCGACCGCGTTGCTCCTGGCGCGTGGCAGCGTCGACTGTGACGTGGCCCCGAAGCCTGGCCGTGCACCGTTCCGCGTGCTCGCAGGTGATGTGACCGTCGAGGTCGTTGGTACGCGCTTCTCGGTGACGCGGCACGGTGCAGGTGTTCGCGTCGATGTGACGCGCGGTAAGGTTCGCGTCAAGTCCCCGACCGAAGAGCGCCTACTCGAAGCAGGTGCATCGTGGACGCCAGGCTTGACGGCTGCGGTTGATTCGCCCGACCCAGCGGCACCGGCGTTGGCCTCGCACGAACGGACCGCGGTCGAGCCCCAAACGACCGAGACCCCTCCGATCGAGATGCCCTCCGACGAGGCGACGCAGCGCGCACCGTCCGCACCACGGCAATCGTCACGAGCGGCGTTTGCGGCTGCACAGCGACTCGAAGCAAATGACCCGACCGAGGCTGCGCGCGCCTATCGCATGATCGCAAGCGGCAAGGACGTGTGGGCTGCGCTCGCGCTGTACAGCCTCGCGGAGGTTCACGCGACGCGCGATGCGGCTGCAGCCCTGCGCGACCTAGACGAGCTTGCGAAGCGGTTTCCGCGCGGCGCCAATGCCGAGGACGCAGCCTGGCTGCGCGTCACCGTCCTGCGGAAGCTCAAGCGCGACGCCGACGCTCGAAAGGCAGCCGCCGACTACGTCCGTGCGTATCCTAACGGTACCTACGTGACCACGGCCGAACGTCTCAGCTCCCCATGAAACTCCGCTGGTCGCTGGTCGCGGTCGTCGTCACGTTGTGCGGTTGCATCCAGACCGTCCGCTTCGGTGACGATCCGCTCGCTGGTATCACCTCGCTCGTCGTCACGCCCGCGGAGACGACCCTGACGATCAGCGATCTCGCCGCTGCACCGACGAGGGTCGAGTACACCGCGGTCGGCACGTTCGACGACGGAACAACACGCGATGTGAGCGCGTACGTCGGTTGGGGTGTCGACAATCCGGGCCCTGGATCGTTCGTCGGTGACGGTCGCTACGAGACATCGCAGGCAGCTGCGGGGCATGTGACGGTTCGCGCGATTGCGGGCCAGGTCGAGGGGACGGCCAAGCTCGACGTGATCGCAACGATCTCGATCGTCGACGACGTCTTCCCGCCACCTGTCGGTGCAGAGAGCTTGTTCGCGGCAGGAACGCCCGTCGTAGCGTCGGATCCACCCCGGTCACCGTCGCTGCTCTACCCAGCAGCTGAGACACGATTCCCGCAGGGGCTCGCACGCATCCTGTTCCAGTACACGCAGGGACGTACGAGTCACGACGCCTTTCGCCTTCGATTCGATTCCGACGTTCTGCATCTGACCGTGTTGACCGGCACGAACCGTTGGCAACCTGACTCGAGCGTCTGGTCGTTGATCGCGAAGTCGCATTGGGGAGCGACGATGCAACTGGACATCGAGGCTGCTGCCAGCACGGATCCGGGAACGATCTACGCGAGCGGAAAGGTTCCTGTGTCGTTCTCGCGCGGCGAGCCTGGCGGCGCCATCTACTACTGGTCCGAGTCGACGAGTGGCGTGATGCGCACGACGCCGGCAGCGACGAGCGCGACGAAGCTGTTCCCTGAGGAGGGCGATGGGACGTGTGCCGGGTGTCACGCGATCTCGCGCGACGGGGCCAAGATGGTTCTCGGCTACGATGGAGAGAAACAGGAAACCGTCACGCTCGGCGATGGAGCCATCTTGCCCAACGCGGCCTCCGGACGGCCGATGGGCTGGGCCACGTTCTCGCCGGATGGCAACATGGTTTTGGTTGCAGAGAAGGGAACCTTGACGCTGCGCGACGCGAGTACGGGCGAGCCGATCGGACCTGACACCGGGCGCGTACCGCTGGCGACGAAGGCGACGCACCCGGACTGGTCGCCTGACGGCAGCTATGTTGCTGTCGCGCTGTCAAGTGACGTCGCAAACCAGGAAGTGAAGACCGCGGCTATCGCGCGCATTCCGTTCTTCGACGGCACATGGGGCGAGCCGGAGATCCTGGTCGCATCGACCGGCGACAACAACTACTTCCCGCGTTGGTCGCCCGACGGACGTTTCATCGCGTACGTGAATGCGGCGACTTCATCGAAGAGTGCCATCTCCGCTGAGCTGCGCATCGTCCCCGCGAGTGGTGGTGTACCTATCCGCCTGCGTTTGGCGAACGGACGCGTGGGCAGCATCGACGACTTGACCGACATGGCGAACACCATGCCGGCGTGGTCTCCATCAAGCGACGATGTGGCGTGGCTCTCCTTTGCATCTATCCGTCCGTACGGTGAGATTCGAACGACCACGGGCCCCAGCCAGGTCTGGATCACCGCGATCGATCTTGCGCGTGCGGAGCAGGGTCTCGATCCGTCGTCACCTTCGTTTTGGCTACCAAGCCAGGATGTCCGCGTGCTTAACAACA
>JBBQFU010000456.1:0-4552 GCA_038322185.1 Haliangiales bacterium
CGGCGCCGTCACCTTCGTGCAACGGTTCGGCGGGCTGGTGAACCTCAACGTTCACTTCCACCTCGTCGTGCCCGACGGCGTCTTCGTCGACGACGACCAGGGCCTACGGTTCGAGCTCCTGCCCGTCCCGACCAACGCCGACGTGCTCGCGATCCTCGATCGCCTCCTGCGCCGGATCGCGCGGCGGCTCGCCATGCACGCGAACGCCGGCGCCTTCGACGACGACGCGCGTCCCGACGTGCTCGCACAGGTCCAGGCCGACGCAGCCACCACCTGGCGCTCGTCGACGGAGACACGTGCGACCGTCCGCGGCGTCGAGCGGCTCCGCGCGTGGTGCGAAGGATTCTCGTTGCATGCCGGTGTCGTCGTCGCCGCGCACGATCGCGCCGCGCTCGAACGGCTGTGCCGGTACGGCGCGCGGCCTGCGTTCGCGCAGGAGCGCCTCGCGTGGACCGACGACGGACGCATCGCGTACAAGCTCAAGCGACCGTGGCCCGACGGGCGCACCCATCTCGTCATGGAGCCCGTCGCGTTCCTGCGCCGGCTGTGCGGCATCATCCCGCCGCCGCGCCGTCATCTCGTCCGGTACAGCGGGATCTTTGGCCCGGCCAGCAAGGACCGCCAAGCGCTGCGCGCGCTCGTTCCCACCGACCGCTCGCACGAGGCAGGTGACGCTCGCTGCACGGAGCCGCGGCCGTCTCAAACCGCGGGCCCAGCGTCACGCGCGCGCCGGCTCCCGTGGGCCGACCTCTTGCGCCGCGTGTTCGCCGACGACGTGCTCCAGTGCCCCTGCGGTGGGCGCCGCAGCGTCGTCGTCATCGTCACCGACTCTGCGCTCGCCCGCGTGTTGCTCGCCCGATTCGGCCTCGCCACCGAACCCAGTACCTTCGCCCCGGCCCGCGCTCCGCCCCAAGCCGACCTCCCCTGGGACGACGCCCTGTAGGAGCTACCGCTTCGACCGGGTGTCGTCTGCCTGCTGCCACTCGAACGTGCCCGCCCTTACGCTGGTGTCATCGAGCCAAGAGGCCCGACCCGCCACACGCGACCAGCCCTCGCCGAGACCGCCGTCGCGAAACCCCGCTTGAACTTCCTCGCCGCACTAACCCGATCCTGGTTCCCGAAGTCGAGCGCCGATGCCCGATCTGTGGCACCGAACGTACGTGCATCGGTCACGATGTGACGCAGACGATCGACATCGAGCCGGCGCGGGTGATCGTGCGCGTCGATCGCCGCGAGAAGCTCGCGTGTCTGCCCTGCGAAGGACAGATCGTATGCGCTCCGCGCGGGGACAAGATCGTCGAAGGCGGCATGTACGGGCTCCGCCTCGTCGCACACCTCCTCGTGAGCAAGTTCGTCGACGGCCTGCCGGCCCACCGGCAACGCGAGCAACTTGCACGACTCGGCCTCGACCTTCCGGTGTCGACGTTGATCGATCAGCTCAAGTGGGCGACCGACCTGCTCCGACCACTCTGGCGCGTGGCGCTCGACGAGGTCCTCGCCTCGCGGGTCATGCACATGGATGGCACCGGCCTGCCGGTGCTCGACCGGAACCTCAAGGGCAAGACGCGGCTCGGCACGCTGTGGGGCTACGTCGGCGTGTGCGACTACGGATCGACGGCCGCGTACCTGTACTGCTCGACGGGAAAGAAGGTCGCGCAGCGACCGGGCGAGCTCGGCCCCCAGGATGTGCTCGCGCGACGAACCGGATACGTCGTCGCCGATGCGGCGGGCATCTTCGACGAGAGCTTCAAACGCCCCGATCTGATCGAGTGCTGCTGCAACATGCATTCGAGGCGTTACTTCACCAAGGCGCTCGACGCGGGAGATCAGCGCGCGGCGCTTCCGCTCGCCGCATACAAAAAGATCTACAAGATCGAGGAAGAGATCCGCGAGCACGATCCGCCGCTGACACGCGAGCAGGTCCTCGCCGTGCGAATCGAGAAAACCAAGCCCGTCTTCGACGAGCTGGTTGCCTGGTGTCGGGCTCACCAACCGTCCGTGCTGCCATCATCGAAGCTCGGCGCCGCCATTCGTTACATGCTGAATCACCACGTCGCGCTCGGTCGATTCCTCACCGATGGGGTGATTCCGATCGACAACGGTCCCGCGGAGCGGCTCCACGTCTGCTGCGCGATCGCACGAAAGAATTTTCTCTTCGCGGGAAGCGACGACGGCGGCGAGCGCGCCGCGATCGCCTTCACCATCCTCGGCAGCTGTCGTCTTCTCGGCATCGATCCGCTCGAGTACCTCGCCGACGTACTTCCGATCCTGACCCGCGACATCCGCCTCGTCGACATGCCGGCGCTTCTCCCGGTGAACTGGAAAGCGCGACGCGACGCCGCGAAACCCGTGTAGCTGACGTCGTCCGCGTCTCGGACGAGTCGGCTCGAAAAGTCGCGAAGAGTATCGCGCTCGCCGGCTTTGAAACGATGCGGGCCACCTGTGCTGCAGCGTACGGACACGTACGTGACGAGCAATTGCTGGACGTAGTCACTTCTCCAGTGAGGTCGGGAGTTCGAAGAAGAAGCAGGATCCTCGACCAAAAGAGCTTTCGACCCCGATCCGGCCACCGTGCGCTTCTACGATCCTACGGCTCACGTAGAGCCCAAGTCCGGCGCCATCCCTGCCCGACGTGCTGTGGGCGCGCGAGTGCTTGTCGAACACGACTCGGGCATCAAGCTCGGAGAGGCCCGGGCCGCTGTCGATGACCGAGACGCGGGCGTGATCTAAAAGACAATCGAGGCGTACGACGACATTTCGAGGAGCCTCGGAATACTTCAAGGCGTTCTCGACGAGATTGACGACAACGCGCTCGATGCGAGACTGATCGACGTTGGCAGGCACATCGCACGTCGGAACGATCTCGAAGTGAACACGCGATTCTTGCGCGAACACACGTTCACGCACGTTCGCGAGGATGAGACCCAGATCGGATCGCGTACGCTGCAATCGTAGTTGGTGGTTCTCGATCGTCGCGAGGTCGACAACGTCTTTGATCAAATGATCCATGAACGCCACGTTGCACTCCATCGTTCTAACAACTTCGAGAACATCGGCGTCGCCACCAGTGATCTTCAACCTCAGCACCGAGAGCCACATACTGATGGCGGACAAGGGATTCCTCAGGTCGTGAGCAATACACGCGACCTGTTCGACGCGAGTATCGACATCATCGCCTGAAGTCATGTCGTCCCCCCGCGTGATGACGCAATCTTCGGCGCAGCTTGCTAGCCCGACCTCGCGAGGCGCATGGGATGGCATGGCTCCCCTGCCTTGCGAACGGTATGCCTGCCAAAAACTCGTAGCGGACTTGTACTTACGAAATTTGGCGGGCGGTCGGTGCCGTGCGTGCTCGCCACAACGAGCCCGAAGCGACGGGCGCAGGCGCGCACTACGATCTTCGGCGAGGGCCGCTATCCATCGACTTGATCGGTCGGCGCGTTCTTTCGCGGCGGTTGGCGAGGCAGCTGCACGCACCTGTGAACGCGGTCCCTTCCGCCTGGGTCGAGGTCACCGCGATTGTTCCTCCGTGCGCCGTGACGACTTCGCGAGCGATGTAGAGCCCGAGTCCCATTCCGGTCGGGTTCTTGTCGCCTTGGGGCGATTCGCGGACCATTGGCTCAAAGATTCTTTCGATCGCATCCTCAGGAATGTGCGGCCCGTCGTTGTGGATGCGCACCACGACTTCCTCGCGATGGCCTCGGGCAAGGACCGTCACCAGCGTCGCCTCCGTGCTCCAAAGCATTCGCGACGAGATTTGGTGATCCGGTCGCTGTCCCATTCGCTGATGCTGCTGGATGAATTGCGTGAGCCGCATGGAACGTTCGTACTCGATGCCGGAGACGCCGTCGAGCGTCCCCCAGTGCCACGGCTGAAGACGATCCGGATTGCTAGGGTGGTGAAATCTCCACGATCCCGCTGGGCGGTGCCGACCACTCGCGGTATCCCGAAACCATGACGCTCGTGCAGAGCCCGCGAGCGCTGGAGTTCGCCGCTGCTGCGAGAGCGATCCTTGTGCACGAGTCCGGCGCGCAAACTTCGCCGGAGCGCGTCGCTGACGGTGTGGCGCTGGCGTGGGAGAAGCTTGCTCGGCAGTTCTCGCGGATCGTTGGCGAGGAAGGTGCCCGCACGCTCCTCGTTCGCAGCGTGACCACGGCGAGCGCGACCTTCCCGTGGCTCGCGCAGAAAGAGGCCGATGTTTCCGATCTCCGTTGGGCACAGCTTCGCACTGCGATGGGAAAGCAAGAGCAGGACGTGGCAGCCGAGGCGTTCGTCAGCTTGCTGGCCGCGTTCGTTGGTCTTCTCGGGCGGCTCATCGGGGAAGGCCTGGTGATGCGCCTTCTCTACGAGGTGTGGCCATCGGTGTTTCCACAGGACATGATCAAGGGGCCAACATGATCGAGCGTGTTGCAATCAAGAGACTGTCCAGCGAGGTTCCGGGGCTCGACGAAGTGTTGGGCGGAGGTCTTCCGGAATTCTCCTTCAACCTGATCGCAGGTGCTCCTGGCAGCGGAAAGACGACGTTGGCGCATCAGATCATGTTCGGAAGCGC
>JBBQFU010000457.1:0-4538 GCA_038322185.1 Haliangiales bacterium
GAGCTGCTCGGGCGCGAGGCAAGCCAGGAAGTGATCGGCGACGGCGCACATCTCGGCGACCTCGGCCAGGCGCTCCTCGGGTGTCGAGCCCCGCCACACGGCGACTTCCCGGCGGATGTGGTCGTCGCTGGAGAAGTGCGCGATCTGCGCCTCCAGCATCGCCAGTTGCTCCGGGGTGTACGAGGCCGCCACGAGCCAACGATAGCATTCGAGTGGTTACACGGTCAGTTTGTTGTCCCTCCCGGCAGGCGGATCGACGCTCGAGGCATGCGCCTCCTGTGCATCGCCGGCCTGCTCGTCGCGGGCAGTCCTGCGCGAGCCGAGGTCCGCATCGGCGCGCAGGTCGGCGCCGGTGCGCAGGGCGCCTCGACCTACAGCGCGGTCGAGCTGCGGCTCGATGCCGCGTGGGAGCGCGGTCACGTCGGGCTCGGTGCACGTGGGGTGTGGGACGACGCGCAGTTTCGCGGCAGCGAGTGGGCCACGCGATGGGCCGTGATCGCGATCATTCGCGATGCCGCGATCGCGGGCACGGTCGGCGACGTCGAGCTCGCAGCCGCAGCCGGTGCACTCGCGCCTGCGCACGTCGGCCGGATCGTCGACGGCTATCGCGTCGCGCTCGACGATCGCTGGCGCACCGGTGTGCGGCTCGCAGCACGGTCGGAGGATCTGGAGGCGGGCGCCGAGATCGACGACGTGCTCGGGCCCCGGCTCGTCGCCGGTGGGGTGACGTGGATGGTGGCGCGGCCGTGGGGCATGCACGCGAGCGTCGCGATCGATCCGGGCAGTGCGGCGGCAGGCGAGCTCGGCGCGTTCCGCCGGATCGAGCGCAAGCTCGCGCGACTGGATGTCGGCGCCTCGCTCGTCGTCGAGCCGCAGCCGACCGGAGTGGTGTACGCCGCCGGCGCGATCGAGCGCGCGAAGGTTCGCTGGACTGCGCGGGGGGATGTGCGCGTGGGTCGTGGCGGGTTATTCGGGCCACTCCATCGCGTCGAGGGAATCGACGATGCGTTCGGCCTCGGCGCGGGCATCACCGGCGGTGCGGTGAGTGAGCACGGCTGGTTCGAGCTCGGCGCGCGCCGGCGGCCCGGGCTCGGCGGGCTGTACACCGCGCAGGTGGGCGCGCCGATGGGCCGCTGGGTGCAAGCGGCGGCGTGGGCCGCGGTCGCGAGCGATGCCGCGGCGGGGGCGGCCGCCGTGCGCGTTGCGTGGTCGAAGCGATTGTTCAGCGCGCTACAGGCGGCGCGCATGTATCGGTTCGAGGCGATGGAGCCGTCGCCGGTGTGGAGCGTGACGGCGTGGTTCGGCGCAGCGAGCCTGTAGCTCGTTAGTTCTTGCCCCAGACTTTCCACCACGGTCGCTTTGGCGGTTGTGGCGGTGGCTCGTCGGCGGCGGGCTCGGGCTCATCGCTGGCCAGCTCGCGATCGTCCTCATCGTCGTCGGTGTCGCGGGCGTCGAGCGCGTCGCGCAGCGTCTCGAGGTAGTCCTTGCCGACGTGCGGCAGCATCTCGAGCGCGATCAGGAGCGCGGTTGGCAGCGCGGCGTTCGGAACATCCTTGAGCGGCTGCACCAGATCGATCAGCGTCTGGCGGACCTCTCTCGCGGCACTCGGCTCGCGTAGCGCGACCTCGGTCACGACGCGGATCGCCGCCGCCATCGGCCAGTCGATCGCGCCGCGCACCAGCGAGAGCAGCGCATCGCGCCTGCCGGTGCCCTCCCAGCCACGCTCGGCGTGCGCGAGGCCGATCAGCGCGCAGATCTGCCAGCGCACGAGCCAGCTCGGTCCCTCGGTCACGCGATCGAGGGGCATGCGTGGATGAATCGTCGCGGCGACCCAGTCGCGCGCCGTCGCGGCAGGCGGCACGCGTGCGGTGTCCCACAGGTCGAGAAAGTCGTCGGCATCGGACTGCGCGAGCTGCTCGATCCAGTCGAGGACCGCGGCCGGCGGCGCGGCCAACGCTTGCACGGTCACGTCACCGTCGAGCTTCCACAGCGTGTACGTGTCGGTGCCCTCGCGTACGAAGGTCAGCGGCGTGGGGTTCGTGTACGACGCGCGACGCATGTCGGTCGAGCCCGTGAACATCAGCGCCATGCACAACCGATTGCTCGGACCTTCGTGACCGGCCACCGCGCACTCGACGCTGCCGGCGCGGATCGACTCTCCTGTCGCGTCGGGGGCACTCGCGATCTGCCGCAGGACATTCGCGGTCGCGTCGCCCATCTCGAGGATCGCGCCGTGGCCGAGCGAGCGGCGGCGAATATCGTCGAGCGGCGGCGACGTCGGCACGGGCAGGTTCGCCTTGAGCGCGTGCGTGACGAAGCCGTACTCGAGCGCGCTCTCGCTATCGGGCGGCTTGCTGCGACTGATGGTCTGCGCGAGCTCGTTCGCCTCCGTCCAGCGTCCGGCATCGACCAGCGCGCGGAACATCTCCTGGAGATAGATCACGTCGCGGGTCTGCTCGAATGCGCCCTCGAACACCTCGATCGCGTCGGCCGGCTCGCCCGCCGCTCGGAGCGCGAGCCCGACGATCGTCGCGACCTGTGCGACCTCGCCGCCGGCATCGCGCGCGCGCTGGGCCATCAGGATCGCGTCGGAGTTGTCACCGGCGCGGCGCAGCACTGCCGATGCGAGCAAGAACACCTGCGGGTCCTGCAGCGTCTCGGCGGCGAACCGCGCGATCGGAGCGAGCTCGCGCGCGGCCGCCTGCTCGGTCGGCAGCATGCGAATGCGGCCGATGCCGAACGAGGTGCCGAGCAGCAGCACGCGCAGCACGGTGCCTGCGTCGATCGCGAGCTTCGCGGCGGCAGCCTCCTCGAGCCACACGCCGAACCATTGCTGGAAGCCAAGGTGCGGCACCGCGACCGCGACGGCCCCGATCAGGTCGAGCGCAGAGCCGAGCTCCTTCTGCTCGTGCAGGTGCCAGGCGAGCGCGGCCTTCGCGGCGTAGAACGAGTCGGCCTCGAGCATGGCGCGCAGGTCGCCCTTGGACAGCAGGCCGCGCAGCAGCGGCTGCCACTCGGGTCGCTGCGGCTCGAGCGCGAGGGCACCGAGGCAGTGATGCAGGGCGTGCGTGCGGTCGCCACGTTCGATCAGGTCCCGCGCGAGATCGATCTCCTCGCTATACGACAACGGTCTGTTCTCGTGGCCGTCGTGCATCGCCAGTCGAGGCTACGCTAAACTCCGCGCTCTGTCGGCTGTACCCCCGTCCATCTCACGCCAGCTGTTCAAGCTCGCCGCACCGATCATCGGCCTCAACGTCCTCAACGTGCTGATGCTGGGAGTCGACTCCGCGCTGTGCGGACGGCTCCCGAACAGCGAGCAGGCGCTCACCGCGATGGGCTTCGCGATCCAGGTCGTGTTCCTGCTCCTGGTCGCGATGATGGGCCTCATCGTCGGTACGGTCGCGCTCGTCGCGCGCGCGTACGGTGGCGGCGACACCCACCGGCTCAATCACCTGCTCGTGCAGTCCACGATGCTCACGGTGATCGTCGCCGTGGTGGTCGGTGTGATCGGAGCGTTCGCGGCCGAGTCGATCTTGAGCGTGCTCGGCGCGGAGCCCGATGTCGCCGAGCTCGGCGCGCAGTATCTGCGGCCGCTGATGCTCGGCACGCCGTTCTTCTACCTCAGCATGCTCTACGCCGGCGTGCTGCGCGGCGTCGGCAACACCCGCATCCCATTTCTGTGCGCGCTCGGCGCGAACGTCGTCAACGCGGTCCTCAACTACGGCCTCATCCTCGGCAACCTCGGCATGCCGGCGATGGGCGTGACCGGCTCGGCGATCGGCACCGTGATCGCGCAGCTGATGATGGCCGGCTCGCTCGTGATCGTGCTGCGCAGCGGCAGGATCCCGAACCTCAAGCTGCCGCTCAAGGTCACGAAGATCGATCGGGTGCTGGCCGTCGAGCTGTACAAGGTCGGCTGGCCCGCCGCGGTCGACATGCTCGTGCTCAATGCGGGCTTTCTCACCGCGCTCGGCATGCTCGGACGCATCGACCAGGTCACCGTCGCGGCGCATGGCCTCGGGCTTCGCGTGCAGGCGCTCGCGTTCGTGCCCGGCCTCGGTGTCGGACAGGCGACGGGCGCGATGGTCGGTCAGGCGCTCGGCGCCGGTAACACCGAGCGAGCCAAGCAGATCGCGAATGCATCACTGATCCTGTGCGCGCTGATCATGACCGGGCTCGGCGTCCTGTTCATCATCGCCGCGCACCCGCTCGCCCAGATCTTCGACGTCGCGGCCGGCACGCCACTCGAGGAGTACACGGTGATGTGGATGCGGGTGCTCGGCATCACGATGCTGCCGGCCTCGATGAACATCGCGCTGATGGGGTTACTCCAGGGCTCGGGCGCGACCCGCCTGTCCCTGAAGATCAACATCTGGACCACGATCCTCGTGCAGGTCCCGCTGTCCTACGTGTTCGGATTCGTGCTCGACATGGGGGCCCTCGGGGTGTGGCTCGGCTTCCCGGTCGGCGCGACGGCAAAGGCGGCGTTCAACTACGTCGTGTTCAAGCAGGGCCAGTGGGCCGTGACCGGCGTGCGC
>JBBQFU010000458.1:0-4514 GCA_038322185.1 Haliangiales bacterium
GAGCTCGAGCGTGCCTTCGTACGTCAGCCGCAGCCGCACGACCACCGTCGCAGCATCGGCGAGGCGCGAGCCGAGCAGCGTCTCGGGGATCGCGATCGGCACTGCGCGATCGATCTGCGCCAGCCGCTGCATCAGCTGGTCCTGGCCTTCCTGCGGGAACGTGTCGCCATACTTCGCGAGCACGTTCCACAGCCGGCGCGCCTCCTCGGTGACATCGACGAGCGTGCAGCGGCCGAGTTCGGGCTCGACGACGACAACGGGCTCTCCGGACGCGAAGAACTGGAGCAGCGGTGCGAGCACGCGCGGGCTGAACCGCGCGCCGTCGACGGTGGGCTCGAGCCGGATCTCGTCGCCGGCCGGCACCGCGGTGAAGCCGAGCGGCAACCGGCGCACCGAGATCGGCGCATCGGGATCCTCGTCGAGCGCGACGTGCGCGTGGCCAACGAGCGTCGAGAACGCGCGTGCCGGATACGTCGAGCCACGCCGACCGGGCTGCCACGCGGCGAGGTGCTGTGCGATCGCGAGGTCCTGCTCCGACAGCGCGTCGGCGTGATCGTCGAGCAGGCGCAGCGCGCTCATACGCGAGCCCGCGCTCGTGCCGCCCTTCTTGAGCTGCTTCTTCACGAGCGGCGTCAGCGTGAAGCTGCCCATCTCGACGTCGATGAGCCACCACACCTCGATCTCGGGGCGTGCCTTCGTCGAGCGATCCTCGCCGGCCGCGAGCTCGGCGAGCGCGCGCTGCCAAGGCGGGCGCAGCAGCTCCTCGGCGATCGTGCGCGCCTCGGCGCGTCGCGGAATATCGGCGAGGAGGTCGAGGCAGCTGTCGAGCAACGCGAGCACGTGCGTGCACTGCGGCTTCTTGCAGGCGCACGTGGTCTTCACCGCCGGCAGTACCGACAGCGTCGACTCGACCGATGCGCGCAGGAACGTGCCGTTCACGATCTGCAGCTGGGTCGGCTCGGTCCACACCAGCTGCGTGTCCTTGCGATCGAACGTGAGCGAGCCCGTGGCGCGCGTGGCCCGCGAGCGTGGCGATGCCTGGCGGCGGATCGGCGCGCGCAGCTCGAGGAGCTTGGCCCACAGCGCCATGAGTGCGGGCTCGTCGGGAACCGAGCGCGGCTGGCTCTCTTCGTGCTGCGCGACCACGACATCCGCTGCCGCTCGCAGCAAGTAGCGATGAGCGGCCTCGCAAGCGGCGCGGCGTAGTGACTGCACGCCGAGGTAGCGCGATGCATTCTCGAGCGAGGCGACGTCGCGCAGGCACCAGCGCGCGAGCACGAACGGGAGCACGCCGCGCGCGGTCGGCACCATCTCGTGGAGCGTGGGTCCGAGTGCGTCGGCTGCGATCGCGAGCTCGTGGCTCACGCCGTTCTCCGCACACCACGTGTCGAGCTCGCGGTTCGTGGCGAACACCGGGCCCGCCGGTGCAGCCGCCTGTGACGGCTCCTCGCGCGGCTCGAGGTACTGCAGCGCGAGTGCGACCGCGTGCTTGCACAGCTCGCCACGCCCGCCGACCGGACACGTGCACTCTGAAAACAGGTCCTCGTCGTCGACAAAGATGGCGACCCGGTAGTCGTCACTGCCGGCCACCACGCCCTCGATGCGGTCGCCCTCGGCGCGGAGCTCGCCGACGCGGCCGGAGCGGAAGTACTCGACGCCGCGAACGTAGCTATAGCCTGCGAGCGTGCGCAGGCGTGTGGGCGTCAACAGCTCGCGGAGGGACACGGGACCGCGGGCAGTCTAGCGCACGTGCACTACCTTGGCGGCGACGTTGACCGCCGCGGCGCCCGGGCCTGTGCGCGGTATTCTGGCGGGGATGAGAAACCGCGTCGTGCACGTGCGGACAGCTAACCGTGACTTGCGCCGGCGAGCCAATCAGGATCTCGATGTGTCACTGCCTCGCGTGCCAGCGGCGCACGGGCAGCGCCTTCGGTATCCAGGCGCGCTGGCCATCCGACCGGGTGACGATCCAAGGACGCGCCCAGGAGTACGTGCGAGTCGGCGACGAGGGCACCGCAGCCACGTTTCGTTTCTGCCCGACCTGCGGCGCGACCGTCTACTACGACAACCACACGATGCCGGGAACGACGGTGGTTCCGGTCGGCGCCTTCGCCGATCCGACCTTTCCGCCGCGCAATTCTCGGTGTACTGCGTGCGGGCGGCCGCGACGGCGGCGTTCGCCGGGCTCGGCGGGGCTGGTGGTGGCCTCGACCGGCTTGGTGCCCTTGAGGTCGAACACCCACAGCTCACCGTCGCGCCGTACACGGGTGAGTCGGGCGCCGGGCACGCGGGCGTCGGTGAGCACGAGCGTACGGATCTTGAGCTCATCGGCTCGCGCCACCACCGCGGTCAGGAACCCCGGCGCCATCCCTGAGCGATCATGCCGTCACTCACGACCGAGGAGCTCGATTAGCGCGCCCCGCCTTTGCGCGTACACCGCGACAGCGCGAGCGCGAACCACTGCTCCGCCGAAATCGGCTTGAGAGTACAGTCACCGAACTCCGCCTCGACAGCTAGCCGGCCCTGCTTGCTCTGCTCGAGCACGTGCCGACACGGCCAGTCTTCATGCGCTCGGTGACGAGCCGAGCTCCGCGGCATAGCGCAGCGCGATCGCGAGCCATTGCTCGGCCGAAATGTCGTTCGCACCCACGTGGGTGACGGTGCGCGTCATGATCGCCTTCACCTGATCGCGATCGAGGCCCCGCGCGCGCAACGCTTCCTTGGTCTCGACCTCGCGCGTCGCGCGCGTGAATCGATTGCGTCCCTCGCGGCGGAACGTCACCTCTTCACCAACGCGTTCGATCACGAGCGTGCCCGCGTGGTGCGCGAGGTGGTGGGCCTCGCACAGCGTCAGCATATTCCACAGCTCGTTCGTTCCCCCGTTGACGACATGGAGGATGTGGTGAATGTCGAGGTTGCGGTGCGCGTGGCAACCCGGCACGCGGCATCGCCCCTGATCGCGATGCAGCACCTTGCGACGGGTCGCCGGCGAGATGTCTTGTCGCGCACGCTCGACCAACCTGGAGTTGATATCGCCGATCCACTGCCCATCACACATGGCGGCCTCGACTGCCGGCGGCGTCATCTCTTCGACCGCCCCTCCGCCGTGCTGCCAGCCCCGTTTGCACTCGCTGCACACCGTCACGGCAATCCTGTACGGCGCACACCCCGCATGCGCGCTCGCCCCTCGTTCCTGATCGCGATCGGAATCCTGACTCGCGTTCGCACCCACGTGGGTGGAGCTCGATGCCTGAGCTCGACCAGGACCGCTGTCGGAACCATGCCCCGATGCGCGAACCTGATCCGGATCGTCGGAACGTTGACCCGCCTTCGCACCCACGTGGGTGGAGGACGACGCCCGATCCTCGTGATCACGATCGTCGTCGCAATCTTGAGCCGCCTTCGCACCCACGTGGGTGGAGAACAACGCGCGATCATCGTGATCACGATCGTCGTCGCAATCCTGAGCCGCCTTCGCACCCACGTCGGTGGCGCGGTCTTCAAGATCAGCTCGCGTCCTTTCGCCGCGACGCGTCCGGTTCAAGAACGTGCGGCACAGCGCGTCGAGCACACCATCCTCGTCGAGCTTCTCGCCGCGCTCCTGGTCGAGCTGCCTGCGTGCCTCGCGGAACAGCACCTCGGTCTCGGGCCGCACGCTGAGCCACAGGGTCTTGCGGACGAGCCGCGGATCAACCGGATCCTCGGGCAGGTCGCCCTTGCAGTGACCGGCAACGGCCTGCTCCGTCTCGCGCACGTTCAAGTCGAGCGCCTTCTCGATCCACTTCTCCTCGGTCTCGGGCGTGGCGACGCGCGCGATCTCTCGCGCCTGCGAGACATTGAGCTCGCCGCTCTTCAGCGCCTCGGTGAGCTTGGGCAGCTCCGGCAGCGCATTCGCCAGACGCAGCCGATCCTCGGCAACACGAAACGACGTGTAGCCAAGCTCCTGAACCATGTAGTCAACGAGACTCACGTGCCCGAACTGCTTCCACAGCTGGAGCTGCTGCGCCTCGCGGAGTGCCTCGGCTTCCTGCGCGTCTAGGTGCGCCCGCGTCTTCGCAATGCGCTTTAGCTTGCTGTGCAGCTGCACGAGCCGCTCGTCGCCGCTCACGAACCCAACAACGCCCGCGTCTGCGCCGACCGCCGCACCGCGACCACCCTCGCCACCACCAATCTCGACAGGTGCATTCATGATCATGTTCGACATTTAGCATGGAGAATTTTGGCGCTCTGATTCGCGCTGTGCAGCACGTTCTCGTGTCGGCATCGCGCGAAACGAGTTGTTGCCGAAACGATCCGCGAGACGCGAGCAGCGAGACACAGGGCGCGCATGAAAGCGACAACGACGATTTGTCGACGACGAACCACCCCAAACGCGTCAATTAACCGGTCAGTCTTCCCGCGGAGGTCTCTCACTTCCTCGTCGAGGAAGCCAGTTTTTCGACTTCCTGCTGCATCCGCGCGATGCGTTTCTGGAGCGCACGTGAGGACCCGGACGAGGGCACATGCTTGCGCAG
>JBBQFU010000459.1:0-4484 GCA_038322185.1 Haliangiales bacterium
TGCTCGGTACGATCTTGTCATGCGGGCGCGCGTGCTCGCGAACAAATAGCCGCCACGAGGGTTTCCCGCAGTGCTCGGAGATCGCGCGAACGACCTCTGCCGAAGTCGAGGTCCGTTGGACGATTGACCGCGCCCGTGGCTATCGCAGGTCGAGATAGCCGGCCGGGGCGAACACGTTGTGTTTGCGCAGCGCCTCGGGGCTCTCGCGTTCGACGCGTGCGCGCAGCTTGGCACTTCGGCTAGCCGCCTCCACGAGGAACAGCGGCACAGGGAGATGGCCCTCGGCCGCGGCCCACGTGGGCGCGGGCTGACCGGCGCGTTCGGCAAGCAACTCCACCACAGCCGCCGCGACCACGCGCACGCGCGCGTCGGTCGAGATCGGCGCGGGTTCGTTCGCGAACACCGGCGACGAGCGGAGCCAGTCCTGAACCAGCGAGCGCACGGACAGGGCGTCGTTGGCGAGGATGGTGGTCGCGATGTTCTCGGCGGTGGTCATGGGGCCAGCTCCCAAAGCTCCTCGACAGCATACCGCACCTTCTGAACGTGGCTCGGGACGACATAGTGTGCAAGTACGCGCACCGAAGCGCGTAGCAGTCTTCGCCGAGTATCGCAGGCTTCATCGTGCCGTCCGGCGGCTCGCGGGCCCGGATGAGGTACTTGTCGCGCACCCACGCGTCGAACCAGCGAACATAGCGCTCCTGACTACGAAGCCTCGGCCATTCGATGCCAGCGCAGATGTCGGGCAGCGCGAGCGCCATGGCGAGCGCTGAGTAGAAGCCACCGCCGCGCGCTGCGGTGCGGACGTCGGCGACGCGCGCCTCAAGCGTCACCCTGGCGCTCCGATCGCTAGGTCGACCTGCTGGGCGATGTGCGCTTCAGGCGTCGTCAAGTCGCGAAGCACGTCGTCAGGACTTCCTCGTTGGCGGCTTTCGGCGTGGTGGAGCTGGCTTCACGAGCTGCTTGGCGACCCGCTCGAAGGCTGCATCGATCGCGCGCGGCTTCGCATCCTCGCCCGCGTGGTAGCGCTCGTACTCGCGTTCGGCCTTTGCCTTCGCCGCTTCGGCCGAGATGGTCCCTGCATGATCGAGCAGCTTCCGGCCAGATGCCTTCAAGAACTCGTCGAGCTTCGAGATCCAGTCGCGCATCGTCATCGGTCTCCGTTCGAGCGCCTGTAGCTCGGCGTACTCGATGTACAGGTTCACGATGCGGTGGAGGACGGCGAGCTCCCCTTCGGTCAGGTAGTTCTTGGCGATCGCGGCGTCGGCTTTGCGAATGACGCCACCTGGGCGTGTGGTCTGCATCCCCATGCTCGGCTTGTCGGCGTCAACGCGCTCGTGAACGATCTCCGCCGCCGTGTGGCCGTGCGTGGCCCAATGCATCTTGTTCTGCACGGTTGCGAAGAACTGCTGGGATAGTTCGGCCGAGGACTCGTAGTCGACACTGGTCGCGTAGATCTCGAGGACCTTCTGATAGAAGCGCCGCTCGGACGCGCGGATGTCGCGTATCCGTTCGAGCAGCTCGTCGAAGTAGTCCGTGGCACCTGGACCGGGCGGGTTATTGAGCCGCTCGTCGTCCCTGGTGAAGCCCTTGACGAGGTACTCGGACAGACGTGCAGTCGCCCACCTGCGAAACTGCGTGCCCCGTGTGCTTCGCACGCGGTAGCCGGTCGCGATGATCGCGTCGAGGTTGTAGAAGCGCAGGCTACGCGAGACCTGGCGTCCGCCCTCCGTTCGAACTTGTAAGAAAGACTTACACGTTGCCGCCTCGTCCAGCTCGCCCTCAGCGTAGATCTCCCGGAGGTGCTGCGTGATGTTTTGCGGCGTGGTCTGGAACAGCTCGGCGATCATTGCCTGCGTGAGCCAGACAGTCTCGCCCTCGAAGCGGCACTCGATGCGCGTGCGCCCGTCTTCGGTCTGATACAGGATTAGCTCGCCCTTCGGCGTGTCGTCGGACTCGGTCATGTCGGCTCCAGCGCGGGACAAAACCGGAGCTTCATGCTGGTGTTCTTGTAGGTGCCGGCTCGCCGATCGTGTGTCGGATCGACGGGAACGACGAGCTGAGATCGTTCCAGATCGGCGAGGATCTTCTTGTAGTGGGTCTCTCGAAATGGCGTGTCCGCAATGACGAACTCTTCAACGTCGGCCACCTCTGCCACCTGGCCAGCAAAGCGACCGAGAATGGCCCGCCTTAGCGCGGTGAAATCGGGTGCGGTGGTGAACGCTAACGCGAGTTGCGTGGCACCCGCGGTCGCGTCGGAGAACCGGAAGGTGCCCGACTCGTCGACTCTCCACATCGCCGCCTTCATCTTCTCGATCCCTTTGCGGCTGTTCGTCGCGAAGAACAGAAAGTAGTCGGTCGCGTCGTTCCTATTGCGCATCTCGAAAGAACGCACGTAGCGCGCGCCCGCAACTTCGTGGAGCTGCCGGACGTACAGATCGTGAAAGAACGCCCTGCGCGCATCGGTATCGCCCGCGGGAGGCACGCCGTCCCGCGCGTTTGTCCCGAACAGGCGATCGAAGTCGTCGGGATGGTTGGGGTGCGCGATGAACCGATTGATCTCCTCGTACATGAAGTTGAACAGAATCTCGCAGTGTGGCGTCGAGAGGATCTCGCCGATCAGTTGGAGTGGGACGCCTTTCCATCCGAACGGGTCGATGAATGCGAACGTGGGAGGCAGGCCTTTCCCCGCGTCGCGGAACGGCTGAAGCAGGTACTTGCGAAACCCATCCTCGAAGGTGGTTCCACCGACGACACGCACACGGAAGTTGCTCGGCAAGCTGAGCTTCTTGATGCACTCGTCGAGGTGGTCGGCGCGCTCCTGCTCCTTCTCGATGAACAGGAAACGGACCTCAGCGGTAATGTGGTCCTTCTGAACGAGCGCGGCCTTGAGCGCGATGATCGGCGAGCCCTCCTCGCCATTCTCATAGACACCGGGCCCGGCAAAGCCGTCGACGTACGCGATCGTCTTGAATGCGCCGCTGCCCAGAATCGCGGTCCACGCTTCGAGGTATCGTCGCAAGATCTCGTGCTTCGCCTGGGTGTGCGGCTCGATCTTCCATACCGTCGTTCTCGGCGCCCCCATCCCTCACCTCACGATCGCTAGCCGGGCTCCTGTGACACGTAACGGGGTGGGCATCTCGTCCCACGCACGGCCATCGAGCACGCGCCCTGTGACGTGCTTGCGAACGCCGCCCCACTGCTTGAAGAAAAACTTCACGTTGCTCGCGATGCACTGATCGCGGACCGATCGAACCCACGCGGGATCCATCGGCCGCGCGCCGTGGCCGCTCTCTCCACCGACGATCACCCAGTGGATGCCGGTGAGATCGAGATCCTCGATCGGCCCGAGCAGCGGCTCGACGCTCAAGAATCGAACAGCGGCGTCGACGCGGCGGAGATCGTCGATCCGCGTCGTGTACTTCTGGTTCTCGACACTCACGCCCATCCACACGTGGGCCGGTATGTCGAGGTTGGCCGCGAGCCGCGCCATTCGCGAGCTGCGCTTGGTGAGCACCTGGTACTGGTGATGTGACGCCCGCGTCATCACGCCGAACACGCGCCGGATGTACGTCGCCGGCACGTCGTCGTGGAACAGGTCGGACATGCTGTTCACGAAGATGCGGCGACCCGCACGCCAGCGAAGCGGCAACTCCAACGCCGACGGGATCAGCTGGAGATCGAAGCCGTGCTCGAATGGGTGGTTGGGCACGCCGCGGAATCGCTCGGCGAGCGTTTCGGCGTAGCAGTGCTTGCAGCCCGGCGAGACCTTGGTGCACCCGCGCACGGGGTTCCAGGTCGCGTCTGTCCATTCGATCGCGCTGCCGTCAGCCATGGCTAAACACTCGTTCAGTATCAGTTGGAACTTGAAATGACAACGGAAAATCGTCCCAGGATGTGCCTACGCGCGGTGTTGGTCGCCGAGCAGGATCGTACCGAGCCATGAGATGGCCTCGGGATACTTCGTCATGTCGAGGACGAACTCCTGGCCACGAGCGACGCTCTGAAGGCGAACACGATCATGCGATCGAGTCCAGCGGCTCGGATCCTCGTGATAGCCGAGCGCTGGACGTCCCTCGCGTGGCTCGAACCAGGCCGGTAGATCCCACAGGCTGCGCGAGGCACCTTTGCTCGTGAGCACGAGCCGTTCGTCGTGGACTTCGAAGACGCCCGAACCCGGAAGATCAACATCGAGTCCCGGCACCACGAGCTTGTGCCTCGCCACGTAGAGCGTGTTGCGTTTCAGGTGATCGCCACCAACGACGTGGGGGTGATAGCGGGCCCAGGAAGGAATCGCAGCAGTGGCCACGGGCCACACGTGATCGATCTGCATCCATCCCCAGATCACGTGCTGATCGGGTGCACCCTTCACGAACCGCGCACTCTCTTCGAGGACTTCCGCGCGCCGAAACCAGCCGAAGAACAAGAATAGATCGCCGGGGCCGACCCCTTCACGTTCGAGGACCTTCTGGGACTGGTCGGCCTGA
>JBBQFU010000460.1:0-4475 GCA_038322185.1 Haliangiales bacterium
CCACGCAGGGGTGCGGCACCCGGGCCCCACGACCGCCGCAACGCCTCGACGGTCACGAGCCCGACGAAGCCGAAGCACAGCTGCAGGAACAGCGTGCCGAGATTGACGGTTGCCGTGGTCGATAGGCCGACCATGCCCGCCAGCTCGACGAGCGGCAGCGTGCCCGCGTATGGATGCATCGGCGCGCCACCGAGGACCCCGAACCGATAGAGGTGCGAGGACCAATCCCCGGCCGCGAGCTGACTGGCCGTGTACGGCGTCACGAACGCGGCGCCGTCGAGCTGTGTGATCGAATGGTCGAAGTACCAGCCTAGGAGCAACCACGTGACTACGATGACCGCGAGCGCCTCGACGAGGTACCGCAGGTCACGCAGGCTCCCGCGCATCAGCGCCGCTTGCAGATCGCGACGAGGAAACCGCCGTGGTCGCGGGCACCCGGCATGTCCGCAAGGCGATGCTCGGCCCAGCGCACGGCCGCGCCGAGCAGCGGTACGCGCAGCACGGCGGCGACCGGCGTGATCACGCGGATGCCGCGCGTCGCCACCCACTCGAGCTCCTCGGGAAGGTAGCTGCGGATCGCGTTTGCATCGTCGTACCGCGTGAACACGTGCTCGTCGTTCGTCTTCGCCGAGACGCTCGTCGGCGGCTTCACGGCCTTCACGAGCCGGCGCAGCGAGCGCGCGTTGTAGAACTCCGCGATCACGTAGCCGCCCGGGCGGACCACGCGCGCCATCTCGCGCATCGCGCCCGCGATGTCGGGGATGTGCGCGAGCACCTTGAACGAGTAGGCGACATCGACCGAGGCGGTCGCGATCGGTAGGTCGGTGGCAGACGCCTGGGCGACCTGCAGGCCGCGCTGGGCAGCCTTGGCGAGCATGCCGCCCGACAGATCGATGCCGCGCGCAGCCGAGGCGAACCCGGCCACCCGGTCGAGAATCAGGCCGGTGCCGCAGCCGACCTCGAGGACCTGCTTGCCGCGGGCGTAGCGCTCGACGATCTCGACCTCGAGATCGTCGAGCATGCGGTGGTACGGCAGGTGCCGCTCGCGCTCGTACCAGCCGGCGAAGTCGTCGTAGTAGGCGCGGTTATCCAGGCGAGACATTCCGCCTGGCGTTCTACTACAGCTTTGCGAGCAGCTCTTTCTTCTTCGTCTCGAACTCGGTCTCGGTCAGCACGCCGGCGGCCTTGAGCTCGCCGAGCTGCTTGAGCATGCCCATGATCTGGTCCTTGCTCTCGCCCTGCGGCGGGCGCTGGCCACCCATGCCGCCCATCATGCCGCCCATCTGGTTGGCCATCGCGAAGCCCATGCCGATGCCGGCACCCTCGAGCGCGGTGCTGCTGCCTCCGCCACCCTTCTTCATGCCCTCGGCGGCGCCCATCATCATCTCGGCCTGGGCCAGCTGCTGGTAGCCAGCCATGCCGCCGGTCGCGCTGATGTACGCCATGCGCTCGACGAGCTTGTCGAGGCGCTCCTTGTCGGCCTGGTCCATCGAGATCGAGAAGTCGCCGAAGCGGATGATCTCGACACCGTAGGGCTCGATGTTCTTGCGGACGTCGCGGAGCGTCGTCTCCTCGATCTCGTTCGTGTAGGCGCCGGACGTGACCTTCAGCATCGGCCAGTCCTGCTTGACGATGAGCTCGGCGATGCCGTCCTTCATCGTCTTCTGGACCTGGCTCTTGAACCAGCCGAGGAAGGCGTCGTTGGTCGTCGCGCGCTGGCCGACGAGGCCGATCACGAACTTCGGCGGATCGATCACGCGGGCGGAGAACTCGCCGTAGACCATGAGGCGAACGCGCAGCTTGGTCTGCGGGTCCATCACGTCACCGATCGACGTGCCGAACTTGATCGACGGCATCTCGCGGGTCGTGACGAAGAAGACTTCGCAAATGAAGAAGTTGCCGCCCGTGAACTTGTCGACCAGCTGGCCGAGGAACGGGATGTTCGACGCATCCATCGTGTGACGGCCGGCGCTGAAGCTGCCGACGTACTTGCCGTCCTTGAAGAACAACGCGACCTCGTCGGAATCGACGGTCAGCTGCGCCTTCATCGGGATCGTCTGGTCCGGGTGCTTGTAGACCCAGTGATCCTTCGCCGAGTCCGGCCGCGCAATCGCGAGCTCGGCCACTCCACCCTTGATGAACGAGATGATGCCCATTTCTTGCTCCTCAGCGCCGGGGGAAGCCCCCAAGTCGCTGTAAACCTAGCACACAGGCTAAGCACGATTTATCCGAACCGAAGACCTGTTTTTGATAAGGTCCGCGGCACATGCGGGCCTTCGTGACAGCAGTAGTCCTCCTCGTGGCGTGCGGACCTGGGCGGCGCGATGACACCGGGAATGGCAGCGGCAGTGGCAGCGGTAGCAACTGCGACACCTGCGCGACCGTGACCGGCAAAGTCTGGGCGCCGAAGTGGGCGCCTGGTGATGTGCCGGCGGGCCAGGAGATTCCGATCTTCGGCGCCACGATCTACGTGACCGATACGCGCCCCGCACCGATTCCGCAGCAGGTGTACTGCGAGCCGTGTATCGAGACGCCGCAAGGCGCCGTGTCGTCGAAGCACGACGGTTCGTTCGAGCTGAACGTCGACGGCGCGGGCCACTACTTCCTGGTCATCCAGAAGGGGCCGTTCCGGCTCGAGCAAGAGATCGACATCGCCGTTGGTGTGACGACGTTGCCGCCGGCATCGACCACGCTGCCGTCGAAGCTCGACTCCGGCGCGGGCTCGTGGATCCCGAAGGTTGCGATCGCGCGCGGCGACTACGACGCGATCGAGGACATCCTCGGCAAGGTCGGCTTCGGCACGATGGCCGGCAACAAGCTCGGCTCCCCCGACAACGAGATCACGTTCTACACGTGGGGCGGCAGTGGCAACACCAGCGCCGAGTACCTCATCCAGAACCTCGCCGAGCTGCGCAAGTATCACATCGTGTTCTTCCCGTGCTCGACGGACGTCAACGACACGCTGCTGACCGACCAGGCGAACCTGAAGAACATCCGCCAGTACGTCGCCGAGGGCGGCAAGATCTACGTCACGGACTGGTCCGGCGAGATCAGTGATCGCGCGTTTCCGCCCCAGGTCGAGCTCGGCGATGGCGGCTTCAGCACGGCCGACAGCAAGGGCACCTACGATCCGATGACGCACGACGGAACGCTGACCCAGGTTGGCGACGCCGACGGCAGCATCTACGACGCGGCGGACGGTAAAGCGATCGATCCGGACCTCAACATGTGGCTCGGCCTGCAGTCGGGCCCGACCGAGGAGAACCCGACGCCCATGATGTACAACGCCGACTACTTCACGGTCTCCCACAACTGGAACTACATCACCAAGCTCACGTCGGTCATGAAGGGCACCGACGACATGGGCCAGCCGGTCTACGATGATCCGAAGGCGTGGGTCACCGGCTCCGACGACTCGCACGGCCCGGGACCGCTCGCGGTCACGTACGAGCCGACTGGTTGCGGCAAGGTGCTGTTCTCGACGTTCCAGACGGCCGGCGCCTCGGCGGCCACCATGCATGCAGGCCTGACGCCGCAGGAGCGCGTGCTGCTGTTCCTCATCATGGAAATCTCGAGCTGCACGAAGAATCCGATCATCCTGTAGCGACGTCGGCTACTGTCCCGGCGTGTCGAGACCTGCGCGCCTGATCGCCATCCTCGGCGCGCTCAACATCCTGCTCGTCGTGATCGGGCTGGCGGTGATCGCGCCTGCCGGGGCCGGCGCGGGCACCGGGATGAAGATCGGGCTCGTGTTCGACATCGGCGGCAAGAACGACCGCTCGTTCAACAGCGCGGCGTGGCGCGGCCTCGAGCGCGCGCGGACCGAGCTCGGTGTGCAGGTCGAGTTCGTCGAACCGACCGAGGGCTCCGACCGCGAGAGTGCGATGCGAGCGCTGGCCGCGCGCGGCGTGGACCTCGTGATCGGCGTCGGCTTTCTGTTTGGACCGGACCTCGAGCGGCTGGCCGCGAAGTTCCCGAACGTGCGGTTCGCCGGTATCGACTACGCGCCATCGGCAGGGTTCACAGGGCTTCCGAATCTCGCGGGCCTGGCGTTTCGCGAGCACGAGGGCAGCTTTCTCGTCGGTGCGATCGCCGCGCTCGTGTCGCGCACGAAGATCGTTGGCTTTGTCGGCGGCATGAAGATTCCGCTGATCCGGAAGTTCGAGGCCGGCTACGAGGCGGGTGTGAAGCACGTGTGCCCCACATGCCGCGTGCTGTCGGCGTACGCGGGAACCGAGCCGAAGGCGTTCGCCGATCCGGCGCTCGGTCAGGAGCTCGGCGCCGCGCAGTACGGGCAGGGCGCCGACGTGATCTTCACCGCCGCGGGCAAGACCGGCGACGGTGTGTTCGCGGCAGCGCGGCAACGCAAGGCGCGCGCGATCGGTGTCGACTCGGATCAGTACGCGTCGGCGCCGTGCTGCATCGTCACCAGCATGATCAAGGGCGTCGACGTCGCCGTGTTCGACGTGATCCAG
>JBBQFU010000461.1:0-4472 GCA_038322185.1 Haliangiales bacterium
GCTTGCCGACGGCGGCTATCGCGGTGTGCCCGAGCTCGTCACGCCGGTGTTCGCTCACAACCGCATCGTGCGTGACCGCAAATGGCGTCGCCATCGGCGCCGGCGGGCCTCTGTCGAGCATGCGATCGCGAGGCTCAAGAAATGGCGCGTCTTGCGCGACCATCGACGACGCGGAACACACCTAGCATCTACGCTCGGCGCGGTCGTGTTCCTGCACAATCTCCAGGTGGAGTTACGGGACAGTCCTTAGTACCCGAACGGATGATCCCGCCCCGCCGCGGGCGTGCCAGGCATTACCATCGCTGGATGTCGCCCCCGGCCGAATATCCACCGCGTCTTAGTGGCGCGGTTTCGGGCGCGCTGCGCACGTTCAGCTACTGGGTCGCGACCGGCTCGGTCGGCCAGTCTGTCCTCGACGGGATCAATTACCGCGAGGCGATGCTCGAGGAGCCGAGTCTGATGGAGATGGCCTTCGCGATCTTTGCGAACGTGCTCGACCTCGATGCCGACGGGAATCCGATCAATGCCAAGTGGGCCGAGCATCGGGCCGCGCAGTACATCCGTCGGTACTGCGACGCCGCGTATGAGGTCGTGCCGCCGCTCACCGACCACGAGATGATGCTGCACGAGCCGCCGCCGCGAACCGACCGTACGCCATGGCCGGCGTGATGCATCGACCCGGTGCATGCCCAACTCGAGCCCCACGCCGTACCTCCGGATCACCATGATGGGGTCATCGTGACCATCGGCAGTCTCACCGGCGGCACCGGCGAGTAGACCGTCAGGACCAGACGACGGGCTCGGGCTGCGTGCACCAGCCGGCAAGCTTGTCGCCGTAGCGATCCTCGATCGCTGCGCGCTTGAGCTTCATCGTCGGCGTCAGGAGCCCGTTGTCGACGGTCCACTCGTCACGGATCACGATGACGCGGTCGATGTGCTCGTGCGGATCGAGCGTTCCGTTGATCTGCTCGCGCAACGTGCCGAGGGCCGCGCGGATCGTGTCCTGGGTCGCGACGCGCGCAGCGGGCGACAGCACGACGAGCGCGACGGGCTGGGGCAGGCCGCGACCGGTGATGCATGCCTGTTCGATGTTCGGACTGGCGAGGAACGAGTTCTCGATCGGCGCAGGCGCGACGTACTTGCCCTTGCTCGTCTTGAACAGCTCCTTGACGCGGCCGGTGATCTTCAAGCGCCCCAGCTCGTCGACCGAGCCGCGATCGCCGGTGTGCATCCATCCGTCGTCGTCGATCAGCTCGCGCGTCAGCTCGGGTGCCTCGTAGTAGCCGAGCATGGCGCCGGGGCTCTTCACGAGCACCTCGCCTTCGTCGGTCAGGCGTTGCTCGACGCCCGGTACGGGCATCCCGACGTAGCCGATCCGGGGCGACTCGACGCGGCCGACGTGCGAGACCGCCATGTTCTCGGTCATTCCGTACAGCTCGGTGATGTTGATGCCGAGCCGCGCGAACCACTCGAGTAGCTCGGTCGGTACCGGCGCCGCTCCGCACAGCGCGAAGCGAACCTGATCGAGGCCGAGCCCGCGCAAGATCTTGCGGCGCACGAGCCCGCGCACGATCGGGATCCGAAGCAAGCGGTCGAGCTTCGCGGCCGGCACCTTCTCGAACACGCCGCTCTGAAATTTGAGCCACAGGCGCGGCACGCTGCCAAACAGCGTGGGACGCGCGCGCTGCAGATCGGCGACGAACGTGTCGAGACTCTCAGCGAAGTAGATGCGGAATCCGACGAACAGGTTCGGGATCTCCAGGCAACCGCGCTCGGCCACATGCGCGAGGGGCAGGTACGAGATCATGCGATCGTCGACGGTCGTATCGAGGAGCTGCTGGAACGCACGCGTTGCGCACATCGTGCGGAAGCTGTGCATCACGCCCTTGGGCACGCCGGTCGAACCGGACGTGTAAATGATGGTCGCAAGATCATCGGGCTCGCGCCGCGGGTTGTCTGTAATCGGTTCGGTGGCAGCAAGCAGGTCTTCCCAGCGTGTGGCGTTCGTGTCGGCCGAGAGCGGCAGCGCGATGCGGGTAACGGAGTCCGGAATTCCGGACTCCATCGCCGCGAAGCCGTCGAGCTTGCCGACGAACAGAAGCCGGCTGCCGCTGTGCTCGAGGATCTCGCGGACACTCGCAGCCGTGAGCGTCGGATAGATCGGCACGGTCACGTGACCGGACATCCAGATCGCGAGGTCCGCAAGGATCCACCACGCGCAGTTCTTCGACAGGATCGCGATACGCGTCCCGGCGGGGTAGTCGAGCGACTTCAGGTGAGCCGCGATCCGGCGCACCTCGGCCATCGCGTCGCGCCACGTCATGTCGACGACGCGCCCGCCACCCAGCGGCTGCGTCAGCCAGATCCGATCCGCAAGCTCCCGTTCCCGCACGTACGCCGCATCCAGTTGCGTTTCCATCCCGCCACACTACCTCACGACGGATCGCACGTCGCGCGCGCGGGTACCTCGCCACAGGTGCCAACGCTGCCACACGTTCCAACGTGCGGTTCGAGCGAGAGGCGAATGCTCGCCGATGCAGCGGCGTTGACGTCGAACGCGACGGTGACGACGCGCAGAACCGCGGGGCCGCGCAGCTCGAGGCGCAACACGCACGCGGGCGAGACCGATGTCGTCCACGTGAGTCCGTGGTCGTCGGCGAGCAGCATGCGTGCATCGGAGCAATCGGTGTGGGGCAGGGAAACCTCGACGATCGAGCCGTCATCGCACGTTGGCATCGGACAGCTCACCACGGTCGTCACCGATGACGGCCACGTCCCGCTCAAGCAGTCGGTCACCTGCGGCTCGTTCACGCAGCTCACGCATGCGGACCCGGGCAGACAGGCCGCGTCGCCGCACGCCGCGCTTCCGTCGCACGACCGCGTGCTCGCGCCCCCGATGGTGTCGCGACACACGCTGTGTGTGCCGAGCGTGCACGCGCTCCAGTTGCCGGTCAGACAGGGCTCGCAGGTCTCGACGACGCACGCGGTTTGCGCGACGGGATCCGTCGATGCGGCATCGCAGTACATCGCCGAGTTGCAATCGCTCGCGTTGATGAACCCGTCGCAGTCGATGTCGCGCGACGCCACGAAGTAGCGCGGCATCATGCGCTCGTTGTGGACGGCCATGCACGATGCGTCATCGGTGCCCCAGATGTCGAGCTCGGCGACGCCGGCGACTCGCAGCGTCAGCGGCACCCTGACTTCGGTGTTGGTGGCGCCCGCGTTGATGCTGATCGAGCCCGCGGCGACGAGCTGCCCGTCGCGATAGCCGAGCGCGAGGCTCGGGATCGTCGTAGCCGTAGTCGATCAGCGTCACGTACTCGAACGCGGTCGTCGGGGTCGCGAACGTCGTCGCGTGGTCCTGTGCCGTCAGCACGATCGCCGTCTCGCTCTCGACGATTCCGCGCGCGAGCATCGACGGTGACACCGGTGCGGGCGTGGTCCGGCGAAGTGTCCCGTCGCGCACCACGATTCGATCGACCGTCTGCTCTGACGTTATGGCGACCGTCAGTGAGTAGCCGTCGGGCTCGTCGTCGTAGTCGTCCTCTTCGAGGCAGCCGGCGAGTGACAGCACAGCGAGGCAGACAGAGCGCAGCACCGTGCCCCTCAGTTCAACGTGCGTGCCCGCGCAACCGCGTGTTCTCGCAGGGCCGCGCCACCAAAACCCTGAGGTTTGCGGCGAGCCGCGTGACCCGTGAGTCGCGATCGCGGCGGCCGTGAAATCAACGCGTTCGAAATTTCTCGTTGACGGATCGCGGGTGTGTCCCTATAACGAGGCCATGCACACGTCGTCGTCATCTTGTTGTAGTCGCTAAGCGACTCCGAGATCACGTACGCGCGCGGTCTGGAGTCGCCTGTCTCCCTTTGTTTGGGTGAGCAGGTGGCGGTTGGTCGCCACGCCCGTCTCGAAAACGGGATGCCGCAATGCGGTCGGGTTCGACTCCTATCTCATCCGCGTATGAATGCTTCTGGTGCCATCGCCAAGTGGCTAGGCAGTGGTCTGCAAAACCACCAACCCCGGTTCGACTCCGGGTGGCACCTCCAGAGACCTCAAACGCTGAGGTCTTTTGCTTTGAGTCCGCTTGAATGGGGCAGAAAGTCGCCGAAACATGCTCGCAGACATGGCCGTCGACTCAATACGAGGTTTCTTTCTCGATTGCCCTGTTGCCGACGAGAAGCGCACCGAAGAGCGCGCCGGATATGGTCCTGGGATCGATGCGAACAAACGTTCTCGCGGCTCAGACCAGCGATTCCGCTACAGCGTCGGGCCGGTCTCCGAAATCGCGTTGGCCACGAGGAGGACCGTTGCGACGTCCGCCAGTTCGTCCCGCCGGTAGTAGACGTGGTGTCTCGTCGTGGGCATTAGCAACCGCCACACAGTGGCGTCGCCATCACCGGAGTACCTCTGCCGCGCCGCGTCCGCGCTTGAACGGAGCTTGTCGAGTACGGCCTTCAGTTCTTCCGCGAAAAGT
>JBBQFU010000462.1:0-4456 GCA_038322185.1 Haliangiales bacterium
GAGACCATGCGGGACCGGGCCTCCTTGAGAGCATCGAGGCAGTCGTCCGCGTAGGCGCCGATCAGGGCCTGGGAGCGCGGGCCGTCGAGGCCTGCGGCGAGGGCGTCGAGGTCGACCAGGGACAGATCTCGGAGCCGCGTACTGAGCGCCTCGTCGGGATCCGGCGAGCCGTCGGCGCGGCCGTTCATGTGGGTCGTGGTGACGATCATGGGAGCTCCGAGATCCGGATCGTGAACGTGCACGTGACACGTGCACGTGCACGTGCACGACCACGACCCGATTTCCTGTGCCGCACAAGGGTCATTTGTCGTCGAGCTCGCCCTTGGCCAGCGCGGCGCGCAGTGCGGCGAGCTCTGCATCGACCTTCGCGGTGTCGATCTTCACCTCGGGGCGCGGCGGCTCGGCTTCGGGCTTTGCCTCGGCGGACGCTGCGGGCTTCGCGGCTTCGGGCTTGGCGGAAGCCGCGGGCTTCGCTGCTTCCGGCTTCGCTGCTTCCGGCTTCGCGGGCGCAGCGACATCCGGCTTCGAGGGCGTCGCCGCTGCAGGCTTTGCGGGCGCGGCGGGTGTCGCCGTAGCAGCCGGCCTCGCAGGTGCCGCCGCCGCCGCGAGCTGCTTCTGCTTCGCTGCCTTCGCCTCGGCCATCTTGTTCTTCAGCGCGTCGAGCGCATCGCCGCCCGAGCCATCGCCCGACGGCAACAAGGCCGCGGGCCCCGCGGCCGCGGCGAGCTTGGCGTCGAAGATTGCCGCGTCTGCTTCCTCGCCACGCATCGATGCGTCGACCTCGGTCTCGATCGCCTCCTGATCGATGCGGTCCTCGGCGGCCTTGAACTTGTCCCAGACCGACGTGTCATTACCGAACGCGTCACCACCGGCCGAGCGTGCCGCGGCGATCTGCGTCGCGAGCGTGCCCTTGCGCAGCTTGAGGATCGTGAGCTTGGTCTCGAACTCCTTGCGGCTCTTGTTGAGCTGGATCGCGTAGCTCGCAGCCTCGTGCTTGTCGCGCTCGATCTTGTTCGCCTCGATCTCGCACGCCTTCTTCTGCTTGAGCGCTTCCTTGGCGGCCTCGTCGTCGCCAGCCTTCACCGCGAGCATCGCGCGCCGCTCCCAGTCGGTGGCCTTCGTGCGCTGCTTCTGGGTATCCATGTCGAGCTGCTTGGCCGTGGCCTTGTAGCTGATGAGCTCTTGCAGCGCCTTCTTGCGCCCCTCCTCGAGCTCGAGGATTGCCATGTCGAGCTCCTTCTCGGGATCGATTGCCTTGTCGAGCGCAGCGTTGGCTTTGCTCGAGATGCCGCCTTTGATCTTCGAGAAGATGCCCATGGCCGTAATGTACCTATTCTTTGCCGAGCGCGTACTTGCGATAGCGCTGGCGGAACTGGTCGTACGTCAGGCCCAGTAGTGCCGCGGCTTCCTTCTGCTTGTAGCGCGTGCGCTCGAGCGCATCCTTGCAGAGCCAGGCCTCGAATGCCTCGACGCGATCGGGCAGCGCGAGCTTCGGATCGTCGGCGAAACCGAGGCCGGGCTCCGGAGCTTGCTTTGCCTCGGGCGGTAGCGCGAGGTCGACATCGCCGCCGGTGAGCACCTCGCCCGTCGCCATGTACACCGCGCGCTCGACGACGTTCTTCAGCTCGCGCACATTGCCCGGGTAGTCATAGGCCGCGAGGCGATCGAACGCATCGGCGCTGATCTCCTTCACGGGGATGCCGGACACTTCCTGGCGGAACCGATTGAGGAAGTACGTCGCGAGGGTCGGCACGTCCTCCATGCGGTGCGTGAGGTGCGGCATGTGGATCACCTCGAACGCGAGGCGATCGTAGAGGTCGGGGCGGAACTTGCCGTCGGCCATTGCCTGCTTGAGGTCAGCATTGGTCGCGGCGATCACGCGCACGTTGACCTGGATCGACTCGCTGCCGGCGACGCGCTCGAAGCGCTGGTACTCGAGGACGCGCAGAATTTTTGCCTGGAAGTCGAGCGACATGTTCCCGATCTCGTCGAGGAACAGCGTGCCGCCATCGGCGAGCTCGAACTTGCCTTCCTTCTGCTTGGTCGCGCCGGTGAACGCGCCCTCCTCGTGACCGAACAGCTCGCTCTCGAGCAAGCTCTCGGCGACCGCCGCGCAGTTGATCGTGATGTACGGCTCGCTCGCGCGCGGCGACAGCATGTGAATCGCGCGCGCGACCAGCTCCTTGCCGGTGCCGCGCGGGCCGAGCACGAGCACGGGGCGCGGCACGGCGGCGACCTTCTCGATCTTCGCCATCACGGTGCGCATCGCGTTCGAGTCGCCGACGATCTGCCAGCGCGGGCTGCCCGCCTTGCGCAGCCGTTCGTTCGTCGCGCGCAGCTGCTTGTTCTCGGCCTCGAGGCGCTTGCGGTCGAGCGCGTGCTTGATGATGCGCTCGATCTTCTCGACCGAGATCTCGAGCTTGTCCTCGAGATACGGGTCCTTCGTGATGAAGTCGACCGCGCCCGCCTTCACCGCCATCACCGCGTCGTCGATCGTGCCGTGACCGGTGAGGATGATGATCGGGAGCTCGGGGAGCCGCCCGCGGATCGCCTTGCAGATCTCGATGCCGCTGCGCCGCCCGGCGCCGAGATCGAGGTCGAGGATCACGAGGTCCGCTTCGTTCTCGCCGAGCCAGCGGATCGCGTCCTCGCCATCGTCGAAGCTGACGACGTTGCCGCCCTTGGCGCGGAACACGTCGCCGAGCAGGCGCCGAACTTCAGCCTGATCATCGACGCAAACGATCGTTCCGATCACGACCGAGGAAGTTATCAGGAATCGAAGCCGACCGTGCTCGGGCCCGCAGACATGTAGCCATGGCGCGGCCCGCGGAGGCGGGATAGCCTGGACGCGTGAACATCGTCGACGAGCTGCACGCGATTGCGGCCGCGTTGCGCGGTGCGGACATTCCGTATGCTGTCTGCGGCGGCATTGCAGTCACGGCGCACGGAGTGACGAGGACAACCAAGGACATCGACATCGTGATCCGGCGTGCGGACCTGACGGCGGCGCTCGTCGCGGTCGCCACCGCGGGCTACACCATCCTCGCAGGACCGATGACATTCGACGCAGGGACGTCGCGCGAACGACACGTGCAACGAGTCAATAAGATCGTTGGAGCGGCACACTTGATCCTCGACTTCTTGCTCGCCGAGTCGTCATTGGCGGACGTCCTCGACGATCGCATCGACGTACCGCTGCCTGCGGGTACAGTGACGTTCGTGGCTCGCGATACGCTGATCCGTATGAAGCGCATCTCAGGTCGTCCCATCGACCTGGCTGACATCGAGAAGCTCGAGCGTGTCGATGAAACGTGAGCTCGACCCGTCTGCCGTCGCTCGCAGACTTGCGGCGCTGGCAGCTCTATTCGTTCCCGACACGGTTGCCGAAGGACGAGCGCGGTTGCGTGCCGACGCGAGGTCGCCGGCTGCATTCGCCAGCGGCGTCGCACAGCGCCTGGAAGAGCTCCGAGCGCTCGACGACCTCACCCGCTATCTGCATCAATCGCCGCTGGCGAAGCGCCGGTAGCTCCTGGATGGACGCACGTCGGCGCATCCGCAGCGATGAACGTGGCTGGGTCCTCGAAGGCGATGAGGGCCGCGAAGCACGGCGCGCCCACATCCCCGACGATGAACCGCACATCGTCGCGATGCATCTCGATCTGGCGAGCGACATCGACCCTGCCGTTCTGCTGCGCGACGACGCGATGACAATCTATGTCTTCACCGAAGACGGCGCCGCCGCGCGCGATCACGCCACGGTGAACGCGGCGATACGGTGACCATCACTCTCCTCGACGACTCCTGGCTCGCGATGCCTGCATGCGAGCTGTTCGAGGACCTGGGCGCTGCGCTTCCTGACCACGCCGAACGTGCGCTCGGCTCGGTGCAGGACGCGGAGACCCAGCTGCAGACGCTCGCTGACAACCTGCTCTATCCGCCGTTTCGGCAGGAACACGCGCACGAGCTCGAGGCGCTGTTCGAACGCCGGCGAGAGTTGCCCACGATCATCGCGCGTCGAATGGCGCACTGGGAGAACGTCGAACGAGGGGTCGTCGAGCCGCGCGTATGGCCGACGCGGCGGCGCGGGGACCCTGTGCTCGGAGAACAGGTGTTCGCGCTCGGCGACTCACGCGTGATCGTGCGCTGGGAGGCGACCTTGCACGTCGGACGCCTTGGCTTTCGAAGTGAGTGGAGCACGAGCTCGCGCCTCGTACTCGACGATGGTCGCGAGCTGACCGTGAACGGCCCGTTTTCGCGCGACCATTTCATCGGGATGTCGACTTCCGTCGTGCATCTGGGCGGGGCTCGCTATCAAGTCCGAGCGAACAACGCGACGAAGGTCAGGGAGTTTGTGTTCGACCTCGACGGGCCAAGCATTACCTACGTGACGTCATAGAACGAAGTCGAACGTCGCGCGGCGCGCACCCTTGTTGTCGCGGTGCTTCATGATCAGCGA
>JBBQFU010000463.1:0-4417 GCA_038322185.1 Haliangiales bacterium
GGTGGGTGGTGCAACGAAGGTGGGCGAGCAGACGTTTGGGCGAGGGTTGACCACGCCGCGACGAGCCGAGCGGAGCTCGGCGGCGAGGCGGTCACGGCCACGACAAGTCGAGCTGGTCCGGTGGGGCTCGAGCGGGTGCAGTCGCGGGGATCACGGGGGCGATGCCGAGGTGGGCGAGGATCGGCGCAGTGAGATCGGGATGGGACAGCAAGGCGAGGACACCGAGGCGGTCGCCGCACTGTGGACAAGTGGTGACGTCGGGCCCCCAAACCCTGCGCAAGAGTGCCGAGGCTACGTGGATGGTCTGAGGAGGATCGCGGCCGTCGCGCGACGAAACCACACAGTGCTCTCAATGATTACTTCTCGCGCGTTAGCGCCGCGCGCGCGCGTTGCCACTGGTCTGCAAGCTCGAGCTCGGCGACCCACCGTTCGATGTGGACCACGTCAAGTTCCGGCCCGCGCACTCGCAAGATGCCGGCGACGTCCTCCAGCTGGCGGTCCGATGCGCCCTGTTTGGCCCACTCGAGTTTCGCGATGATCGTGTCCTCGGGCGTCGCGGTTGACACGCCGATTCCGAGGATCTTCGTGACCTGGCGGCGCCGCAGTTCCTCGATCGAAAACGGCCGCGCTTTGCGGATGACCAGATCGAGTTTCCAGGCCGTCGCGATGTCAATGACGTTGAACATTGCTCGCCGTCGGAGTGCGTCTCGAGCGACGTCCCGGTCGACGTAGTAGCGCTCGGGATCGAGCGCTGCGATCAGTTTGTCGAGCTGTTCGGGGCTCGGATCGATCACGAAGTCGAGATCGTGCGTGCTTCGAGGTTCACCGTATGCCGTGCTGGCGAACGATCCCACCACCATGTAGGGAATCCCAATTGCGTCCAGCATCCCGACGATCGCGCGCAGCAGTGCGCCCGGTGGACTATCCGTCATGGCGCAAGCAATGGCTCGCCGGGCCACGCGCGGGAAAACAGGTCATCCCCGAGGAGCAGCCGATAGAGTGCCATCCGCGCTTCATGCTCGTCATAGCCTGGATGCCGGCACTGGATGTTTTCGAGCGCGATCGTACGCGTCATTGCTGACATCTGAGCCGCGATCTCGCACCGCTGCTCGGTCGTCATGCTGCGATAGAGCGCCGTCCGAACCGCCGCGGCGTCGGGGGTCGTGTCTCGTGCGCTCACGTGGACAGCATACCTCGGGACCCGCCAGGACGGTGTAGTTCAGGCCGCCGCCACCGTCGGTGGTCGCGTCGAAGCCCAGGCGCCCGATGCAGCGAGGCAGCGGATGACGAGCTGCGATGGGCGTTCGACTGTGCGCCGCGTGAGTCCGAGACCTGCTACGGCGAATGCCTGGGCGCGATGCGGGTCGCAGTCGGCACGACGCGCTCATGTACCAGCTCGATGTAGAGCTTCGCCGCGGCTAAGCAATTGGCCCGCGAATTCACGCGGCGAGCCGGCTCTGATCGCGCTCCTCACGTGCCCATCTCCCTTCGCGAACGTCTCTGCGGCCTGCCCGGTCGAGAACGGAAACCCGTAGGGCCCACGGCACCACATGTCCGTGCCGTTCGAGGTCAGGTACCAGATTCGCGCGGGCAGGAGCTCGACGAGCTGCTGCATGCTGACGTCCTCGCTCAGCCGGAAGTTGGAGAGGAGATACGTCGCTGGGTGTTCGCCAAGGGCGTCGAAGTGGGTCGCGCGGAAGCGGACACCGAGGCCCGCGAGCGCGCCACCGAAACCCTGATCGCGGTCCTCGGTTCGCGCGGGCTCGTGGTCAGCACCGACGAGCGACGGCGTATCATCGAGGAGCACGACCTGGGCCGCATCTACCGCTGGCTTGCCGCCGCGGCAACGTGCAACTCGATCGCCGACCTTCTCGCTGTGTAGTCCAGCCGCGCGGACCGAGCTGAGCTCGCCGCTGGGTCACCGATCATTGCGGGCAGCTACCAAGGCACGACCACGCTCGACGGCGACGTGCAGGACATCACTGCGTTCCGCGGAGCTACTGCGCCGGGATGCGCCCAGTGAGGGCGCCGCGGACATCTTCCTCGTCGGCGCGCACCATCATCTCGATCAATGCCTGAAACGTGACCTTGGGCCGCCAGCCGAGCTTCTCGCGCGCCTTGCTCGCGTCGCCATGCAGGTGATCGACCTCGGTCGGACGCAAGTAGCGCGGGTCGAGCTCGACATACTGCTTCCAGTCGAGGCCGAGCGTCCCGAACGCAACATCGAGGCACTCGCGCACCGAGTGGGACTCGCCGGTCGCGATCACGTAATCGTCTGGCTTGTCCTGCTGGAGCATCAACCACATCGCCTCGACATAGTCGCCGGCGAATCCCCAGTCGCGCTTGGCGTCGAGGTTGCCGAGGTAGAGCTTGTTCTCGAGCCCGTGCTTGATGCGAGCCGCGGCGCGCGTGATCTTGCGCGTGACGAACGGAACTCCGCGGCGCGGGCTGTTCTTGATGATAAGGCGACCCACGCCGGCAGCCATCCTACCGGACGCGGTCTCGATATCGAAGACCCAATCCGTGGGAGCGCCTTCTGCGAGTACCCGCACTTGGGCGGGGTCCTTGCGCAGATGCGCGCCCTTACGACGCCGTGGACCTCGTAGCCTTTCGCGAGGAGCAGCTCGGCGAGATACGATCTGTCCTGGCCGGTGATTCCGGTGATCAATGCTTTCTTCAAAGCCGTCTCGCGGCACGTGCTGTGCGCGCCCAGTGAACCGTACGACGAATTCCAGCGGCCAGCGAGACCTTCGCAAAGGGCAACGTTGCAGGGGCCGGACCACCTCCAGACAGGTCGTCGAGCACAACCACATCGTTGCCGGCCTCGTGCGCTGCCCGTGCGAAATGCGACCCGACGAAGCCGGCACCGCCGGTGACGAGAATCGCGTTATGCCCGGTCATGCAACGCTCGATATCACAACTGACCGAATCCCGGCGCCTTCCGTGACGAGGATGCGTTCATTGGCCAGCGACGAGGAGCTCACAGCGACGGGACTCTGCCGCCGTTCGTTGGGCTTCGGCGCGGTCAGGCGAACAGCGCATCGATGGAATCGGCGAACAGGACGCGCTCGAGCAGTCGGTCGATCTCGTGGGGCGGCGCGGCGGTCAAGCGTTTCTCGAGCTCCGGCGACAACTCGCCGAACTTGAGCGCGACCAGGCGGCGCAAGGTCGCGACGCGTCCTTCTTCGCGTCCTTCTTCGCGTCCTTCTTCGCGTCCTTCTTCGCGTCCTTCTTCGCGTCCTTCGTTACGCGCGTCATCCCAGTTCTTGTGCATGATCATGGTGAACTCCTGCTCCTCGGGCCTGAGGGGTCGCGTTGTCTCGTGCTCGAGCACGTATTGATAGTGTAGCAGCACGGGCTCGGCGACGGCCCGCTCATACGCATCAGGCGGGGAGGCAGCAAGCTCGAGTACGGCGGCCGCGAGCAAGGGACCACCTGCCATCAGGCGGACCAGCAGCGTCGCGCGGACCGCTGGTAGCTCGCACGCGACGACCAGCCCCACCTTGACGCCCAGTTGCTCGAGGTCGCCGCCGAGTACGTAGATGCCCGCATCGCTCTCGGGTGCCGGCCGAAAGGCGACGGCCGCGAGCATCCCCTTCGGTACGCCGGCCGAGATCATCCACGTCCACAGCGCGTCCCCCTCGAGGGGCGTTCGGGCGCCGCGTGCTCGCGCCGCCCGAGCTCGCTCCTGCGCGTAGACCAGGTGCTTGGCGAGGCACGTTTGCAGCTCCGCGAGTCCGGGCGGCTGGCTGTAGAGCTCGATCAGACACGGCGATCGCGCGAGCTCGCCCAGGAGCCCGAGGCGTTGGCGTTCCTCGTCGTGACCGGGTTCGGGCTCGTGGCGGAGATCCACGAACAGCGTCTCGGCATTGAGTGCGTACTGCGCGTCGGTGGTCCCGAGTGGACCGAGCGTCTTGATGCCGAGCTCCTTGCCGAGCTGGTCGAAGCGATTGCGCACCCTGCCGCCTGCAGCAAGCGGTGTTCCATGCGCGCGAGCCTGTGATTTCGCGCTCCTGCGACTTGTCGTGTCCGGTTACCGGACGATCGCGTCCGAAATCCGCCGGACAGCGGACACGAAATTCAGGAGTCCAGCCGCGCGACCGAGCTCGCCGGCGGGTCATCGATCATGGCGGAACAGCTACTGCGCCGGGATGCGTCCGGTGAGTGCGCCGCGGACGTCTTCCTCATCGGCGCGCACCATCATCTCGATCAGCGCCTGAAACGTGACCTTGGGCCGCCAGCCGAGCTTCTCGCGCGCCTTGCTCGCGTCGCCGTGCAGGTGATCGACCTCGGTCGGCCGCAAGTAGCGCGGGTCGAGCTCGACATACTGCTTCCAGTCGAGGCCGAGCGTCCCGAACGCGACATCGAGGCACTCGCGCACCGAGTGCGACTCGCCGGTCGCGATCACGTAGTCGTC
>JBBQFU010000464.1:0-4378 GCA_038322185.1 Haliangiales bacterium
GGGAAACCACTTCTGTGCGGCCGCGACCATCATGGTCAAGTCCGGTCACGAAGCCCTCGCGATCAAGCTCGCCGAGGACAACAACTTCATCAAGCTCGCCGACGTCAAGCAGGGCGTGGTGATGGACTGGATCACGATGTCGGGCTTCACGCAGGCGGAGCTCGTCTTGATCCAGCGGCCGTTCCGCCCGGTCACCACGCAGCAGCTCGAGCCGAGCGAGCCGATCCTCGCCAAGATCGATCCGCGCCTTCGCAGGGCGGAGACCGCGCGGCTGCGCGCGATGTACAAGCAGATCGATGCGCAGCTCGCGGCCAAGCAGAAGCAGAGCATCGAGCAGGCGACGACGAAGCTGATGAAAAACCCGGCCCTGGCGTGGCAGCTCGTCCACGCGAGCGCCTGACGAGACCTTTCCGCAGAAGGGTGTCGCGTCGTTTACGGGACAGCCCTTAGCGAGCCGCGCCGCAGATCTCGCGCACGACGGCATCGAGGACCTCGGTGCCCCACGCGAGACCGGCGACCGGGATGCGCTCGTTGTGGCCGTGGAACATGTCGGCGAACTTGATGCCCGAGGCCTTCTCGATCTTGACGGGCGAGAAGCCGTACCAGCGTGCACCCATCTGGGTGAAGTACTTGGCGTCGGTGAAGCCCGGGATGAGATAGGGCACGACCACGGCGCCGGGCTCGCGCACTTCGACCTGGCGCTTGATGATGTCGAACACCGGCGACGCGATTGGCTCGGTCACGATCGGTGGAGCTGACTTGATGATCTCGAGCTCGACACCCTCGCCGAGTACCGCGTGCAGCTCGCGAATGAGATCCTCGTCGGACTGACCGGGCAGCGTGCGGCCATCGATCTCGAACTCGGCGAGGCCGGGGATCACGTTGGTCTTTGCGCCCGCGCGCACCACGGTGGCAGCGGCGGTGTTGCTCAACAGCGCGGAGAATCCGCGGGCGACCGAAGCGCCAGGCATGAGACGCGTGATGCGCGCGAGCAAGTGGGGCCGCGCGACGAGCTTGAACAGCGGCTGGATGATCCCGGGCTGCCGCGCGCGGAGTGCATCGAGGAAGTCGGTGACGTACTGCGTGGCGTGAACCGGTAGCTGCGCTTTTCCGAGCGCTGCGAGAGCTTCACCGAGTTTGGTGACGACGCTGTCCTGGCGCGGCATCGAGCCGTGACCTGCCTCGCCGGTGATGCGCGCACGCACCCAGCAGAAGCCCTTCTCGGCGACCTGGATCGGATAGAACGTCGACTCGCCGAGGTGAAGCGAGAAGCCGCCGGACTCGCCGATCGCATACTCGGCCTCGACGAGCGAGCGGTGCTGCTCGACCAGATAACGCGAGCCGAGGTCGCAGCCGGCCTCTTCGTCGGCGACTGCCGCGAAGATCACGTCGCGCTCGAGGCGTGTGTTGGTGACAGCGAGGCGGCGCATGATCGCCGTGCACATCGCCGCCATGTTCTTCATGTCGATCGCGCCACGGCCCCACAGGCAGCCCTCGTGCTCCTCGCCGGAGAACGGCGGCTGACGCCACTTCGTTGGATCGGCCTCGACGACGTCGAGGTGGGCGGTCAATAGCAGGGGCGGCTTGGTGCCGGTGCCGCGATGGCGGACGACGAGGTTCGTACGCGTCGGCTCGCCCTCGAATAGCTGCGGCTCGAGGCCGACCTCGCGAAACGCGACCTCGAGGAGCTCGGCAGCAGGCCGTTCGTTGCCGGGCGGGTTCGTCGTGTCGATGCGCAGGAGCGACTGGCACAAGCGCTTCGCGTCATCGGCGAGGGACGGCAACTGCATTGCGCGCACTGTACGCCTGCAGTGGACGCCCCGCTACGAGCGGCGTCTCCGAGACAGCGCCAACACGCTGGCTGCCGAAATTGATTCGCGCTCGCCACGCACGGGTAATCCCATTGCGGCGGTGGCGGTGGCTTGCACCAGCGGTTTGCGGCGGCGGTTTGCGACAGCGTCCTAACCCGGATCTGCCGGCGCCGAGGACGCATCGTGTGGATTGAATGTTGGAGATGGTCGTGACGCACCTTGCGGTACGCAAGCATCGACCGACCTCGCATGAAGATGCACACGCGTCGAGATGCTGGCCGCAAGTTCCCTGCCCAGTCAGCCGATGAGACCGTGATCCTCGGCGAGTCGCTGGAAAGCTACTGCGGCGCGAGCTCTGCGGCATAACGCAGCGCGATCGCGATCCACTGCCCGGCCGAGATGTCGTTGTCACCCACGTGGGTGACGGTGCGCGTCATGATCGCCTTCACCTGATCGCGATCGAGGCCGCGCCCGCGCAACGCCTCCTTGGTCTCGACCTCGCGGGTCGCGCGCGTGAAGCGATTTCGTCCCTCGCGGCGGAACGTCACCTCTTCACCAACGCGTTCGATCACGAGCGTGCCCGCGTGGTGCGCGAGGTGGTGGGCTTCGCACAGCGTCAGCATATTCAACAGCTCGTTCGTTCCCCCGTTGACGACATGCAGGATGTGGTGGATGTCGAGGTTGCGGTGCGCGTGACAGCCCGGCACGCGACAGCGTCCCTGATCGCGATGCAGCACCTTGCGACGCGTTGCAGGCGAGATGTCCTGTCGCGCGCGCTCGACCAACCTGGAGTTGATGTCGCCGATCCACTGGCCATCACACATGGCAGCCTCGACCGCCGGCGGCGTCATCTCTTCGACCGCGCCGCCGCCGTGCTGCCAGCCCCGCTTGCAATCGCTGCACACCGTCACCGCAATCCTGTAAGGCGCGCATCCGGAATACGACGCCATGTGCTCTCGAGCGTCGTCGGAATCCTGATCCGTCGCACCCACGCGGATGGAGCTCGACGACCGATGCTGGTCCTGATCCGCCGATGACGACGCACGATCCTGGTCGCAGTCGTGTTCGGAATTCTGACCCGCATTCGCTCCCACGTGGGTGGAGCTCGACGGCCGCTCCTGGTCCTGATCACCACGGTCCTGGTCGGGATCACGATCGCGATCGGAATCCTGACCCGCATTCGCACCCACGACTTGGGTGGAGCTCGAAGACTGCTCCTGGTCCTGATCACCCGACGACGACGCGCGGTCCTGGTCGTGATCACGATCGGGATCGGAGCTCTGACCCGCGTTCGCGCCCACGTGGGTGGCGTGATCCGTTCGCTTCCCATCGCGACGCTCCGTCCGGTGCAGGTATGTGCGGCAGAGCGCGTCGAGCACGGCATCCTCGTCGAGCTTCTCGCCGCGCTCCTGGTCGAGCTGTTTGCGAACCTCGCGGAACAGGACCTCGGTCTCGGGCCGCACGCTGAGCCACAGGGTCTTGCGGACGAGCCGCGGATCCACGGGATCCTCCGGCAGGTCGCCCTTGCAATGACCGGCAACGGCCTGCTCGGTCTCGCGAACGTTCAAGTCGAGCGCCTTCTCGATCCACTTCTCCTCGGTCTCCGCCGTTGCAACGCGCGCGATCTCCCGCGCCTGCGAGACATTGATCTCGCCGCTCTTCAGCGCCTCGGTGAGCTTGGGCAGCTCAGGCAGTGCGTTGGCGAGCCGCAGCCGATCCTCGGCAACGCGGAACGACGAGTAACCAAGCTCTTGCACCATGTAGTCGACGAGGCTCACGTGACCGAACTGCTTCCACAGCTGGAGCTGCTGCGCCTCGCGGAGTGCCTCGGCCTCCTGCGCGTCGAGGTGTGCGCGCGCCTTCGCGATGCGCTTGAGCCTGCTGTGTAGCAGCACGAGCCGTTCGTTGCCGCTCACGAAGCCAAGCGCGCCCGCGCCGGCACCGCCCGCCGCACCGCGACCACCCTCGCCACCACCGATCTCGACAGGTGCATTCATGATCATGTTCGACATTTAGCACGGACATTTTCGACGCTCTGATTCGCGCTGTGCCGCACGTTCTCTGGTCTCCATCGCGCGAAACGAGGATGCGCTCGAAAGATCCGCGAGACGCGATCCTGTGAGACGTCGCGCGCCTATGAAGACGGACGCGATGATTCGCTGACGAAGGCACACGAAACTACGTCAAGCGAGTTGTCTCGAAATTCGGCGACGCCGAACCATTTGATGACGGACTTCGCGCACACCATCCCGATGAGTCCGAATCCCGGACAACTCAGATCGGGATCCCGGTCCAGCTGTAATTGATCGGCGCGGGCCGCGATCCCGAGCACTTCTGCGGACTGGTCGAGGTCCTGCGGTAGGGATGCAGGCGAGCAGGGCGGGGTAGGAGATGCAGGCGAGCAGGGCGGCACCATCAAGCATTCTCAGGCGAGCTCAACGGGATCGCTCAGCTCATGTGGCCGCGCGCCGCGACTCGAAGTCATTGCAGCGCTCGCGGACAGCCTTCGAGTCGGCATTGTCGTTCGCACATCCTGTGCCTGTGCCTGTGCCTGTGCCTGTGCCTGT
>JBBQFU010000465.1:0-4352 GCA_038322185.1 Haliangiales bacterium
CCCGATGTACATCCGCTCCGAAGCTGCGGGCTACGGCTCGTCGCTGAAGTGGACGCACGCGACCGACTCGGCGGCACCGGCGAATTTCGGCATGTGGTCGCTCCACTTCGCGGCGGCCGGCCGCTATCGCGTCGAGGCGTACACGCCGGCGCCGTTCGGCGAGTCGCGGCAAACCGTGTATCGAGTCCACCACGGCGACGGCAACACGCCGGTCACGATCGATCAGACCGCAGTCGATGGCTGGACCACGCTCGGCGACTTCGACTTCGTCGCCGGTGGTCACGGTCAGTCGATTCGCGTCGACGACAATACGGGCGAGGCGAACAGCACCAACACGCAGATCGTGTTCGATGCGCTGCGCTTCACGCCCGTGACTCAGGAAGATCCGCAGCCCGAAGCGAGTGGCTGCGCCACGACGCACGGTGAGTCGTCCGTGTTCCTTGCGCTCCTGATGCTGATTGGTAGCCTCGGACATGGAGCTCACACGCGATCAACTCGACGCGCTCCCCGGCGCGACGCTCGTCGAATTCGGCACTGAGTGGTGCGGCTTCTGTCAGGCCGCTCGCCCTCTGATCGACCAGCTGCTCGCTGAACGGCCCGAGCTGCGGCACGTCAAGGTCGAGGACGGGAGGGGCAGGCGACTCGGTCGCTCGTTCGGCGTGAAGCGATGGCCGACGCTGATCGTGATGCACGACGGCAGCGAGGTTGCCCGCGTGGTGCGACCGGGTTCGATCAGCGAGCTACGCCAGGCAGTGCAAGCGGTCGGCACTCACATGCCGAGCCCGATCACGATCGGGTAACGCCCGCACGCTTCTGGAAGGTCGCAAACGCCAATCGATCAGGACGCGCTACACTTGCGGTAGATGCATCGTGCTGCGCTCGTCGCTCTGTTCCTGGCCAGCTCCACCGCTGCCGCCGACACCCGGTACATCACGGTTGGCACCGACGCGCTGGACACCGTGAGCGCTACCGCGACCGTGTACGTCGCGATCAACGACGCCGACATCGCCGTGATGGCGGTCGATGACAAGGATCTCGAGGCGATCGCGCGCGCGATGCACGAACGGCACGGCCGCTGCGGTGGCTTCATGCTCCACGACTCGCTCGACGAGGCGATGCAGAAGGACAAGAAGCCCAAGCCGCCGATCGAGTACACGCTCGACCAGCCGGCGACCGTGAACGCGGTGCTTGCCACGATCGATCGCGAGAACATCCTCGGGACCATCCGCGAGCTGTCCGCGATGCCGAGCCGGCTCTATCGGTCGGCGAGCGGCGCCGCGGCCTCGACCTGGCTGCGCGATCGGTGGCGCAGCTTCAGCGATCGCACCGACATCACGATCGAGCTCGTCGAGCACGGCTATCCGCAGAAGTCGGTGATGCTCACGATTCCCGGCACGACCCAGGCGAGCGAGGTCGTCGTGATCGGTGGCCACCTCGACTCGATCACGTTCGGCGGTGGCGGCGGCGCGGCTCCCGGTGCCGACGATGACGCATCGGGCATCGCCACGATGACCGAGGTCCTGCGCGCGCTGCTCGCGGCCGACTACCGTCCCGCGCGGACGCTGGTGTTCGTCGCATACGCCGCCGAGGAGATCGGACTGCGCGGCTCGCAAGGCGTGGTCAAGCTGTTCGATCAGCGCGGCATCAACGCCGTCGGCGCGCTGCAGCTCGACATGACGAACTACCAGGGCTCCGACAAGGACATCTGGTTGATGAAGGACTTCACCAGCGCGCCGCAGAACGAGTTCTTGATCGAGCTGATCGAGACCTACGTCGGCGCGACCTGGGGCCTCGATGCGTGCGGCTACGCATGCTCGGACCACGCATCGTGGTACCGCGCGGGTGTGCCGGCATCGATGCCGTTCGAGTCGCGCATGCGCGAGCGCAACATGTCGATTCACAGCGCGCGAGACACGCTCGAGGCGAGCGGCAACAATGCCGACCACGCGGTGAAGTTCGCGCGGCTCACCGCGGCCTACGCGATCGAGCTCGGCAAGAGCGCGATTCGGCCGCACAGCGAACCGCACCTCGCGATGCCCGAGCCGACCAAGTCGTGCAACTGGACCTGGGCGCTGCTCGCGGCACTCGCCGCTGCGGGCATCCTGCTCGAGCGCCGCGTTACAAGATGATCGCGCCGGCGCTGAGCCGGAAGATCAGGAACGCCTTGAAGCGGTTCTGACCCGTGGAGTGGAACGCGTCACCGCTGGCGCCATCCATCGGGTCGTACCACATCCACTTCGCCGTCGATTCGATGCCAGGGTTCGCGGTGCCGGGCTGACACACGAGCGGGAACGTGCCGGTCTGCGCATCGTTGGCCTCACCGACGGCGAGCCGGCCGAGCGCGCCACTGGTGGCCGCGCCCGCGGTGTTGACCCAGCCCTGGCTCGTCGTCGTCGGCGACCCGGTCGCGTCGTTGCAACGGGTGATCTCGTCGTTGATCACGGTCTGCGACGGACCGACAAGCGCGCTGCCACCCGTCGAGTAATCGACGCCGGTGGCGCACACCTCGAATCGATCGTCGCCGGTCAACACGGTTCCCGAGTCGCGCGAGAACTGCGCGAGCACGCCCTGCGTCACCGACAGGTCATCCCACGTGACGATGTAGAGGTACGCGCTGTCAGGTGCGTCGGCCGCTGGCACCGTGTAGCGCTCGGGGCCTTCACCGCAGTTGAAGATCTGGCCGGCGGTCTGCGCGCGCGTGCCCTGGATGAACGTCGTGACACCGCCGGCCGTGCCGTAGCCGAAGCTGTAGGCATTGTCGGCGGTGATCACGACGTCGACGGGACCCGATGCCTGCTGCATCGCATCGATGGGTTGCTCCCCGGCGTCGGGCGAGCTCGCAGGTGCGTCAGGCACCTCGTCGCGAAGACTCGGACCACATGCGCCAAGGATGCAGACCAGACCCATCATCCGTCCCATGCCGGCGACCGTAGGCCGGTCGCTCAGCGGCGACGACAAATACTATCGGCCACTACCAGTGATCGGGCCACGCCATCGTCGCCATCACCGCGGCGAGCTCGGCCTTCGAAGCGGCCTCCGCGTAGATGACGCCGGTCGGCTTGCCGAGGGCGTAGTAGTGCTCGGGCATCCACGATGGCGAGCGCTGGCGCCGCGCGCTCGAGGCGGCAGCCTCGGCGGCTTCCTGGTCGATCACGAGCTCGCGGATGCGGAACTTCCCATCCTGCTGGAGGATCAGCACCGCCGGATGTGGGGAGCCGAGGTGGATGGGTAACGACCCGTCCTGGACGAGCTGGATCGCGCGGTCTCGACCGAGGGGAGCCGTAGGTGCCATGGGGCACCCAGCATACGCGAGATCAGCTGGCGGTCTTGCGCTGGCGCAGCGGCCTGTAGCCGGGCACCTGCTGGAGCGCGGCACACAGCGCGGCACCGTTCTGAAACCGCATCTCCGGCGTCTTCTGCAGGCACTGGAGCACGATCTGATCGAGCTGACGCGGGATGTGTGCGTCGGGCGCGATCAAGCTCGGAGGCGGCGGCACTCGCTTGAGGTGCCCGGCGAACACGACCGCGAGCGGGCCCTTGAACGGCGGCTCGCCGGTGAGCAGCTCGAAGCCGAGGCAACCGATCGCGTAGATGTCCGAGCGCGGATCGGTGTGGGACCCACGGCACTGCTCGGGCGCCATGTACTGCGGCGTTCCGAACGGCACGCCCTCGCGCGAGAGGATCAGGCTCTCCTTGAGATCGCCAAACAGGATCTTCGCCATGCCGAGGTCGAGCATGCGGATCATCGAGCCGTCGGCGTGCGGCGCGAAGATCATGTTGTGCGGCTTGATATCGCGATGCACGACACCGGCGCGATGCGCGTGATGAACGGCATCGGCGATCTCCGCCATGATGCCGGTGGCGAGCGGGACGGGCAGGGCACCGCGCGCCTGGAGCAGCGCATCGAGCGGCGGTCCCTTCACGTACTCCATGGTCAGGTACAGGCGACCGTCGGGAAGCTCGCCGCAGTCGTAGGTCGGCACGATATTCTGATGCGACAGGCGATGGCCCGCGCGCACCTCGCGCTTGAAGCGAGCAGACGCGACCTCGCGCGCAGCCGGGTCGTCGATCGGCTTGAGGATCTTGAGCGCCTCGGTGCGCTCGGCCGCGAGGTTCTCCACGAGATAGACCTCGCCCATCGCGCCAGCTCCGAGGAGCTTGATCGGACGGTACTGCGCGGTCAAATTCGGAAGGTTCATCGCAGCGGCGGAAGCGTACCGCGATGACGCGCTCGCCGACTACTGATAGGAGCCCAGCTCGACGAACGCGCCGTCGTTCATGACGACGTACGGACGGTCCTCGATGCGGAAGTCTTTGCCGGTGAATCGCTGCACCTGCAGCAGGCCCATGCC
>JBBQFU010000466.1:0-4350 GCA_038322185.1 Haliangiales bacterium
GATGGCGTCGCCGATGCGTGCGATCCCAAGCCGATCATGTTCGGCGATCGCATCGCGTTCTTCGAGGGCTTTCACCAGGGCAAGCCGTCGGGCTGGGACGAGGTCGGCACGACGTGGGGCGCGATGAGCGACGCGCTCACGGCGAACCTCACCGGCGCGGGCAGCTTCGCGCTGATCGTGACCGCTCGCACGCGCGAGACGGTGATCGCCGAGATCACCGTCGTCAGCGTTGCCGGCGCGACCAGCCAGGTCGGCGTGCTCGACAACCTCATGCAGAACGCGACGCCCGCGGTGGCGTGCACGATCACCGGTGCACCCGCGGTCAGCGTCTACGCGACGACGGATACCGCCAATGCCGTGACCACGCCGTTCGAGCTCACCGCCGGCCAGACCTACCGGGTGCAGCTGCAGCGCGAGAACTCGACGTACACGTGCACCGTGCGCAATACGGCGAGCTCGGCGATGGCGAGCGCGACGAAGAACATCTCGCTCAACAACGCGCCGTACCTGTCGGGCCTGACGATCAACGCCGCGAACATGCGCGTGCGCTGGTTCATGGTCGTCGAGAGCTTGTAGCCCCTTGAAATTGCCGGGGGGCTCGGGCAACGTCCGCCCGAGATGGCCCACGTCGACGCGAGCGAGATCCCCGGCACGCAACGCAAGAAGCACCGGCACGACCTCGGGCACGAGGATCACGGACCCAAGCTGGCGGCCGGCACGACACGTGCCATCCAGATCCTGCTCGGCCTCTGGATCGCTCTGACGTTAGGCCTCGTGATCTATGCGCTCGTCGACGCAAGTCGGCCGAAGCACGCCGTTCCTGGCGCTGTGAAGTAGCGCACGACATATCTGGCCAACCCGGGGGGTTTGGGTCATGGTCCCGAATCTGTGCAGCGGGGGCGCTGCGCGGGGGTGGAGCGCGACGGAAAAGTTCATGATTGCCGACGAGATCATCGCGGAGATCCGCAGTCGCGCCGACATCGTCGCGGTGATCGGTCAGCACGTGCAGCTCCGCAAAGCGGGCCGCAACTGGAAGGGGCTGTGCCCGTTTCACGGCGAGAAGACGCCGTCGTTCAACGTGCAACCCGACAAGGGTTTCTTCCACTGCTTTGGCTGCCAGAAGCACGGCGACGTGTTCACGTTCGTGATGGAGCTCGAGGGCAAGAGCTTCGTCGAGGCGGCAGAGCAGCTTGGCGCGCGCTTCGGCATCGAGGTCCCCAAGGTCGACGAGTCGCCGGAGCTGCGGCGCTCACGCGGCGAGCGCGTCGCGATGCTCGACATCAACAAGCACGCGACGCAGTTCTTCCGCGACGTGCTCGCCGATCCCAAGCGCGGTGAGCTCGGTCGCGCGTATCTCGCCAAACGCGGCATCGGCACCGAGACCAGCGACAAGTTTCTCCTCGGCTACGCGCCCGCGGACTGGCACGCGCTCGCCGACGATCTCAAGGAGAAGGGCTGCGACATGGAGCTCGCGGCCAAGCTGGGGCTCGTCGCGAAGCAGCCGCGTGCCGGCGGCTACTACGACCGCTACCGCGATCGTCTGGTGTGCCCGGTGATGGTGCCCGGTGGCGAGTGCGTCGGATTCTCGGCGCGTGTCCTCGGCAACCAGCCGCCCGCCGCCGACGGCAGCGAGCCACCGAAGTACATCAACAGCCCCGAGAGCACCGTCTACAAGAAGAGCCAGCAGCTGTTCGGCCTCGCCCAGGCGCGCGAAGGCATGCAGAAAAATAGGCGCGGGGTGTTGGTTGAAGGAAACTTCGACGTCATTTCGCTCCACCAGGCTGATTTCACCGACGTCGTCGCTCCACTGGGTACGGCGTTGACCAGCGAGCAGGTGCTCAAGCTCAAGCGCCTCGCCGAACGCGTCGTCTTGCTCTACGACGGTGACAAGGCTGGCTACAAGGCGACGATGCACGCGCTGCAGCTGTGCATCGAGGCCGATGTCGAGGTCCTCGTCGCGCGGCGGCCCGGCAATGCGAAGTCCGGTGGCGCGGGCGTGCTCGTCGACGGGGTCGATCCCGACGGCCTCGTGGCGTCGGGCGGTGCCGAGCAGCTGCGCGAGGCGATCGAGCGCGCACAGGGCGGCATCGAATTCTTCTGCTTCGAGGTGTGGAGCAAGGCGCGCAGCAACTCCGACGCGCGTGCGCGAGCGATGGAAGACGCGGCAAAGCTGATCGGCAAGATCGAGAACCCGACCAAGCGCGATCTGGTCATCGACACCTTCGCCAAGGCCCTCGACATCGAGGTCAGCGTGGTCCGTGGCGCGGTCCAGCGCAGCTCCGGCGGTGGCCAGGGGCAGCAACGGGGCGGGGATCGCGGCGGGGACCGGGGCGGTGGGTACCCCCATGCGCCCTCGGCGCAACGCGGCGAAGTACGTGCGGGAAGTGAGAAAACTCCGGATCGCGCGCTCGATCCCGAGGTCGAGGTCATTTCCCTACTCACGGACCACCCGACTTTGCTCACAACTTCAGACGCAGACAGGGTTTCTTCCCTCTTGACGGAGCCCCGGCTTCAAGCCATGTATTCCGCGGCTCGGGCGGGTCAGTCCTTCCCGGAGCTTGCATCAATGCTTCTCCCTCCAGCCACCGCTCAGCACGTGTTGTCTGGAAAGTACGCCGAGCACAAGAATCCCACGGCGCAGCTCGCTGCGCTGCTGGGCATGCTCGAGCAGCGTCGCACCATGGTCGCGCAGACGGGACTCCAGAAGAGTCTCGTCGAGTCCCAGCGTGGTGGTGGCGACAAAGACCTCGTTCGTCTCCAAGCGCAACTCGCCGTTGCGCAGCGTCAAAATAACCGCGAGCTCGTCGAACAGCTCGAGGCTCAGATCTCGTCCAACCGAAAGCAGGCAGAGTAACGATGGCGAAGTCCCCGACGAAGAAGCCCACCAAGCCGCAGGCCAAGCCGACGACCGCACCGTCGAAGGACAAGAAGGCGGCACCGGCCGCCTCCGCAAAGGCCGGCGGTAAGGACGCCAAGGACGAGAAGAAGAAGCCCGCCCTGCTGAACGGCAAGGCTGCGCCTGGCAAGCCTGGCAAGGCAGCTGCCAAGGGCAGCAAGGTCGGCGGCGGTCGCGACGAGGATGACGACGACGCTGGCGATGCCGGCGAAGAAGAAGAAGAGGACGAGTTCGCGCCCATCGCCAAGGCCGGCAAGCCGGGCAAGCCGGGCGCGAAGTCTGCCAAGGGCCCGCGTCCCGAGGACCTCGTCGACATGGACGACGACGCAGTTCCCCCGATCGCTGACTTCGTCGACGACGACGACGACGATGACGCCGCTCCCCGCCGCAGCCTGGCGAACGATGCCGATGCGGCCGCGCTCGAGGCCGAGACCCGTGCGACCAAGAAGGGCGGCCGTGGCGGTGCTGCGGGCGCTGGTGCGGCGAGCGCCCGCGACAAGCTGATCGAGCTCGGCAAGCAGAAGGGCTTCGTCACCTACGACGAGGTCAACGACGCGATGCCCGAAGATGTCGTCTCGACCGACCAGATCGACAGCTGGCTGTCGGTGCTCGGCGAGAATGGCATCGAAGTGGTCGATGGTGCCGGTGGCCGCCGTGCAGGCGACATCGTCGACCAGGCCCCCAAGGGTCTCGAGATCGGCGAGGGCGAGAAGGAAAAAGACGGCGAGGTCGACGAGGACGAGGAGTACGCGTACTCGCGTACCAGCGACCCCGTTCGCATGTACCTCCGCAAGATGGGCTCCGTCTCGCTGCTCACCCGTGAGGGCGAGGTCGAGATTGCCAAGCGCATCGAGGACGGCGAGCGCAAGATGCTCCAGGCCGTGCTCAACAGCTCGGTCGCCGTCGAGGAGCTGATCGCGATCGGCGAGCGTCTGCGCCACGGCAAGATCCGCGTCAAGGATGTCGTCAAGGACATCGACGAGGACGAGGCCGAGTTCAACGAGCAGTTCTACGTCGACCGCGTCTGCAAGATCATCGACAAGGTCAAGAAGCTGCAGCGCGACACCGAGAAGCTCGAGGAGAAGCTCGAGGACGGTGGCAGCAGCGAAGGCAAGAAGAAGAAGGTCAAGGACGCGACCAAGGCGAACCGCGCCCAGATGTTCGAGGAGCTCTCGGACCTCCGCCTCAACAAGCCGACCGTCGATCGCATCGTCGCTCAGCTCAAGAACCTCATCATCAAGCTCGACAAGGCCGAGAGCGAGACGCGCGAGTGCGAGCGCCGCGCGTCGATGCCGGCGAGCGAGATCCGCAAGACGCTGCGCGAGATGCGCGCGAACCCGGCCCGTGCGCGGGCGGTCGGCAAGAAGACGATGATGTCTGTCGCCGACTTCGAAGAGATGGAGGAGATGATCAAGTCGGCGATGCGCAAGGTCGCCGTGACCGAGCAAGAGGCG
>JBBQFU010000467.1:0-4263 GCA_038322185.1 Haliangiales bacterium
CGCGGCCCTCCCACCTATGGGGACCGGTATCGTGCGCCGATCGGGCGACCGCGCGCCGCTAGGGGTCAGACAAAAGTTCACAACTTGGGGCAAATGGACCCACTTTGTTAACTTGTGTCTGACCCTAGTCCCTAGTCCCTAGTCCGCTCAGTTGAGAACTTGTGTCTGACCCTAATCCGCTCTAATCCGCTAATCCGCCGGGCGCGCGGCGGTGATCGCATCGATCGCGGCCGCCGCGGCGGGCTCGGCACGCTCGGGGTCGAGCGAGGTCGACCAGCCCTGGATGCGGCGCTGCCAGTTCGGCCGCTGCTCCACGGTGCCCGGCACGTTGTGCGGGACGGGATCGAGGACCAGGTCATCGAGCGCGACGAGCACGATCTCGGCGGGCCCCGTCGCGAGGTCGGCGGTCATCGACACCATCGCGCGCTCGACGTCGGTCAGCGTGTCGCGCGCCGTGGTCGGCGCACCCGAGGCCTCGGCGTACGCGAGGATCGCGATCTTCTGCTGCTCGCGATCTTTGCGCTCGTGCGTCGCCTGCATCTCGTTGATGAGACCGAGGTCGCGCTTGTCGTCGATGTCGGCACCGCGCCACCAGCCGGCGAAGGTCGGCGTGTCGTGCGTGTTGAGCGATGCGACAGCCTCGGCCGGCGATGGATCGGGTGATGCGCCCGGCCTGCTCGGGAAGCTCCACTGCGCGACGTGCAGCCGGAACATGCCGTGCTGGGTCATCGTCGGCCGCACGTGATCGGGGACCGTGCCGAGATCCTCGCCCGCGATGATGCACACGTTACGCAGCGACTCGAGCGTGAGGACCGCGAGCAGCTCCTCGTACGGATAGCGGATGTAGACACCGTCGGTGGCGGGCCGGCCGAGCGGCACGCAGTAGAGCCGAAACAGGCCCATCACGTGATCGATGCGCAGCATGCCGGACACCGACATGTGATGGCGCACGCAGTTGATGAAGTACTGGTAGCGGTCGCGGCGCAGTGCGACCGGCGACAGCGGGGGCAGGCCCCAGTTCTGGCCACCGAGGAACAGCGCATCGGGCGGCGCACCCGCCGAGAGCTGCAGCATGAACAGCTGGCGATGGCGCCACACCTCGTAGGCATCACCGTTCACACCGACGGGCAGATCGAGATAGAGCCCGACGCGCCCGCCCTGGAGCTGCTCGAGTTGCGTCTGCATCATCCACTGCGCGAACACGTGGGTGTCGATGCGCGCGGCGACCTCGTCACGCACCAGGCCCGCACCGGAACCGATCGCGATCGCCTCGAGCCGCGTGGTCGCGAGCTTGGTGCCATCACGCAGCGGCACCGGCCATTGCGCCCAGCCCTTGCGCTGCATCTCGCCGACCGCACGGAATGCGGCGTAGTCCCACACGCCCTTCTCGCGCGCCCACGAGTCGATGCCCGCCGCGAAGTTCTCATCGGCAACGCGGCCCGTCGCGAATGCGTCGATGACCGGGCGGCGCCAGCGATATTGCGCGCGATAGTCGATCGGTTGCGTGCCGTTGATCGGCGGCGCCTCGGGGACGCGCATGTCGAGCGCCTCACCGAGCTTGCCGAGATCGAGATACATCTCGTTCCAGAACAGGCGGCTCGCGGGCGAGTACGGCGACGCCGCGAATGGCTCGTCGAGAAATCCCGCGAGCAGCGGCAGCACCGCGACGTAGCTGCCGCCACGTGCTGCGACCTGATCCATCAGCACGCGCAGCGTCCCGAGGTCGCCGGCCTCGCCAGTCTTCGCGGACGCGAGCCCGTAGACCGGCGCGAACACACCCCAGCGCCGGAACCCGTAGCCCGGCTGACCGTAGCCACGGCTCGGCGCACCGAGCACGAGGGCATCGCCGTGTTGACCGAGCGCCTGCCAGCGCAGGCTGTGATAACCGAGCTGGCCTTCGAGATACATCTCAGTGCGGCGCACGCAGTGCACCACGCCACCCAGGTTCGTGTGACCGTCGGCCGGCAGATCGAAGAGCCGGCCCGTCGCCCGGAACGTGCCGCCCTCTTCGGTCGTGACCTCGCACTCCCAGTCACCGTCGAGGTCCGCACGCACGGAGAACGGCACCACGAGCTTGCCATCCCACGCGACGGTGACGTCGGGCACGAGCTGGTTCCATGGCGCGCGCTCGATTTGCGCCATCGCATCCGGCGCGTCGATGTCGACACCGAGGTCCGGCGCGATCGCGGCCAGCGCCATGCGCACGGCCTCGTCACTGGCCGACGTCGGCTGGCCACGCCAGTCGCGATAGTCGGCCTCGATCCCTGCGGCACGCGCGAGATCACGCAACAACATGACTCAGCCTAGCCTACGAGTCGCAACCACCAGCCGGGCATGAGGCCGATCTCCAGAACGAGGATCGGCATCAACGCCATCACGAACACGAGGCCCGGCGAGCGCGTGACCGTGAACGGTCCGTTCGGCTCGCGGAAGTACATCGCGGTCACGATCCGCAGGTAGTAGTAGATGCTGATCGCCGAGTTGACGACACCGACGACCACCAGCCACAGCAGCTGTCCGTCGTAGATGTCCATCGCGCTCTTGAACACAAAGAACTTCGCGAAGAAGCCACCGGTCGGCGGCATACCGCCAAACGACAGCAAGCAGATCACCATGCCCAGCGCGGCCGCCGGGTGATAGCTCGCGAGGCCGGCCCAATCGTCGACGAGCAGGCGCTCGCGCCCCTTGTTGCCGACGTACGCGACGATGGCGAACGCGCCCATCGTGGCCACCGAGTAAGCGATCAAGTAGTACACGAGCGCCGACTGGCCCGACGGCGAACCGAGGCCCATCGCGCACAGACCGACGAGGATCACGCCGGCATGCGAGACCGACGAGTACGCCAGCATCCGCTTGATGTTTTCCTGGCGGATCGCGCCGATGTTTCCGATCGTGATCGTGATCGCGGCGATCACCACCATCGGGCTCGCCCAGCCGAGCGTGCCGAACGGCAGGATGTCGCCACCGAGCGCGACACCGAACACGCGGATCATCGCGGCGACCGCGGCGGACTTGACCGCTGCAGCCATGAACGCAGTCACCGGCGTCGGCGCACCTTCGTACGCATCGGGCGCCCACATGTGGAACGGCACCGCGGCGACCTTGAAGCCGAACGCGACGACGAGCAGGAACGCGCCCGCGATCACGAGACCGGGGTTCGCCGTGTTGTTGAGCGCGACCTGCATCTTGGCGAGCGACAGCGTGTCGCTGGCGCCGTAGAGCAGCGCCATGCCGTACATGAGGAAGCCGGTCGCGAACGCGCCGATCAGGAAGTACTTCATCGCGGCTTCGTTGCCGCGACGCGAGCGGCGGCGCATCGCCACCATCACGTACACGCCGATCGACATCGTCTCGATGCCGAGGAACACGGTGATGAGGTTAGAGGCCTGCGCGAGCATCAACATGCCCGACGCCGACAGCAGCAAGATTCCGTAGTACTCGCCCATGCGCCAGCCGTGCGCGCGCTGGTGCGCCGGCGACATCATTGCCGTGAGCGCGGTCAGCACCGAGAACAGCGTCGACAGCACGTAGCCGAGCCGGTCCGCGACCAGCATCGTGCCGAACACCGGCTTGCTCTCGTTGGGACCGAGCTCGCGGTAGAGCACGATCGAGGCGACCGCCGCAGCGAGCGAGCCCGCGACGGCGAGGCCGGCGAGCATGGTGCGGTCCTCACCCTTGTAGAAGGCCTCGGCGAGCACGAGCATCATGCCGACGACAGCGAGGATGAGGAACGGAAGGGCCCAGCCCAGATCCGCGGGGTTGAAGCTCATGGCGTACCTCCCACCGGCGGAACCGGTGGCGGCGGTGGAACTGCCTCGCCCGCGGGCGGCGCAGCGGGTAGAGACCCGTAGATGTGTGCCGGGCCATCGGGCTCCGCGACGCGCTTGCCGAAGTCACGGATGAACTTCTGCACGCTGGGCTCCATCACCTGCAGCGCGGGCCGCGGGAACAGACCACCGAGCAGGATCGAGATGGACAGAATGATGAACGTGATCAGCTCGTGCGGCTTGAGGTCCGGCAGACCGCCGTTGCGCGTCTTGTCGAGCTTCCCGAAGAACACCTTCTGGAACATGAACAGCAGGTAGACCGCACCGAGGATCACACCCGTCGCCGACAGCGCACCGAGCAGGCGCGGCATCGGAAGCGAGTAGCCTGCCGGGAACGTGTCACCACTGAAGAACGTACCGAAGATGGTGAGGAACTCGCCGACGAAGCCGGACAGCGCGGGCAGACCCGCCGAGCCCATGACGACGATCAGGTAGA
>JBBQFU010000468.1:0-4235 GCA_038322185.1 Haliangiales bacterium
CAGACCCCGAGCTTCAGCGTCTGCTTGGTCTTTCGCCCCAGCCACGCGCCCATCCGCACGAGCTGGCCGACGCCGGGCGTGTCGATCGTCTCGAACGGTGAGCGGTCGAAGACCTTCATCTCGATGTAGCGCGCGAGGATCTTGCCCTCGATGTCGTCGCGGCTGAAGCCGAGCGCCGTCTGCGTGAGGTCGTTGGTCCCGAAGGAGAAGAAGTCGGCGCGCTCGGCGATCGTGTCTGCAAGAAAGCATGCACGTGGCAGCTCGATCATCGTGCCGACGAGGTAGTCCTCGCGCGACACGCCCTCCTCGCGGGCGACGCGGAAGATGAGCTCCTCGATGATCTCGAGCTCGCGTGCGTAGTCGACCAGCGGGACCATGACCTCCAGGCGTGGCGGGTGGCCGAGGCGCTCGGTCACCGCGCATTGCGCGCGCATGATCGCCCGCACCTGCATCTCATAGATCTCCGGGTGCAGGATCGCCAAACGACAGCCGCGCGTGCCGAGCATCGGGTTGACCTCGTGCAGGTCGTGCACCTGCTTGAGCGTGTGCTCGAGCTGCGCCAGATCAGCTGAATCGCCGATACGTGCCCGCTCGACCTCGAGCGCCGTCTCGACGGCGTCCGGCAGGAACTCGTGCAGCGGAGGGTCCAGCAACCGGATCGTGACCGGCAGCCCGTCCATCGCCTCGAGCATGTCCGCGAAGTCCTGCTGCTGCAGCGGCAGCAGCTGATCGAGCGCCGCAACCCGCTCCTCGACCGTTTCCGAGACGATCATCTCGCGCATCTTGGGCAGACGATCCGCGCCCATGAACATGTGCTCGGTGCGGCACAGGCCGATTCCCTCGGCACCGAACGAGCGTGCCTCAGCCGCAGCCTCCGGCGTATCGGCGTTCGCACGAACGCCGAGCCTTCGCAGCTCGTCGCTCCACTGCAGCACGCGCTCGAAGTACTCCGTCATCTCCGGCTTGACGAGCGGCACGTCGTCGATCGTGATCTGTCCGTTCGTGCCGTCGATCGAGATGTGGTCGCCGGCGCACAGGAGCGTCTCGCCGACGCGCACTTCCTGCTTGTCGAGGTCGATGTCCAGAGCGCTGGCGCCGGTGACGGCGGGCCGACCCATTCCGCGCGCGACCAGCGCGGCGTGGCTCGCCTTGCCGCCCTCGGCGGTGAGGATCCCCTTCGCGGCGTGGAAGCCGGCGACGTCCTCGGCCTCGGTGAAGGGGCGCACGAGGATCACGTGGCGCTTCTCGGCCTCGGCTGCGACGGCGTCGGATGCGCTGAAGACGATCTCGCCCTTCGCTGCGCCCGGCGACGCCGCGACGCCCGTGGCGAGTACCTCGTAGTCGACGTTCGGGTCGAACGTGTCGTGCAGCAGCGCGTCGAGCTTCTCGGTGTCGATCGTGCAGATCGCCTCGGCCTTCGTCAGCAGGCCTTCGGTCACGGCGTCGCAGGCGAAGCGCACGCCGGCCTGGGCGGGTCGCTTCGCGCTGCGCGTCTGCAGCATGTACAGGCGCCCGTCCTCGATCGTGAACTCCGTGTCCTGCATGTCCTTGTAGTGCGCCTCGAGCGAGCGCAGGATCTCCATCAGCGTCGCGTGCGCCTCGGGCATGACGTCGCGCAGCTCGGCGATGTCCTGCGTGTTGCGCACGCCGGAGACGACGTCCTCGCCCTGCGCGTTGACGAGGAAGTCGCCCGACGGCTCGGGCGCGCCGGTGACCTCGTCGCGGCTGAACGCGACACCTGAGCCGGACGTCTCCCCCTTGTTGCCGAAGACCATCTGCTGGACGTTGACGGCCGTGCCCCAGTCGTCGGGGATGCGGCTGATGCGGCGGTACTCGACGGCGCGGTTGCCCTGCCAGGAGTCGAACACCGCGCGGATCGCCTGCGCGAGCTGCTCGCGCGGCGCCTGCGGGAACTGCTCGCCGGTCGCGTCCGTGAAGATCGTGGCGAACGCCTGCTGCAGCTCGCGCAGCGCGGCGACGTCGAGCTCGGTGTCGAGCTTGACGCCGGCGCGCTTCTTCGCGCCAGCGATCTGCGCTTCGAAGCGCTCGCCGGGAATGCCGCGCACGACACCACCAAACATCTGCACGAAGCGCCGGTAGGAGTCCCACGCGAAGCGCTCGTTGTGCGTGCGCTGCGCGAGGCCCTGGACGGACTCGTCGTTGAGGCCGAGGTTCAGGACCGTGTCGAGCATGCCCGGCATCGACTCGCGCGCGCCCGAGCGAACGGACACCAGCAGCGGGTCCCGCGGATCGCCGAGCTCCTTGCCGGCGGTCGACTCAAGCCGTGCCAAGGCCTCGTCGACCTGCTCGTCAAGGCCGTCGGGCAGCTCGCGCTCGCCCATGTACCTCACGCATGCCTCGGTCGTGATCGTGAAGCCCGCGGGCACGCGCTCGGGACCGAGGATGCGCGTCATCTCGGCGACGTTGGCGCCCTTGCCGCCGAGCAGGTCGCGCATCTGCCGCGAGCCCTCGGCGAAGTCGTAGACGTACTTCACCTGTACGGCGCGGTCTCCCACGCGCCGATCCTACCCTGCTGTCGCCGAACGCAGGCGAACATGCGCGTGATGCTCGAGCGTCTCGGAGATCGCGCGATCGGCCTGCCGCAGCGCGAGCTCTCCGGCGCTCGGAGCATCGGCGAGCGGCGAGCCGAGCGCGCGCGTCATGAACTCGTGCGCCTCCTGACCGAGCGTGAAGCCCGATGCCTCGCAGGCGTTGCACACGACGCCGCCCGCGGCACCCGAGAACCCGGACAGATGGTCGGCCTCGCCACACGCGGCGCACGCCGCGAGCTGCGGTGCGAGGCCCGCGGCGAGCAGCAGCTTCATGCGAAACGCGAGCTGGTTTGCGTGCGTCGCGTGAGAGCGATCGGAGCCCGCCCCGAGATCGAGCAGCGCGAGCTCGTTGCAGAGCAGCGCGAAGACGCCGGGATGCGGCTCGGGCGTGGCGAACAGCCGCGACACGGCATCGCATGCGCGCGCCGCCGAATCGAGCGTCGCGGCGTGCTCTCGCAGGCGCGGGTGACCGCTGATCGTCTGCGCGCTGGTGACCGTCATGAGCTCGCTGCGACCTTCGTACAGCACCATATGCAGGCGAAAGTACGGCTCCAGGCGGCCGCCGAAACGGCTGCGCGCGCGCCGCACGCCCTTGGCGATCGCGCTGCAGCGGCCGCGCTGCGGCGTGTAGAGGTGCAGGATCCGGTCGGCTTCGCCGTAGCGCATCGAGCGCAGCACGACGGCCTCGGTCTTCAGGCTGGCGCCCATTAAACTCTACGGATCATGAGAACGGTCAAGGTGTACACCAAAGAGGGTTGCGGATTCAGCGCGCAGCTGAAGTCACTGCTCGAGGCCAACGACATCGAGGAGCGAGTGTTGACGCTCGACTCGGCGGAGCACAAGAAGCTCGGCGAGCGCACCGGCTCGAGGCGGCTGCCGCAGGCGTTCGTCGGCGCGATCCCGATCGGCGACAACCACCAGGTCGCGGCCGCTGCGGCCAACGGCATGCTGATGGACCTCGTCGCGGACTACTGAAGCGATGCGCAAGGTCACGGTCTACAGCATGGAGGTCTGCGCGAGCTGCGACCAGGTGAAGAACATGCTCGACGCCCGTGACATCCCCTACGAGGAGGTCGTCATGGCGCCCGACTCGCCCGAGCTCGACGAGCTCTCGCAGCGCAGCGGGATGACGACGCTGCCGCAGGTCTACGTCGGCTCGATCCTGATCGGCGGCGGCATCCAGACGATCACGGCGGCGCACAACGGCATGCTCGCCGATCTACTCATGGACTGACGCTCGATCGGGTACGCCGGAAGTGCGGCCAGGGGTCGCTATACATTCTGAAGTTATGAGCGATGTCACGGTCTACACCACGAATGCCTGCGGATTCTGCACGCGGGTGAAGATGCTGCTGAAGGCCCGCGACATCGATTACCGCGAGGTCAACGTGTGGAACGATCCCGACGCGTTCGTCGATCTCGCCCGCAACTCGGGGATGATGACGCTCCCCCAGGTGTTCGTCGGCGACGTGTTCATCGGCGGCTACAACGAGACCGCCGAAGCCGACCAGTCCGGCTACCTGCAGCAGCTGCTCGCCGCGGCTTAGATTAGGGTCCGTCTCAAAACAAGATGCGCGTTTCGGAGCCGATCCGCGGCGCTGGACGCCACCCGATCGGTTGCCGATATCACCGATATCGGCTGCGGAATCGCGCGACGCCCAGCATCCACGGCTCGACCCCGAA
>JBBQFU010000469.1:0-4206 GCA_038322185.1 Haliangiales bacterium
AGCGCTCTTCACGATGTCGCCGTCGGGCTGGCTCGCCGAGACATGCCAGTACACGAAGTCAGAGATCACGACCGTCAGGTCTTCCTTCAGGACGCGGCCGAGGCTGCCCCAGTACGGCGAGCCGAGGCGCTCGAGCGTGCCGCGCATGTAGAAGGCCAGCGCGGGGCTGCGTTCTTTCACGGTGCGGACGACCGATGTTGTGACCTCGGTCTGGATGAGCTCCTCGATCACATCGCGGACATCTCCATAGAGGGCCGAGGCGAGGTCGGCGCGTGCAGGTCGCGCGTAGAGGAGGAAGGCTAGAACGACGAGCAGTCGGCGCATGGATGCGCATCGTAGCGGCTTCGTCTGCGCGGTGATTCGATGGCGCGCCGGATTAACGACGCACCGGTATCAATGCCGCTCGTTCGGGCCAGCCGCGTCTGGAACGTCCGACTCCGGGGCGAGTGTCTCGGCGTTCGCGGCGTTCACCTCGTCGAATCCTTCGACGTTCTCGTCGGCGAGGCTCGCGGCCACATCCGCCGTCTCGGCGATCGGCCCGCTGTCGTCGCTCTCGTAGTCGCCCGTCGGCATCGGCTGCGCCTCGGCCGCCGCGATCTCCAGGAAGTACTTCGCGACCTGCTCGGCCGCCTTGCGATTCATCCCCGGCGCCTTCACGAGATCCTCGACGGTCGCGAGGCGCACTGCGCGAACGCTTCCGAAGTGCTTGAGCAGGCGCTGGCGGCGGGTCGCCCCGATGCCGGGAATCGTGTCGAGCTCCGAACGAAGCGTGGCCTTGCTGCGGCGATCGCGATGGAACGTGTTCGCGAACCGGTGCGCCTCGTCGCGGATGCGCGCGAGCACGTAGAGCTCCGGCGAGTTCGCGCGCAATGCGATCGAATCCTTCACGTTGCGGCGATAGATGCGATCGGGCGCGCTGCCCGCCTCGAGATCGCGCTCCTTGGCGAGACCGATGACCTCGACCCCGTTGTCGCCGCCGAGCTGCACGCCAAGATCGGTGAGCGCGGTGACCGCCATCCCGAGCTGGCCCTTGCCGCCGTCGATCACGAGGAGATCGGGGCACGCCCACGCCGGGTCATCGTTGGTGTCGCGCGTCTGGGAACGCTTGAACCGGCGCGTGAGCACCTCGTACATCGCGGCGAAGTCGTTGTTCTCGACGCTGCGCAGCTTGAACTTGCGGTACAGGCCGCGAGCCGGCACGCCGTCGACGAAGGTGACCATCGAGGCGACCGTCTCGGTGCCCTGGATGTGTGCGATGTCGAAGCACTCGATGCGGCGGGGCAGGCGCGGCAAGCCGAGGCGGTCCGCGACCTTCTGCAGCATCGCCTCGGCATCGGCGTCCTTGGAACGGCGCGAGGTCGCGGATGCCGCCGCATTGCGATCGGCGAGCTCGACGAGGCGCGCGCGGATGCCGCGGCGAGGCTCGACGAGCTTCACCTTGCGGCCGCGTAGCGTGGACATCCACTCGACGAGCGTCACGCTCTCTTCGAGCTCGACCCCGACAACAATCTCGTCGGGGATGAACGTCCCGGTCGCGTAGTACTGCTGCACGTGCTCGGCGATCACGCTGTGGTCGGGTAGCTCCTGATCCTTCTGGCTGAACGTGCGCCGCCCGACCAGCTTGCCGCCGCGAATGAACAGCACGGCAACCTCGACGCTGTCGGCCTCGCGGTAGAGGCCCCACACGTCTTGATCGACGAACTCGTCCTGCACGATGTGCTGCTTGGCGAGCGTGCGCTCGACGGCGGCGATCGAATCACGCAACACGGCGGCGACCTCGAAGTCCTCGCGCTCCGCCCGGCCTTCCATACGCGTGCGCAGGCGACTCACGAGCTCCGCGCTCTTGCCGGACAAAAACATCTTCACGTCCTCGACCTGCTCGGCATACGCGACCGGCGCGACCTCGATCGCGCATGGGCCCGAGCAGCGCTTGATCTGGTACTGCAGACACGGGCGACCGCGGGTCTCGAGCACGTGGTCGGTGCACGTGCGGAGCTGAAAGTGACGGTTGAGCGTGCGCAGCGTCTCGCGAGCGGAGGTCGCCGAGTGATACGGGCCGAAGTAGTTGGCGCCGTCGTCGCGGATGTTGCGTACGACCTGCACGCGCGGATACACGGCGCGCTTGGCGAGCGGCTCCGTGGGATCGGTCTGCGACGCTGGCGTGACGACATCTTCGAGGCGCAGCACGAGGTACTGCTTGTCGTCGCGCAGCTTCACGTTGAAGCGCGGCTGATGCTTCTTGATCAGGTGGTTCTCGAGGAGCAGCGCCTCCTTCGAAGAGCTGACGACGATCGTCTCGAGATCGGTCACCGCGCGACCGAGGAAGCCTGCGGCGACGAAGAAGCGCTCGTCGCCGCCAGGCCGGAAGTACTGGCGCACGCGGGTGCGGAGGTTCTTCGCCTTGCCGACATAGACGACGCCGCCCTTGGCGTCCTTGAAGAGGTAGACGCCCGGTTCCATCGGGATCCGGTCGAGCACGTCCGCGGCGATCACCGCCGGACTCTAGCGCCTCGCCGGGTGACGGCGTAGCCGCAGGTCAGATCACGTGACAATCGTTGAGCGTCACAAGAATCATGACAACTCCGAGCACCATGATGCCGCCCATGTGGACCATCGCCTCGAGCTTGGGGTTCGCGCGACGGCGCGTGACCAGCTCGTAGGTCAGGAACACGAGGCGTCCACCGTCGAGGGCGGGTAGCGGGAACAGGTTGAACAGGCCGAGGTACACGCTCAGCAACATCAGGAGCTTGATGCCGGTGACGGCGCCGAGCTTCCAGGCCTTCGCGAACTCGTCGTAGATGCGCTTGGGACCACCCGGATCCGCATCTTCTTTGCCGGTGATGATGTCCTTGAGGCCGCCCGCGATCATCTTTGTCTGATCGATCGGGTAGCGGAGCGAGTCACCGATCGCGGTCAACACGCCGACCTTGAGCACGTCGGGCGACTCGATGGGGATGATGCCCATCAGGTACGTCGTGGTGAACTGGTACGTGCTGCACTTGGGGTTGCTGGGGTTCGGCGTCACGCACGGGGTCTCGGCGTCGCTCATGTAGACGACGAGGCGTGGCGTGATCGCGACGTCGAGCTTCTGACCGTTGCGCAGCACGGTGATCGTGACCGGGCCGCCCTTCTTGGCGTTGACGCGCTCGCGCAGCACGCCTGAATTGATCCTGTTGCCCTCGGGCGTGATGTACGGGCCGCGCGCCATCAGCTCCACGCCGTCGACGGCAGTGATGCGATCGCCGACCTCGAGCTTGCCATGCGCATCGAAGCCTTGGTTGACGCGAGCGATCTGGAACCAGCGCCACGTGCTGTCCTGGCCGTGGCAGCTGTAGAGCAGGAACGCGAGCAGGATGGCCGACAGATAGTTCGTGGCGGGGCCGGCGAAGATCGTCAGGAAGCGCTGCCACGCGGGGCGGTTCGGGTACGCGAACTGATCGTCGGGATCGACTTCCTCGGCGATGTTCATGCCGCGGATCTCGACGAAGCCGCCGAACGGGATCGGGGCGAGCTGGAAGATCGTTCCCGACTTCGACTTGTGCTTGAGGATGCCCGGACCGAACCCGATGCTGAAGCGGTCGACGCGCATCTTGCACCAGCGGGCGACGAAGAAGTGCCCGCCCTCATGCACGATGATCAGGAACCCGAGCGACAAGATCGCGAGCAGCGGGTACATACCAGCGGCAATGGTAGCAGCGCAGCCTCGACGGCGCCGCCTCGACGGACCGCGATGACGCGGTCAGGACGCCGATGCCGGCGATTCTCGGGCTACGCGCCGCGGGAGGCGCGTGCGGCGAAGGCGCGGAAGCGCGCCACAGCAGTCTTCGCAGTGACCGTTGCCCCACTGACGCGGACGTTCAAGTTGCGGATGTGGAAGCGCTTGGCGAGGCGGCGGTGCATCGCGGGGCCGATGAGGCGCGCGCCCCGGAACACGGCGAGCGAGCGCATGCGGTGGGCGATCGTGTAGCGAGCGAGGGCGACTTCCGCGTCGCCGTCGTTTGCCAGCAGACGGCGGCAACCGTCGCCAATCCCGTCGAGCGAGGCGCTTGCGACATCGGGGGTCGCGACGATGACGAGCGTGCCTTGCGCGCGTGCGGCGCCGGCTTCGACGCCACGGCCACGGCCACTGGCGTGGTTCACGCGCAGCTCGGGGACTTCCGCGCGCAGCAGCGCGAGGACCGCGTGGGAGTTGTCGCCGGAGTCTTC
>JBBQFU010000470.1:0-4194 GCA_038322185.1 Haliangiales bacterium
GGTCAGCTCGAGCGTCAGCGCCTTCTCGAGGATCTCGACGTTGATCTTCTGCCCGAGCTGCTGGCGCAACAGGTTGCGCATCATGCCCATGAGCCGGCTGACGATCGCGCTCGCGATCACGAGCCCGAGCTCGATCGCGACCCACTTCACCGCGACATCGCGAGCGGCGTCGGTCTGCACCGCCGCTGCGCCCAGGATCGCATCGATCAGGTGCTTGCCGACCCACGCGATCGCGCCTGGCAGGAGGCCCGCGACCAGGCTGCCGATCGCGAGCCCGAGCGTGAGCGTGCGGTTCGTCGACCACACCAGCTGGATCGCGCGCCGGCTGTACTTGAAGACGCCGAGGTAGTTGCGCCACGGCACCGGCTCCTGCGGCGGACCGCCCTTGCTGCCCGGCATCTTGTGCGGATCGACCACCTTGCCGCCCGTCCCCGCGCCGCCACCGGCACCGCCGCCGCCGCCACCGCCACCACCGCCGCCACCGCCGCCTTGGGCGAGAGGAATCGGTGGTGCGAGGACGGCCATGCGGCACTGTAACGGGCCGCGCGGCCGGCGCCCACTCGCGATGCGGCTAGGTTTGGTCTGGCAAGCCCTTGCATCCGAACGCACGAACGAGCGCCCGTCGTCGGCGGTTCGGGTGACGCCGCTCGAGGTTGTCGAGCCGGCGGGGACGGCGAAGTAGTAGCATCGAGGCGTGCGTTGCCTGGTCCTGGCTGTCCTCGCGGGATGCTACGCGCCCTCGCCGTACACGAGCTGTTTGGTCGGGTGTGTTGCAAATGCCGATTGCCCGACCGGGCAGGCTTGCTTCGCCGGCCGGTGTAGTGAGCGCTCGGGGCAGTGCACGATCGATGGGGGTGTCGACGCGGATCCCGACGGCGACGACGACGGCGACGGGATCATCAACAGCATCGACAAATGCCCGACGCTGAAGTCGACGGACAACAACGACCACGACGGCGACGGCCTCGGCGATCCCTGCGATCCGTGCCCGCACCTGTCCGCAGCCGCCGCCAATGCCGACACCGACGGTGACGGCGTCGGCAACGGCTGCGACAACCGACCGCTGCTGGCGGGCGAGAAGTGGCTCGCGTTCCACGGCTTCTACAGCGACACCGAGGTCGAGACCTGGGCCCATCAGGGCAACTTCGCGGTCACGAATGGCAAGCTCGTTGCCTCGAACGCCTCGCTCGGCGGCGGCTACATCGAGCGGCCCGTGAGCCCGGCCGTCAACGTCCACCTCTCGACCGCGTTTCAGATCACCGCGACCACCGCGGATACGGCGCTCGAGGCGTACGCGGGCGTCTCGACGAGACGAGATGCGAGCGGCTTCTTCCACGCGTGCCTGCTCGTTCGCAGCATGGTCGACGAGAACCTGGTCCACCGCATCTACAACGCCGCGCCGAGCGATCAGAGCACCGCGTTCGTCGGCGTGTTCGCTGCCATGCATCGGCTCGACATGGTCCAGACTGCGAGCACCGTGTGTAGGATTGGCCAGAATAGCGTCACGCGGACCGGGATCGTCGGTGCCGGCGGCAACATCGGGCTCGAGGCGAGCTTCGTGACCGTCGAATTCGACTACCTGTTCATCGTCGGGCTGCCCTGAGGACAGGGCACATCGACGGGCGCGTGCGTGGCGTCGTCGTCAGCATCGGGACGGCGCACGTCGAGGATCCATAGGTTCGGACCGCCGGTCTGCGCCAGGTACGAGAGATCGGGGATGACCTCGCGCGCCTTGATCCGCGCCGCGGTGCCGACGGCTGGCACATCTTCGGACGCACCCGCGATGATGAAGTCGGTGCCGCCCTCGTCGCGGAACATCACCATCGGCGAATCGGCGCGCTTGCTGCCCGCCGGAAACTCGTGGAGCACGAACGTGCCCGTGCGCATCTGCTCGGGACCGAGCTCGAGGATGAGGTGTTTCCCACGCTCCGGCGTCGCGAACCGCATGCGGTCGACGCGAAAATGCGTCGCGCTGATCGCCTGACCGAACGGCTGATAACACGCGCCGGTCACGAGCACTTCCGTGTTCTCGAACGGCTTCCACAGCTCGCGCGGGCGGTAGTCGATCACCGAGCGCTGGTCCGCCGAGAATTCGAGCCACACGCCCTGAAAATTCTTGCCGCCGGGCTCGGCGTCGATGCGAATCGTGGCCCGACGTTCGGCGGCGGCGGGTGCCTTCGTCGGTGCAGTCACGGGCTTGGGCTCCGAGGTCCAGCATGCGACGAGCAGCACCAGCGCTGAAGCGCGAGCGAACATGGTCTTGCGGTACCATGGTTCGCACATGGAGGAGCGCGTCGAGAGCAAGGGCTTCTTCGAGATGCTCTGGGACTGCGATCACTGCGACACCAAGGGTCTCCTCGGCAAGAGCCAGCGCCACTGCCCGAACTGCGGCGCCAAGCAGAACCCCGACAAGCGCTACTTCCCCGACCAGGGCAGCGCGCAGCGCGTCGACGGCCACCAGTTCGAAGGCGCGGATCGCACGTGCCTGGCATGCAACGCGCCGCAGAGCGCCGCCGCGACGAACTGCACGCACTGCGGCGCGGCGCTCGACGGCGCGAGCGAGGTCCGCGGCGTGGTCACGCCCGTCGCGCCGAAGCCGCAGCGCAAGCGGTGGCCGATGTTCGCCGTGATCGCGGCGGTGGTGCTCGTGATGTTCTCGATCTGGTACTTCTTCATTCGCACGCAGGACCTCCAGATGACGGTCACCGCGCATCGCTGGGAGCGCACGATCGACGTCGAGGAATTCGCCGATCGCAGCGAGACCGCGTGGCAGAACGAAGTCCCACGCGACGCCCGCATGGTCAGCTGCCACCGCGAACAGCGCTCGTCACGAAAGATCCACGACGGCGAGACCTGCCGCATGGAGCGCGTCGATCGCAAGGACGGCACGTTCGAGGAGCTCGAGAAGTGCCGGCCAAACTATCGCAGCGAGCCGGTCTATGACGAGCGCTGCAACTTCACCGTGCAGCGGTGGGCGCGCGTCGACACCGTGCGCCTCACCGGCGCGGACCTGTCACCCGCATGGCCGGCGCTGAGCGTGCCGGCGCAGGCAGTCGAGTCGCTCGGTGCGCGGCGCGCGGGCGGTCGAAACGAGAAGCTGCTGCTCCAGTTCGGCAAGCAGACCTGCGAGGTCAGCGAGACTGCGTGGCGAAAGTATCGAGACGGCACCGCGTACACGGTCGAGGTGCGCGCGCGATCCGGCGAGGTTGTCTGCAAGTCGCTGTAGGTCAGCGCTTGCGACGAACCGTCGTCGATTGAACCTTGCGCCGGCGAAGCCGCGTGGCTTCCTTGAGGCGCCGATCGGTGCGCTCGATCATCTGCTGCTGGCAATGCTTCGCGCCCATGCCGGAGCGCTGCACGTAGCTGCCGTCGGATTGCATGTCCCACGCGCCGCGTTGATCCGACAGCTGCGTGTCGAGCATGTGCCGCAGCTCGGCTTGGAGACGCGGATCCTCGACGGGACACAGCACCTCGACGCGCTTCTCGAGGTTGCGCTGCATCGCGTCCGCGGAGCCGAGGTAGTACTCGGGCCGGCCGCCGTTGTGGAAGTAGAAGATGCGCGCGTGCTCGAGGAAGCGGCCGATCACCGAGACGACCTTGACCGTGCTCGAGACGCCTTCGAGACCGGGCCGGAGGCGACACGTGTCGCGCACGATCAGATCGATCGTCACGTCACGCTGCGAGGCGCGATACAGCGCACGGACGATGTCGACGTCCTCGAGCGCGTTGAGCTTCCATTGGATGTGGCCGCGGCCGCCGCTGCCCTGGATCGCGATCTCGCGCTCGATCTTCTCGAGCAGTGCGAGCTTCAACATCTTCGGCGCGACGAGCAGCTTGTTGTACTTGCGGCGCGGCTTGTAGCCGGTCGTCAGATAGTTGAACAGCTCGGTGAGATCACGGCCGATCGCGTCGTCGCACGTGAACAGCGCGAAGTCGCTGTAGAGCCGTGCCGTACCACCGTGATAGTTGCCGGTCGCGACGTGCGCGTAGCGGCGCAGGCCGTCGTAGTCGTTGCGGACGACCAGCGTGATCTTGGTGTGCGTCTTGAGCCCGACGACGCCGTAGGTGACGTGGATGCCGGAGCGCTCCATCCGCGTTGCCCACTTGATGTTCGCCTCTTCATCGAACCGCGCCTTGAGCTCGAGCACCACCGCGACCTGCTTGCCGTTGCGCGCGGCGCGCATCAGCAGCTTG
>JBBQFU010000471.1:0-4190 GCA_038322185.1 Haliangiales bacterium
CGATGGCCTCGTACTGCAGTCGCGCGCGCATGCGTTGCGCGAGCTTCTGGTTGTTCTGCAGCGGCACGAAGTAACGCGGCAGCTCGTGCACGACCTCGAGCCGGAGGTTGTGGAAGCCCTCGGGGTCGAGCACCCAGTCGAGCTCGAACGCCGACGTCTCGGTGATCGCCGAGCGATAGCCCGTTCCGTCGGTGTGCTGGCCCTCGATGCCGAAGCCGGTACGAATGCGCGCGAACGAATCCATGCGCGCCGACTGCCACAGATCCAGCGTGACCTGCCCGGTCGCGTGCTTCCACAGCGTCGAGTGGCCACCCGGCGTGGGATGGATCTCGAGCCCGCCAGCCTCGGTCCACAGGCCGAGGTCGAGCGTCAGGTCGTGACGCTGCGGCCGCCCAACGAACGTGGTGATGCGCAGCAGTGGATCGATGAACCGATGCGACAGGTCGTAGTGAGCGACCACGAGCCTGGCCGAGAACGGCTCGACGTGGACCTCGCCTTCAACGAAGCGGAACCGGTGCCGGCTCGGGTTGGGCGTGTCCTCGTTCGTCATGAACTCGAACACGAGCAGCCCGAAGTCCGCCGACGACCGCTTGTTCTGAAACGGATCGTCGAGGTTATCGAGCACCTTCTGCGGCGTGTACCCGAAGCCGAAGTACATCCGGCGCTTCAGATCGAAGTTGATCTGAAACACGCGACCGCGCTCGTCGCGCGTCCAGCCCCACGGTGCGTCGGCGCGTCCTGGCAAGAACTGGTACCCGTCCTCCTCGAGCTTGGCGCGCGCGATCGGTTGCGGATTGCACTCGCGTACCCGTTCGAGCGGCTTGGCGCGCGCACCGGTGGAAGTCAGCTCCTCGCTCGCGGCGTAGAGGCAGACCTTGGCAGCGTGGTCGCACTGGATGCGCCACATGTCTCCGGCCGTGTCCTTCATGCAGTGCACCGGCTGCGAGTGATCCATGATCGGATACTCGTCGGCCGATGCACTGCCTGCGGACAGACCTATCCCGATCGCCGCGAGAGCGGCTCTTGACGGACGGCTCATCGACGACCCGCGGTGCAATCGATGAACCACGAGCTCTCGCGATGCCTCGATCAACCTGCGCAGCGAGTTGAGTCTCGACTCGATCGCGCGACCTGTGCCGCCGCGTGACACGTGTCGTTCGCGCGCAACAGTTCTTAACGAACGAGGTCGGCGGTGACCTGCTCGCCGTCGCTGCGGATCTCGATGCGCGTGATCACATTCGTCGCGTCGAGCCAGCAGGTGAACGTCGTCGGTACATCGAGGCCGACGAGCTTGCCCTCCACGCGCAGCCAGTCTTTGCCACCGCTCGGCTCCGCGAGCTCGACGCGAACATTCTGATCGCCGACGATCACATGCAGGAAGCCAGCGCTCGCACCGAGCCGCGCCCACGCGCGAACCGCACCGACGGCGGTATGGATCGAGTGCGTGCTCGTGCCCGTGTAGTCGGTCGCGAATTGCCGGGCCTTGCCGTCGATCGAGAGTCTCTCCGCGCCGAGCTTGGGCCGAATCCCCTCGATGCTCGTCGTCAGATCGTGCGAGATGCTCGTGATCGCCTGCGCGAGCATCGACGTCTTGAAGTGGCTCGCGATCTCGCCGTCGACGACCGTCATCCGCGCGGTGCCGATCGTGAAGCCGCGCAGGCGCACCATGTAGACAAAGTTCTCGCCGGCAGTGAACCCCAGGGCCGCGGGCGCGATCGCAACCAGCTCGCCAGGCTGCTTGGGCACCACGAGTGGTGGCAACGGCTTCGCGACGTAGTTCGGCTCGGTACATGCGGCAGCGAGGCAGCAGGCGAGCACGAGACGCATGGCGCGGACGCGTTGCAAGGTTGGGTCCCGAGCATACGCGCAGAACGCACGACGCCGCGCCCGGCTCCCCAGGCGCGGCGCCAGTGCTGCGTGATGCCGATCAGTGACCCGACGGGCAGTCGCAGTAGCAGCTCGACGAGCAGCCGTCGCCACTCACCAGGTTGCCGTCGTCGCACTCTTCGCCAGCCTCATGGATGCCGTTGCCGCACACCGGCACTTCGATCTGGCAGGACGCGCTGCAACCGTCGAGGTTGGTCACGTTGCCATCGTCGCAGGCTTCGCCGGTCTCGACCGTGCCGTTGCCACACACGGCAACCGGGTCACAGGTGCCGTCGCCATCGGTGTCGTGGTCGCAGCTGGGCGGCTCCTCGCCATCGCAGTCGCCGTCGCCATCGGTGTCGTTGTCACACGACGGTGGCGGGTTCGGCGCGTCGTCGCAATGTCCCGGGCCGGTGTCGCCGTTATTGAACGCGTCGAGCTTACCCACGAGGTCCGACACGTCCTTGGTGGGAATCTTGTCGACGCCAACGACGAGGTTGCCGATCAGATCGTCCGCCGCGTCGATGCTCGCCGAGATCGAGACCTCTGCTGCACCGGCCTCGATGTTGAGCTTCGCCGCGATCAGCTGGTGCGCGAGCGAGATGAGGCCGTTGCCCTTCACGGGCGTACGCAGGATCGCGAGTAGCTCGGCCTTCGAGTACGACGCGTTGCCGAGCGTCAGCGAGGAGACCGGCCACGCCGCCTCGTGGTTCTTCCAGTAGCCCTGCGTCAGCGTGCAGTCACCGCTCTGCGCTCCGCCATCGTGCTGTCCCGAGAGGGAGCTCGAAGACGAGCCGATATCGGCACACGCAACGAACAACAGCGATGCGAACGTTCCAAACAGTTTCTTGGTCATCGGGGTCTCCTCAGATTTCAGAGACCCTATTGCTGGGACCGTGCCTGACAGATGATGCCGAATTGGTAAGGGCTTAGACGTTTCGGGCCCGTGCGCCGAGGGGACAGCGTGAAGACCCGACCGTGCCCCCAGCGAGGCGAACGTGGTAAGTAGCGGGCATCGTTTCGATCCCTTAGCTCAGGTGGATTAGAGCGGCGGTTTCCTAAACCGCAGGCCGCAGGTTCGAGCCCTGCAGGGATCACTCACTACGTTCCTGCTCCAGCGTTGGCTGCCATGCTGCCGTCGATCGTGCTGGCGATGGGCTCGGCTGCACCGATGCCTCCTGCTTGGAGTCGCGGTCATGCTCGTCGTGATCACGATCGCTTACGCACTGTTGTCGGAAATGTAGAGCCCTGGCCCTGGGGCCGCACTGGTCGTACCAACGCGACTTCAGATCTGGAAGTGCGCTCACTGCGGTGGATCGCAGCGGTGAGCTGCCCTTACAATCGCAGAGCATGCAAACGGTCGGAGGCCGGTATGCGCTGGACGGGCGGTTGGGCGAAGGCGGGATGGGCCACGTCTTCCGCGCGCGCCATATTCAGCTCGGCAAAGCGTTCGCGCTGAAGATCATTTCGCCCGCGTTCGCAGGCGATCACGAAGCCCGTTCGCGCTTCAACCAGGAGGCGAAGCTCGCGAGCGAGATTTCGCACCCGAACATCGTGTCGGTCGTCGACTTCGGCGAGGACTCGCAGTTCGGCGCGTACATGGTGATGGAGCTGGTCGAAGGCGACTCGCTCGTCCAGGCCGGGACGCTACCGATGCCGGTGAAGCGCGCGATCGACGTCCTCGGCCAGGTCGCCGATGCGCTGGATCACATTCACAAGCGCGGCATCATTCACGGCGACGTCAAAGCCGAGAACATCATGCTCACCGCGGAGACGACCGGCGCGAGCGGCGCACGCCGTCGCCGCGTGGTTCGGTTGCTCGACTTCGGACTCGCGCGCCGCCCCGAGATTGGTGATGCGCGCCCCGACGACGAGGGCGCGAGCGGCGTCAGCGGCAGCCCGCACTATCTGGCACCCGAGCGCGCCGCTGGCGGCGTGGCCAGCGTGTCGAGCGACATCTACGCGCTCGGCGTGCTCGGCTACTTGCTCCTCACCGGCACCCTGCCCTTCGATGGCAGCGTGGTCGAGGTGCTGATGGCGCACATCCACAACACGCCTGACTCGATGGTCATGCGTCGCATGGAGGAGCTCGACTCCGCGCTCGAGGCACTGATCCTGCGCGCGATGGCGAAGGATCCGGCGCAGCGCCACGGCAGCGCCGCCGCATTCAAGTACGAGCTCAACACCGTGATGGACATGCTCGACATGGGCCGGCGCAGGGCGCGCGGCAGCGGCCTCATCCCGACCGAGAATGCGCGCGACTCGGCGGTCGTTCAGGCCTTCGAGCGCTCGCGGCTGCCGCAGGCACTGGTCTCGATCGACGG
>JBBQFU010000472.1:0-4169 GCA_038322185.1 Haliangiales bacterium
TTCACGGCGCTGGCGTCACCATCTACACAACGCCCGACCTGTCGTCGGTCGTGCCCGCAGTGGTGCTGCCGTGACGAACGACGGGCTCGGCATGCTCTTGTTCGGCGGAGGCGTCGCCACAGCGAGCGCGCTCGCGTGGGGCGGAGTCCGTCCATCCGTGGCTGCGGTACCCGATACGGGCACGACGTGGATCTATCCCGTGCCGACACTCGACGAGCGCCACGCGGTGATCTCGAATCCGTTCGCCGCGGACAAGCACCTCGGGGTCGACATCATGTTCCGTCGGCGCGATCTCCGCGATCTGATCGCCAGCTACCCACCGCGCTCGACGAACGGCTCGAAGTTGTTCTTCATGCCTGACGACGTGCGCGCGCTTGCCGTATCGGCGGGGATCGTGACGTTCGCCGGGATGACACCCGTCGGCAACACCGTCATCGTGCAGCATCCGAACGGCTGGACGACGTACTACACGCACCTGGCCACGCTCGCCGTGCACAAGGCCCAGGTGGTCGCGGCAGGCGAGACTCTCGGCACCATCGGCGCGAGTCCGAAGGACCCTGCACACCTCGCTCATCTCCACTTCGAGCTGTGGACGGGGCGAATGCGGTCGACGTCCGTCGATCCCGCGCCGTATCTCGCCGCCTGGGCGCGCGTGATCTTGCCGTGGGCTCCGGCGTCGACACTCGTCGCGACTGCTGTGCCCGCGCCGCGCAATGGCACGCTGTCGTCGTATCGTCCGGTCGGTGATCGCGGCGAGCCGTATCCCGCGTGGGTGCGTCACCTGCGCGGCGAGTCGGGCGTCTACGTGATCCGCGAGATCGACGGGCCCATCGCTTACGTCGGTTCGAGCGTCGGGCGCCTTTACGAGACCCTCACACGCCACTTCCAGACATGGCGTCGCTACAAAGGCTTCTGGCGCGGCCAGTTCGCCGAAGGCGCTGACCCCGGATTGACCTATCTGCGCAGCGCTGTCGAGGTCGCGATCAAGACCACGACACCCGACGCCGCACACGAGGAAGAGCTGCGCACGATTCGTCGCCTCCAACCTCGCGACAACCAGATCGGCCAGGCGATCGAAGAGGCGGTGCCGTTTTGATGCGGCCGATCAGATCAGCACGGGCCGCAGGCGAACACGCCGGTCGAGCAGACTGTCGCGGGGCTTGCAGCCACACCGCAGGTCACGGCGCATTCGGAGCTTCCAGTGCAAGTCGTCTTGCAGTCGCCGTCGCACTTCACCGAGCAGGTCGACGAATCGGCGCATGTGACGGTGCTCGCGTCGCCGACTTGGAGCTTGCAGTTCGCGCTCGTGTTGCAGCTCACCCTGGCCATCGCGCCGAGCTTGAAGTCGCAGTCCGAGCTCGCGGTGCACGTAACGTCGCTGGCATCCCCGCCGGTCCCCTTGCACTGCGAGGAGTCGTTGCACGTCAGCGACAACTCCCCGCTCGTGTGGCCTTCGCACTTGGTGGAATCGCTGCAGGCGACGGAGCAATCGCCCGTTCCGCACTGCGCCTTGCAGTCCGCGCCGGCGACACAAGTGCAGGCGCTATCGACGCAATCGCATCCGGCGCCGGTGCAGGTTGGCGCTGGCGCATCACTACCGCCACACGCGGCTGCAAGCGCGAACCCGAAGCAAAGCAAAGCGTTGGTCCCGAGCTTCATAAGTCTAGTCTCCATAGCCCATTAGGCCGTTCCTTCGTGGCGACGGGTAGTAGCGAAGTCACGAAACGGCTGCCCTTGCCGTCGTCCGCCACATCTCGTGCGTGCGCGCATCCTCTTTGCGTCGTGCACGCGGTCGGGACCACACACACCGCAACGCACAGCGTGTCTTGACAGCGCTCTCCAACTCCAAGGTGCGGCCATGACCGACCTGTTCGAACAGGGGCCGTCTGGTCGGCTCACCTCAACCTCAAGGGATTCCCATGTCACATGATCAGCACCGCGACGCGAGCTTCTGGGCGATCAAGACCCCGGGCGTGATCTTCGACGAGATGCGCGCGGCCAAGACCGATATCGAGGCGCTCGGACGCGACATCAGCGACACGTTCCGTCGCCCGTTCGAGACTCAGCTCGCCAGCGCCACGCAGCAGTTTGTTCGTACGTATGGGCGCCGGCCAGGCGTCGGCCGCGCCGCCAGTGACGACGACGATCAGGTCGTGCGCTCGTTGATGCGACCGAACCCGACGGACGCCGACTGGGAGCACAAGAGCTACCAGGGATCGTTCGTCTACCAGTGGAAGGAGTTCGAGCGCGAGTTCGGCGACTTCTGGGCGGAGCACGCGCACTCATGGACCGATCGCATGTGGCGCGGGGCGTACGACCGGGCCGTCGAGTTCCGACGACGTGCGCTCGCCTGGCGTCAGAGCTTCATGACGTTCGGAGGCCAACCGACGAGCCCCGCACCGAACCCGCCTACCGAAGACATCCTCCCCGGAATCGCGTTCTCGTGGAAGACCGTGGCGCTCGTTGGCGGGCTCGCCGTCGGCGCGCTGTTTGTCGTCCCTGCCGCGCTGCGCGCCGCGACCAAGGGCCGCTGACTGCACCGATGCATCCTTACTGCTTTCGCGAACGAATCGCTTCGACTGCGGCGCGTGCACGAGTGACGGAATCCTCCCGCGAGTAGCTGGGATTGTCGTTGCTGAGCGCATCGACTGCACGCTGCTTGATCTCGTCGAGGTCTTCGGGCGCTTCACTACGGCGGCCTTCCTCGTGCGCTTCACGCATGAGGGCGGCCTCGATGTGGTCGCGATCGTCGAGCGGAAGCGCGCGGATCTGCTCTAGCAATTCATCTCTGCGCGCTGCTCTTCCCATACCAACAACGTACCGACGAGTTTCCGCGCCGGCAACAACAGAGGAACGGCGCGGCCGTCGCTCCGCCGAATGTGAGCGGCAGAAGAACCGGACCAGCTTTGTTTCGGCACCGCAGTCACGCGGCCCGATTCGAGTGCTTTGAAGAGTACAGGCGTCGATCGAGGCGCCACAGGACGGAACCCATGGATCAGCTCATCGACACGATCCGCGCCGCGATCGCGAGCGGCGCGACTAACGACCAGAAGGCTGCCGGCGTGCTGGCGTGCCGCACAATTGTTGCCGCACTCGATACCGAGCCAGGCAAGCCGATCGTGCTGCCCGGAACACCGGCCGCGACACCGCCTGCCGGGCAACCGTCGCTCGATCAGGTGCTCGACATGATGATCGCGAAGCTAACCGTGGTCGCGAACGAGCACGACAAGAGCCCGGCGCCCGCGTTGCCGCCGCCGAATGGCCTACGCGTGCCGGTCATGCGCGCCGCTCTGCCACGCGTCATGCCGCGATCCGCGAGCAGACCCGAGGCCGCACCGACGGCACGAACGACGAGGAAGCCGTGACCACGAACGGTGTGGACGACATCTCGCTCGCGCTCAACCCGCCGCGATTCGTCAAGCGCCGCCGAAATCCGATCCGCCTCGCACGTAGCTCGTCACGCGTCTGGCCGCTCGCCGCGATCAACGGTCGCGCTCCGGTCGTGCTCGATTCGGCGCAGCCAGGTCAGCGCGGCGTCGAGCTCGCGTATCCGCGCACGTCGCCAGGCGACGCCGTCTCGAGCTGCCCGATGGGCTCACCGAACGGCACGGCCACGTACATCCTGCCCGCGATGACCGCGGCGTTCACGGTCGACGACGGCGTTATCCGATTCGCCGGCAGGCTCGGCAACGGCTTCGGGATGATCATCGACCACGGCAACGGCTGGGCTTCGCACTACGCGAACCTCCAAGCGATTGCGGCGATCCGGACCGACCTCTATCGACCGCGCGAGCAGCACGTGCGCGCCGGCGACGTGATCGGCTACGTCGGTGCGTCCACGCCCGATGCTTTCAAGCGCCTCTACTTCGAGCTGTGGGAGTGCGATCGCGAGCGCTGCTACGTGCCGGTCGATCCGCGTCCGCACCTTGCGGGCTGGAAGCTGCTCGAACACCGGGACGCGTTCACCCCAGCGCCACCCGCCGCGCGCAAGGAGGCGGCCTAGCCATGAATCGACTTCTCGGCGCGGTCCATGCCGTAACCGACAGAGATGTTCCCGATGAAGATCACGTGATCGAGGATGCGGAGCAGGCGACTCCACCGATGCCGTCGCCGTATCTCACGACCGCGGAGGCTGCGAAATACCTACGGTTCCGCTCTTCGTCGGCTAT
>JBBQFU010000473.1:0-4160 GCA_038322185.1 Haliangiales bacterium
CGGCGCCATCGCCTCGCCTACCCGATTGGTAACAACGTCGCGCTCGTGAAGCGTCACGGTTCCGCAAAACGTTGTCACGATGTTGTCCGCCCGGCCCAGCGCACGGACTCCCGCGAGATATCGAGCTTGTAGCCGGCGCCGTGAATCGTGACCAGCCAGCGCGGCTTGTCGGGCTCGTCCTCGAGTGCGCGGCGCAGCTTCACGAGGTGATTGTCGACCGTGCGCGTGTTCGGATAGTCCTCGTAGCCCCACGCCTCATCGAGCAGCACCTCGCGGCCGACCACCTCGCCGGGCCTGCGCGCAAACACTTTCAAGATCGCGAATGCGCGACTCGGCAACTCGATGCGCGTGCCGGCGCGCGTCGCAACCTGACCCACGAGATCGATCTCGATATCGCCGAATGCCAGGCCGATCGGCTCGGCTGCGTCGCCTTGCGCACGACGTAGAACGCTCGCTACACGGGCCAGGAGCTCCATCAACGAGAACGGCTTGGTGACGTAGTCGTCGGCGCCGAGCTCGAGCCCGCGCACGCGATCGAGCTCGGCACCGCGCGCCGACAGCATGATCACGGGCAACCTGCGAGTCGGGCCGCGGCTACCGCGGATACGGCGGAGCACCTCGAAGCCGTCGATGTCGGGGAGCATCACGTCGAGCACCACGAGCTCGTAGCGTCCCGACAGCGCGCGCTCGGCGCCATCGTTGCCACGGCCCACGACCTCGACCTGATAGCCCTTCGCCGAGAACGTGTCCTCGAGTCCCATGCGGATCGACGGGTCATCTTCAACGACGAGGATGCGAGTCATGCGGCCTCCACGATCGTGCCACCTTCGCGGCGCGGGAGGTGGATCGTAAATGTCGCGCCCTCGCCTACCTCCGACTGGACGTCGACGCTGCCGCCGAGCGCCTCGATGTGGCGTTTGACGAGTGCGAGCCCCAGGCCCGTGCCCTCGACCCCAGACCGGTACGCCTCGGGTGCACGGTAAAACTCGCGGAAGATCCGCGCTTGCTCGTGCGGCGGGATGCCGGGCCCGTGGTCGCGAACGGCGATCGTGGCGGCATTGGCGTTGGCGCCGACCGTGACCTCGATGCGGTTGATCGCGTCCTTGTTTGCCGCCGTACCGTACTTCGCCGCGTTGGCGAGCAGGTTCAGCAGGGCCTGGACGACCACGTCGCGGTCGACCTCGACATTGGCGGACATTGCCTCCGGAGACACGGCGACCTCGATCGGATTGCGCTTCGCCGTCTCGGGATCCTGGAGCGTCTCGAACGTGGTCACCGCGTCGCGGGCGAGCTTGCCGGCATTCTCGCGGCTGGGTGCATAGCGGCGGGTGCCACGCTCGATCTGGGCATAGTCGAGCAGGTTTGCGATCAACAGGCCAAGGCGCTGGCTCTCCTGGACGATCACCGAGTGGTAGCGCGCCATCTTCGCTGTATCGCCCTGCGCGACGCCCTGCTCGAGCATCTCGGCGAACATGCGGATCGACGTCAGCGGGGTCTTGAGCTCGTGGGACACCGTCGAGACAAAGTCCGACTTGAGCTGCGCCAGCTCGCGGGCGCGCATCGCGCTGAAGATCGTCGCGAGCAGGCCCAGGCCGAGCATCACCGCGAGGCCCGAGGTGTACGCGACGTGGCGCTTGCTGCGTGCGCGGATCACCTCGTCGAGCGGATCCGGGTCGACCACCGGGTTCACGAGGTGGAGCGCCAGGTGTGGCAACGCCTCGCCGAACGGGACCTGCGCGAGCTGGCGCAGTGCGGGCGGTGGCGTGCTGCCGACGGGTAACACGAGCGGACGTGCGTTGACCGCGACGTCATCGCGCGTGTCGTACCCGGCTGCGCCCTCGAGCATCGGGGCGTCGACCGCGAAGCCGATCACGCCGCCATCGGCGCGCTTGCGATACACGAGCGTGCGGCCCGGTTGCCGCATCGCGGGCCTGCCGCGCCACGCCACGCTCGCGTCGCGCATCAGCTCGGGAATGTCGTCGCCCAGGCCGGCCGCCGCACGCGCCTCGGTGCGCAGCTGCGCCATCTCCTCGTCGAGCGCGGAGCGGCGCTGTGCGAGGGGCGTCGGTAACTCGCGCGCGAGCTTGGCGCGCAACCGGGTGAGCACGCCGATCGAGATGTTCGGCGGAATCACGTAGCGGCCGCGGGCCACCTCCTCGGCGATCGCGAGCAGCGCCGCCGGATCGTCCCCGGCCCGCAGCGTCGCGATCACGAGGCGGACCGGCAGGTCGTCGATCGTGCGATCGCCGTAGCGAAGCTCGAGGTCGGACAGCGCGCCGGCGACATCCTTGGCATCGCCGAGGCGGCGGTACACGCGCGCGAGACCGAGCAGTGCTTCCGGCCCGGTGTCGTCGAACTCGGCAAGCGCGGCATACTGCCGGCGCGCTTCCTGCCACGGCAGCGCGCAGCTCTCGTTGCCGGCGGGGCGACACGCTTCCGCGCGCATGGCGGCGGTGAGCTTCGACAACCGGGCCTGGCGCTTGGTCGACTCGCGCACGCAGTCCTCGAGCCGATCGCTACACGGCGTGCGATCCGAGCCGGTGATGAGATCCTCGGACGCAGCGGGCGCCGAGCGCGGGACGATCATGCGTCCGGTCGGATCGATCCAGAACCAGTGCTGCGCGAGCGGTGCGCCGAGTGCGCCGCGCGGTATGGGTGCGCGCGCAGTCGCGCCATCGATCACGGTGAATGCTTCTTCGATCGCGCGCTCGATGCGAGCGGCAATCGCGACGGCCGCCTGCTTCTGTCGCTCGGTCTGTGCCGACAGCGCACCGCGATCCTTCTGGTAAGAGAACGCGCCGAGATAGGCAATGCCACCGGCCGGCACCAGCAGCGCCAGTACCGACAGGACATAGATCCAGGCACGCCGGGATCGCACTTCGTAAGGATAGGCGGGGACGGCACTAGATGCACAACCCGCTTTGCGCGCAGGTGCCGGACCGTTATCGTGCCGCCCCGATGGCCCAGGCGCTCATCATCGTCCCGACCTACAACGAGGCCGAGAACGTGCGTGGGATCTCGGAGCGCCTGCTCGAGGCCCTGCCGGCCGCCGACGTGCTGTTCGTGGATGACAACTCCCCCGACGGTACGGGCGCCCTGATCGACGAGATGACCGTCGGCAACTCGCGGGTCCACGTGCTGCACCGCGCGGGCAAGCTGGGCCTGGGCACCGCCTACATCGAGGGCTTCGCGTGGGGCCTCGCGCGCGACTACGAATTCATCTTCGAGATGGATGCCGATGGCAGCCACGACCCCAAGTACCTGCCCCAGATGCTCGCACTCGCCGTCGACGGTGCCGATGTCGTCGTGGGCTCGCGCAACATCCCCGGTGGCGGCACGGTCAACTGGGGCGCGGGCCGCAAGCTCCTGTCCAAGGGCGGCAGCTTCTACGCGCGCACGATCCTCGGGATCGACGTTCGCGACGTCACCGCCGGTTTCGTGTGCTGGAACCGTCGCGTGCTCGAAGCGCTCGACCTGTCGCGCATCGCCTCCAATGGCTACAGCTTCCAGATCGAGATGAAGTACCAGGCGCTCAAGCGCGGCTTCAAGATCGTCGAGACGCCGATCGTGTTCGTCGATCGCCGGGTCGGCCAATCCAAAATGTCGCGAGCCATCGTCGCCGAGGCGCTGCTCAAGGTCTGGTCACTCCGGTTCCGCGGCTGATCTCGCTTCAGTCCTACCCGACCGCGCCCCATTGGTTAAGCGGCCTTAGCGGTACCCAGCTACCCCACAGCCCGATTCCTTTGCTACCGTCTCCGCGGTTGCGATGAACATCCTGCGGCTCCGGATCAAGACGGCAGAGGAGTGGCGCGAGCTCGCTCCGAGCGAGACCGTGGCCGAGCCGATCTTCGTGCCGACCACCGACGAGCTGACAACGGGCGACTCCGTCATCGTCGAGATCTCGTCGAACCTTCTGCCCAACAAGGTCCTCATCCGCGGCTGCGTGCAGGCGTGGCGCCCCGCGTTGCCGCGTATGCGCGTGCGTGCCGGTGCCACCGTGCAGCTCGATGCCGACGAGCAGGTCAAGCTGACCTTCTTGCACGACGTTCTCTCCGGCAAGCGCACCGACGTGCAGCGTCGGAAGAACTCGCGCCTCCCGGTCCAGTTCGCGTGCCGCTACCGCCTCACCTCGAGCTCGACGTTCGTCGAGTCGGCGATCT
>JBBQFU010000474.1:0-4151 GCA_038322185.1 Haliangiales bacterium
ACCGCCGAGTCTCTCGCGCTCGGCCCGAAGGTCCAGAAGTACAACGAGCTTCTCCGCGAGAAGAAGAGCCTCGAGGACCGCTACAACATCTTGCGCACCCGGCTCTCGACAAACGAGCTCACGGACCGCATGAGCACCAACTTCGACTCGACGAACGTGCGCCCTCTCGATCCAGCGCTTGTCCCTGGCACGCCCGTGTCACCGAGCATGCGTCGCAACGTCGTCGCCGCCACCGCGTTGTCGCTCGTTGCCGCGCTCGGACTCGTGCTCCTTATCGTATTCCTCGATCGCACGATCAAGACCGCCGCGGATGCACAGCAAGCGGCCGGCGCGGTCGTGCTCGGAATCATCCCGATGGTCGATGAGCGCGAGCTGCCCGACAACGACGAGCGTGCGCGCGACCTGTACGTCCACCAGCAACCGACGTCACGCGTTGCCGAGTGTTGTCGCTCACTACGAACCAACATCCTCTTCTCCGACGCAGATCGCCCCATGAAGACGATCGTCGTGACCAGCGCGAACCCGCGCGAGGGCAAGACGACCAGCTGCATCTATCTCGGCACCACGATGGCGCAGAGCGGACAAAAAGTTCTGCTCATCGACACCGACATGCGCCGCCCTCGCCTCCACGTCTCGCTCGGCGTCTCGCGTGCCACGGGACTGTCGAATCTGATTCTCGGTGACCGCGATTACGACGAAGTGATCAAGACGACCGACGTGCCGAATCTGTTCGTGCTGCCGTGCGGACCGCTGCCGCCGAACCCGGCCGAGCTGATCATGACGCATCGCTTCGAAGCGGTGCTCGAAGAGCTGTGCAAGCGCTACGATCGCATCATCCTCGACTCGCCGCCGGTCCAGGTCGTGACGGACGCGGTCGTGCTGTCGAAGCTGCCGCAAACCGACGGTGTCATTCTCGTCGTTCATGCAGGCAAGACACTGCGCGATGACATCAAGCGTTCGGCGCGCCAGATGAACGCCGTCGGTGGCCACATCCGCGGCCTGATCGTGAACGCAATCGAGCCAGACAGCCGCAGCGGCTACTACTACTCCTATTACGGCTATACCGAAAAGGACGCGGAGCCGTCCCAGTCGCAAGCGTGAGCGCAATGGCACACGAGGCGCCGCAGATAGCAGCGTCGATCCGGATCGTGCATGTCACGACCGTTCCAATGTCGCTCATGTTTCTGCGCGGCCAGATCGCGCATATGAAGCAGCGAGGCTTCGAGGTCATCGCCGTCTCGTCGCCCGGTGCGGAGTTGCAGCGATTTGGCGCCGAGCAAGACATCGAGGTGGTCGGCGTCGAAATGCCGCGAGCGATCACACCGCTACGTGACGCGCGGGCACTGATCGAGCTGACGCGGACACTGCGCCGGCTTCGCCCGACGATCGTGCACGCACACACGCCGAAGGGCGGTCTACTCGGCATGCTCGGAGCGGCTCTCGCTGGCGTTCCGGTTCGCGTCTATCACATGCGAGGGCTGCCGATGCTCACCGCACGTGGTGCACGCCGGACGCTGCTCTCGTTGACCGAGCGCGTCTCCTGTCGTGCTGCTCATCAGGTGATCTCGGTCAGCACGTCGATCAAGGACATCGCGGTAGCGGAGCAGCTGTGCCCTCCAGCGAAGATCACGACGCTGGGCGCCGGCAGTGGCAATGGCGTCGATGCGACGCGCTTCGACCCGCGGCGCCACGCCATGGCGCGTGCCGCGACTCGCGAGACATATGGCATCCCTTCGGATGCGCTCGTCGTCGGATTCGTTGGCCGGCTCGTGCAGGACAAGGGCGTCGTCGAGCTGGTCGACGCGGCCCTGCAGCTGTTCGCGCCATATCCGAACTTGCACCTGATGCTCGTCGGGATGCTCGAGGAGCGCGATGCGATTCCCGGACACATTCGCGAGCAGCTCCACCAGAACCCGCGCATCCACTGGCGCGGCGAAGATTGGGACACCCCGCCGCTGTACGCCGCGATGGATCTCGTCGCCCTCCCCACGTATCGCGAAGGGTTTCCCAATGTCCCCCTCGAGGCCGCCGCGATGAAGTTGCCGGTCGTCGCGACTGATATTCCGGGCTGTCGGGATGCGATCCTGGACGGCATGACCGGTACGCTCGTGCCGCCTCGCGACTCCGCAGCCCTCGCGGTCGCGTTGCGACGCTACATCGACGATGAGGGATTGCGCGTTCGTCACGGCGAGGCGGCACGCGTGCGTGTGCTGCAGCAGTTCACCCAGCACGCGATCTGGAACGCGCTACGCGAGACCTACGACACTCTCGTGGCGAAGGCTCGATGATGAAGCAACGCGGGCTCGCGCTGCTGGCAAAGACTGCGTTCGACCGCGCTGTCGCCGCGGCGGCACTCGTGGCCACGGTGCCGATCCTCGGCTGCGCAGCGCTCGCAGTACGCGCGACGATGGGCAGCCCGATTCTGTTCACGCAGACCCGGCCCGGCAAGAACGGCAAGCCCTTCAAGCTGCGCAAGCTGCGCACGATGCGCGACAGTCGCGCCCCTGACGGCACGCCCCTGTCCGACGAACAGCGACTGACACCGCTCGGCAAGCTCCTGCGAGCCGCCTCGATCGATGATCTTCCGAACCTCCTCAACGTGCTCGAGGGCGATCTCTCCCTCGTAGGTCCCAGGCCGCTACTGATGAGCTACTTGCCGCTCTACTCGCCGGAACAGGCGCGCAGGCATGAAGTCCTGCCCGGGATTACCGGATGGGCGCAGGTGCACGGGCGCAACGCGCTGTCACACGAGGACAAGTTCAAGCTCGACGTCTGGTACGTGGAGCATTGGTCACCCCTGCTCGACCTCAAAATCATCGCGAAGACGATCGTGACAGTGTTACTTCGAGACGGCATCTCGGACACGGGGCACGCAACGAAGGGTGCTTGGCGCGGCAATACACGAGAGCAATCATGACCGCCCCCCTCGTCGTCGTCGGTGCCGGTGGCCACGGCAAAGTCGTCGCAGATATCTTGCTGGCAGCCGGTGAGCGCGTCACCGGTTTTCTAGACGATGACGCGCGCGCGACCGGCACGCGCGTGCTCGACCTTCCCGTTCTGGGGACACGCGAATGGCTCGCGAGCGCGCCCGGAGCTCGTGTCGCTCTCGGCGTCGGGAACAACTCAACGCGGGAACGCGTCGCCCGAGCATGCCTCGATGCAGGCGCGGTGTTGGTCACCGCCGTTCATCCCCGCGCCGTCGTATCGGCATCGGCCCGGCTCGAGGACGGCGTCGTCGTGATGGCGCTCTGCGTGCTCAATCCAGATGCCATCGTACGGCAGGGCGCGATCCTCAACACCGCGGCTGTGATCGAGCACGACTGCGAGATCGGCGCGTTCGCCCATGTATCGCCGAAGGCCGCGCTGGCCGGCGCGTGCAAAGTCGGCGCGCGCGCACATATAGGCATCGGCGCCACGCTGCTACCCGGTATGACCGTTGGCGACGATGCGGTCGTGGGTGGCGGTGCCGTCGTCACCAAGCATGTGCCCGCCGGCGTGGTCGTCGTCGGGGCCCCCGCCCGCATTCTTCGTCAGTCCGTCTAGCGCACGTGGTGCATTCGAAGTATGCGTGAGGAACCGTGAAGCTCGACGCGAAGACCAAGGTTGTCGTCACGGGGGGCGCTGGCTTCCTCGGTCGCCACATCGTGGCTGCCCTGCAGAAGCGCGACGTCTCACCGCTCGTGCCGCGAACGCGCGAAGTCGACTTCCGCAATTGGGAGCAGACGCGCGCATACATCGCGGCGCAACGTCCGCAGCTCGTCATCCACGCTGCGTGGACGGGTGGTGGTATCGGCTTCATGCGCAACCATCCCGGAACGATCGCGCGGGATAACCTGTTGATGAACACGCACGTACTCGAGGCGTGCCGCGAGCACGGCGTCGACAAGTTCGTCGGCATTGGCTCGGTCTGCGCGTACCCCAAGTTCACGGAGGTCCCGTTCAAGGAGGAGGACCTCTGGCTCGGGTATCCCGAAGAGACGAACGCCGCGTACGGCATCGCGAAGAAGATGATGCTCGTGCAGACGCAGTCGTACCGTCAGCAGTACGGCTTCAACGGCATCTATCTCCTGCCGGTCAACCTCTATGGCCCGCGCGACAACTTCGACCTCGAATCGTCGCATGTCATCCCGGCGCTGATCCGCAAATGCGTC
>JBBQFU010000475.1:0-4149 GCA_038322185.1 Haliangiales bacterium
GTGCGAAGGAACCCGGCGGTACCGGTCTTCGCCACACGCTTCCCATGAAAGAACGGTGCGTTGGTCAGGTACCGATTCGGCGACTCGGCGACCGCGAGGTCGAATGCCGGATGACCGGTACGCTGAAACGCCGCCATCAGCTCGCAGTAATAGCGAGAGGCGCCACCCACCGCCTGGTAACTGAAGATCTGGTGATCGAACAACACACGCATCGTTGCGGGCGTCGAGGACATCACGCGCTCACGCTGCACGCAACAGGCCCAGCCGCGACGCCGCCCAGTACACCCCCATCGATGCGATGCCGGCATGAAGCAGTGCGCGATCGACCAGTCCAAGCGTCAGCTCGTCTGCATTGCGCAGCTTGACCCGATAGAGCTCGCGAATCTGCTTGCCCATCGCCGAGATCGACTTGGCGTCTGCATGGTAGCGCGCGCACGCGATCTGCTGCGGGATGTAGCGAGCCGCGCGGGCTGCCCCGAACAACCGAATCCAGAGCTCGTAATCCATCGTGTAGTGAAGCGTCTCGTCGACGCCGCCCACGTCGAGAAACAGCTGCCGGCGGAACAGCACGGCAGGCTGCAGAACGAAGCTCGCTGGGTGCACGATGATGTCTGCTATGCGCGCGATCGGGCGCGCTCGATACGGGCCCAGCTCGCGACCATCGACGTCGACACGCACGCCATTGCCGTACGCGACATCGACGTTTCGTTCGGCCTCGAATGCCTCCACCAGATGACCGATGGAGCGCGGGCTGACGTAGTAGTCATCGGAGTTGATCCAGGCGATCAGCTCACCGCGCGCGATCCGGATGCCCTTGTTGATGGCGTCGGACTGACCGCGATCGGGCTCGGAGACCCAGCGAATGCGGTCGCCATAGCGGGCGAGGATGCTGCGCGTGTCGTCGGTCGATGCACCGTCGACCACGATGATCTCGGAATCAGGGATCTGCTGCGCGAAACAGCTGTCGATGCACTGACCGAGGAAGCCGGCCTGGTTGCGCGTCGGGATCACGAACGAAAGTCGCATCAGCGTCTGGCCCCTACGACGTCGCGGACGATCGACGCATACGTCTCGGCGAACGCGCGCGTGCGCCCCGGCAACGCTTCCACCGCCGCCTCTGCCGCCGCTACATCCGCGACCGGGTCGTGCACGGCCCACGCCTCGCGGAGCTGCGCTGCGAGCCCCGATGCGTCGTCGACGCCGAAGTAGCTCGCGCGCGCGGGCGCTTGCTCGCGATGGACCGCGATGTCGGACACGAGGATGCGCTTGCCGAGCGACTTTGCTTCCTCGACCGTCGTGCTCCAGCCTTCAAAGCGGGATGGATTGACCACCGCGACGGCGTGATGCATCAGCGACATCAGCTCGGGGAACGACACGAGCCCGAGGTGCCGGAAGCGTTCGCCCAGCCCATAGCTGCGGACCCGACCCTGCAACTCGGCCAGGATGCCGGCATGGCGATAGTTGTCCGTCGGACCGGTCGCAACGACGACGACGTCCGGTGCCTCACGCAGTGCCTCGACCACAAGCGCGTGGTTCTTGTGCTTCCACAGCTGGTTCGGCAGATGAATGAACCGCGCCGGCAGCTCGAACTTCGTACACAGCGATGCGAGCGTCAGCATCTTGTCGGTCGGCAGCCGGGGCTGGCTGACGAAGCGCAGCACGCGCAGGCGCGCCGGATCCGCGCGATAGAACCGCACGAGGTCGTCGCGCGCCGCCTCGCTCGACGTCAACACGGTCGCACTATCCCGCAAGATCTCGCGGAACAGCAGATCGCGAATCACGTGCTCGCGTCGAGATGCCAGCTGTGGAAGCTGGCGGTGCTGCACGTCCGGCACCCATGCGATCGTCGGCACGCCGCGTCCGATCGGGGCCATGTGCGATGCGACGTCGATGCGCGCGCGCGCCATCCAGCGGCGCTCGATCGGATTGCGGCCCGTCGCGAGCTTCGTGATTCGCCCCGCCATGCGCGCTCGCGGCGAGTCCCACCGCGCATCCGTATCGAACCGCTCGACCCTTCCCTGCATCAGGTCCCCGGGATCCTCACCGGGTGCGAGCATCAGCACTGGTTGCAGATCAGGCGCGTGCTCGCTGATGGCGTACAGCAAGTTCCACAGGTAGTTCCGACCTCCCTGCCACATCGCCCCGCCGATCAGCCGGAAGCCGACGCGGATCACGTCTGCTCCTGAAACCAGCGCACGTAGTCCGCGATGCCGGCCTCCCGGTCGATCTGCGGCTCCCAGCCGAGCGATCGCGCGCTCGTGATATCGGCGACGTACCGCTGCGGATCCCCGGCGCGGGTCTGTCCCGTGAACACGGGCGTGCCCGCGCGGAGGTCGCGATAGATCTGACCGACGACGTCGCGGACGCGAACACCCCGACCGGAGCCTCCGTTGAAGATCGGCACATCGGCAGATGCCTGCTGGGACGCGACAAGCAGGAGATTTGCCGCATCGCGGACGTGCAGCCAGTCACGCTCCTCGTCACCTGTTCCGCCGAACGTGACGTCACCGCTGCGGGCCTTCACGCAGGCATCCCACAGCAGCTGCTTGCGAAGGCCAGGGCCGTAGACCGAGAACAGCCGCACGATCACCGACGCCACACCGTGCGAGCGTCCGTAGGAGGTACAGAGCTGTTCGCATTCGAGTTTGTGCGCGCCGTATGGCGACACCGGAGATGGTGCGAGCGTCTCCGGCGTCGGTACCTGCGCCGCCGCGCCGTAGACTGCGGCACTCGACAGCAACACGACCCGCGTATGGGGGCTCCGTCGCTGCACGTGGTCGAGTAGCGCGGCGAAGGGCGGCACGGACTTGGCGTGCTCGGCACTCGGCTGTGCGACAGAAGCGCCGACGGAGCTGCCACCGGCGCAGTGGACGATTAGCTCGCAGCCATCGTCGATCGCAGCGAGCCGTTCTGCCGTCAGCGGATCGGTGCGCGAGCTGCTGCCGACGACGCCGACGTGATAGCCAGCGCCTTCGAGCGCGCGCACGACGTACTCGCCGATGAAACCGGCTCCGCCCGTCACGACGGCGGACTTCATCGCAGACCGAGGGTCGCGATCGCGACCTCACCCTGGTCGAGATCGACGACCGGGAGGTGCTCGATCCTGCGCACACGAGCGGGAAAGTCGTCGAACGTCAGGTTGCCTGCGGCGTCGCGGGCTTCGCGGAACCGCGCGCGCGTATAGGCAGCCTCGGGGCTTACGACCGGGATCGTGCCGCGCACATCTTCACGCACGAAGAACGCGTTGTTGCCCGCCGAGTTGCCGCCGACGAGGGCGTAGCCCTTGCGAGCGCCCAGCCGCGCGAGTGCAGCGATCGATGCGCCACAGTAGAGATTCGAGTGGTGCTTCTTCGAGCGGACGAACGCTGGGTCGTAGGGAACCGTGACCGCCCGCTGGGGCCCGAACAGGCTGTTGTACTCGATGACGACGATGCGCGGCGAGACCACGTCGATCGCTTCCCACACCCAGTAATCGTTGCCGTCGATGTCGATCGAGAGCAGGCCGAGATCTCCGGTGAACCCGGCATCGCGGAACAGATCGTTGACGTTCTCGCGCGTGATGAACGAGCAACGCGCTTCCAGCTCGTGCCGCCACGACACGTTGTCGTCGCGGATGTCCTGGATATTGTCCTCCGAGCCATCGATCACGAGGCCGCGCCAGTTCCGCGTGACGAGCAAGAACCGCGTATTCGCTTCGCGATAGTTCTCGACACCGAACTCGATGAACCAGGGGCGCTCGATCGGAACGCGGGAGACCAGATACTCGATCAGTCCGTCCTCACCCCACTGCGAGAACACGCCGTACTCGTGCTCGCGGAACGTGCCCGTGTCACGCCCCCGCACGAGCCCTTCGAGCCGGCCGACCGCGACCTGCAGCTTCTCGACCTGCGCTTGCGTCTGCAGCAGAGTTCGCGCCAGCAGCGCCGCCGACGAAGCGCGCACGAGATCGCGAAGCCTGCGCATTGGTCTGGGGAGGTTTACCACTACGGCAACCGGCTGTCATCCTTGCTGGTTCAGAAGCGCGGGACGAACGCGTCTGCAGCAAGACAACGAGCCGGGTCGCATACCACCACGACGTGCAGACCCGTCCCTTTCGGGCGAACCTGCAGCGCCCCGCTCGACAGCTCGAGCCTGGTCGCCTCGCCTTCC
>JBBQFU010000476.1:0-4126 GCA_038322185.1 Haliangiales bacterium
GGCCCCCTCAGCGGCGATCGCGTCGAGCCCGCCTGCCCTGCCTTCGGCAGCTGCGGTGGGTGCGTCTGGCAGCACCTCGCCTATCCCGCGCAGCTCGAGCTCAAGCGCCAGCGGGTGGAGGCCGCGATCCGCGGCCTACAAGCCCCCGACGGCGGTCCGGTTCCGATGACGGACGTGCGGTCCGCGCCCGCGCAATTCGGCTACCGCAACAAGGGCAAGTACGTCGCCGGCGAGTCCAACGGCCACCTGATCCTCGGGGCCTACGCGCCGCGCAGCCATCACGTGATCGACACGCTGGGCTGCCGTGTGGTCAACCAGGTGATCGACGAGGTCGCGACCTGGGTCCGCGGTGCCGCCGAGGTTGCGGGCCTGCTCCCCTACGACGAGACCCGGCGCACCGGCGAGCTTCGCTACGTCGTGGTGCGCGAGGCCGCGGGTGACGTGATGGTCGCGATGGTCGTCGCGCCGAACACGCCACGGCCAAAGCTCGAGCACGTCGCCAACGCGCTCCGCAAGCATCCGGCCGTTCGCGGGCTGGTGTCGATCGTCAACGATCGGCGCGATGGCGCGATCATCCCGTCGGGCGTGAGCTCGCAGGTGCTGCTCGGCCACGGCCACCTCATCGAGGACATCGCCGGCGTCAAGGTCGCCGTCGGTGCCGGCGAGTTCGTGCAGGTCAATCGCGCGCAGGCCCACGCGATGTACAAGCGCGCCACGGACCTCATCATGGAAGGCCAGCCCGACATCACGCCCGCGCTCGACGGTCTGCGCGTCGTCGATCTCTACGCCGGGCTCGGCGGCTTCGGTCTCCACATGGCGCGAGCCGGCGCCGAGGTCATCTCCGTCGAGATCGATCGCGAGGCGATTGCAGCGCTGCGCCGCGCGGCCGAGCGCGCCGGCCTCAAGGTGACGCCGGTTGCCGCCGATGCCGGCGAGGTCTCGCACGAGCTTCTCGCCCAGCTCGGCACGCCCGATGTCGTGATCGTCAATCCGCCGCGCAAGGGCCTCGCATCCGGGACGCGGCAGCTGCTCGCCGACCTCGGCTCGACGACGATCATCTACGTCAGCTGCGGCCCCGACAGTCTCGCGCGCGATCTGCGCGTGCTCAGCGAGAACGGCTACCGGCCCGATCATGTCGAGCCGTTCGATCTGATGCCGGGCACGCCTCAGGTCGAGACGCTGGTCCGGCTGCGCCGCGTTTAGTCGTCGTCCTTCGGGCGATCCATGCCGAACAGGCAGCCCTTCGGCGCGTCGGTCGTCGTGCCGAGGATGTTGCCGACCTGGGTCATCTCGCGGTGCCAGTAGCACAGGAAGTCCGCGTGATAGAGGTAGCCGTACTGGTAGTACGTCTTGTTCGGGAGGACATCCGGATCGTCGACGGGGCTATCGAGTAGCCGGCGACGGTGGGTGTCGTGCATGTCGCTGTGGCGGCCGGTGACCACCCTCTGTGCCTCGGTGACCAGCTTCTGCGCGCGCGCGTAGTCAGCATCGGGCGACGCGCCCTTCACATGGGCGACCGTCGCCGCGTAGAGCGCGTGGATGAACTGGGTGCGCAGGCGATCGATCGCAAAGCCATCGCGCACCTCGCGAGCCCACCGGGTGTCCGGGAGATCGAGTGCGCGGAGCTTGGTCTCGAGGGACGCGAGCGTGTCGCCATGAGTCTTCAGCGGGCCGAGAACCTCGGCTTCGAACGTGGCGACGTCGGCCGCGCCGCTCTCGAGCGCGTCGAACTGGGTGCGATCGGGTTGCGAGATGATCGGCGGATCGAGCTTGCGGCCTGCGTCGATGATCACGTCGCGGCTCGAGATGTAGCCGGCGAGGCGCTCGTCCATGAGCGCGCGCTTCTGCTCGTCCATCAGCTGCGTGATCAGGTCCGACGCCTTGCTGCCGAGGTCGGGTGCATACGCATCGGCGATCAGCTCTCCGGGGGTCTCGGTGTGCTCGTAGACGTCGCGGAGGTTTGCCCAGTCGTGCAGCCAGAAGCCCCACTCCCAGCCCGTCGAGAACAGGAGGTGATTGTCGAGCGGGCCGCAACCGGCCTTGGACAATCCGTCGATATCGCGCCAGCGGCTGTAGACGTAGAGCGGCACGTACGTCGGGACCGAGTTGTCGAACGCGACCCAGTAGCCCGACTCGGGCACGTAGACGTGCGGCTTGCCGGCGCACATCCGCTCGAGCAGATACTCGCGGTGCTCGTCGAACTCGTCATGCTGGTAGGCGCCGCCCGCGTCGTCGAACAGGTTGTAGAACATGACCGTGTGGATGTCGGGGATCATCGACGGGTCGGCGAACTTGAGCAGGAAGTAGTAGATGATGTTCATCGCGTCCATGTAGTCGACGCGGTGGGTGGCGCCGACGTGGACGAAGCCGTGCAGCGTGGCCTGCGGCGCGAGGATCTTGGCCTGGCGGACGAACTCGTTGATTCCCTCGATCACCTTCGCAGGCTCCTCGCCGAAGAACTCGCCAAAGCTGAGGTGTAGCTCGTCCCACGGTAGATCCTGCGTGATCAGCGGCAGGCGTGCGGCGATCGATTGCTCGAGCGGCTCGTCCTTCTTGTCGCTGAGATCAAATGCGAGCTGCAGGTTCGAGCTGCCGAACAGCTGGATATTCTGGCCAACGCGGATGCCACGCATGTGTGCGTAGTCGATGATCTCGCGCGTGAACGGTTTCCACTTCTCGTGGATCGCCGGATCCATGATGTCGTCGAGCGCGACCCAGTGCAGGTAGTTGCCGCGGTTCTTGACGAGCCAGTCGATGATGCGATGAGCGTCGCTGGCGTTCGCGCTGCCCGGCTCCCAGAACGCGTAGTAGCCCTCGATCGGATGCAGCGTGTGCAGCTGGATGCCGCGCTCGCGGGTCTGCGGCTGATGCACCACGCCGAGCTCTTCGCCGCGGTCTAGCGGCTCCTTGGGCGCGTAGGTGTTGAACGGGTGGCGGAACCGGAAGCCGAGGTTCTCGAGCGCGGCGGCGAGGCCATACTGCGCACCGAGCAGGTCGCGCACGTTGACCGTGTAGCGATCAGTGCCCGCGCTGTCGATGCGGTAGCCCTCGGCGGGGATCGTGTCGTCGAGCACCAGGTCGATCCTGTAGTCACCGCTTTCGGGATTCAGGCTCAGCCCGCGATAGTCGCTCAGCTTGACGAACTCGTTGAACGCCGGTTGCCACTCGAGCGGCATGTTGGCGGTGTTGACCGAAATGTTGCCGCGGATGTTGTCGCCACAGGCGGCGAGACCGAGGAGGATCGACAGAGCGAGGACTGCGCGCACAGCGCATTTATAACCCGTTAGCGCAGGTCGGGCTCGAGCTGGAACGTCATGATCTCGCCCTCGCGGACGTGGAGCTTGCGCATGACGTGCTTGCGATCACCATTGGCGAGCTCGACATCGATGCGCAGCTCGCCCTCGGTATCTGGAAGTGAGGCTTCGAACCGGGTCTTGCCGATGTACGCGCCGTCGCGTGCGCTGCGGAGCAGATGGGTGACCCGCTCGCCGTTCATCCAGACCTCGGCCTCGACCGAGCGAACATCGCGGGCGTACACGCCGTACTCGATCACAAACGTGGCCTGGGTACGCTCGCTCTTGCCGCAGGTCTCGTACGCCAGCAGTGCGGCGACGATCACCATCGCCACGGGGACGATGCGCCGGCGGAAGAAGTCGTACTTCGTCACGGACGGGTCTTAGCACGCACGAAACCGATGTCGTGCCCAAAACTTGGCCCCCGCGCCGCCCCGTTCGATCCTCTCGGAATGCGCGCCCTGCTGTTCGCTGCCGCCTGCGCCGTCACGGCGTGTGCGCCGCACGCCCAGCCGCATCGCTTCTCGATGCCGATGCTCGGCCAGGCCGACGTGCCGCTGGCCGCCCTGCCCGCGCCGTCGCGGAAGCCCGCCGCCGAGCCGCGCAACGCCACCGTCGCGAACAGCGAGAAGCCGCGCCCGCGGCATGCCTACGGCTGGCAGATCGATGCGCAAGCCGGCATCCGCACTGCGTCTGCCAAGGGCATCGAGCTCGCCGCCCCCGAGGCGTCCGCCGAATCCGCCGCTGCCGTCGGTCAGGGTGTCGTCTACTCGCGGTTGCCCGCGCCGAACAAGCCGCCGCCGACCGGACTCACCGCGCCGATCGATCTGCCG
>JBBQFU010000477.1:0-4111 GCA_038322185.1 Haliangiales bacterium
GCTACGACCCGGACCGGAGAATCTCGATGGTCTCGAGGTGCCAGAGCTGCTTCTGGCCAACGATGCGTGCACCGGCTTCGTCGGGCGTGCACTTGGCGGCGTCGCAGTACGCGTTGGGATTGACGCACTCGATGTGCGTCACGCATGCAGCGCCGTCGGCCACCGTTCCGACGAGCGCGGTGTCGCACGATGCCGGGAACTGCGGTCCGTCATTCCAGAACTCGGTGCACTGGCCGACCGTGATGCCGGCGACGCACGATGCCGCGTCGGCGCCGTTGAACTTGATCTTGCCGGCGGTGATCTGTTGCTCGACCTTGGCGGGCTCGTCTGCCGCCGCCGCATCGGCGACGCACGCGGATGACGACGCGCCGAAGATCTCGGCGAACGTCGCGCCCCAGTCGGTCGGGAAGCTCGCCTGACACGAGAACGCTTGAGTGCAGATCTTCGTCGCGATCTCGGCGAGGAAGCTCGTCGCGCTGATGCTGCCGTTGCCGCCACCACCGCCGCTGCCGGTGCCGGTTCCACTACCGCTGCCCGTCCCGTCGCCGCCGCCGCCGCCGGTGTTGTTGTTGTCGCCACCACCACCCGTGTCGGGCGGGGCTTCGGCGGCGCATGCTGCGAGGACAGAGACGAGAACGATTGAGAAACGCTTCATGGTGCTGCTCCTTGTCGGTGATGCAGCACAGTGCAACGAAGCGGCCAACGCGATTGTGTAACCCCCGAGCATCGAAATGATCGCGGTTCGCGATCATTGCTGCGCGAGCTGCGCAGCTCGATGCGCGAACTCGTCGATCAAACCATCGATGACTCGCGTTTACGACGCGTCTCCCCGGGAACGCACGCACCGGACACAGTCCCATCCAGCAGGATGCGATCGCGACGTCGAGCTCGATCCAGCCAAGCCGTTCCTCGCAGCGTGTTTCCCCGACGAGCTGACCAGGTCACGCTCGAGGCCGCGAGATCGATACGATCAGATGCAGCGTTGTTCGGCGACGTCGCAGTTGTACGACGCGCACGAGTACAGGCTCTCGCAGTTGCCGCCGACCTGCACGTTGCCGTTCATCACGCTGTAGCAGCTCGGGGCCCACTGGATGCCGCTGGTCCAGTGCGTATCGCACGAACCGAACGCGACGCCGCCGAGACACGAGACAGCTGCCGTGCCATCGAACACGATCCGGCCCTTCGCGATCTCCATCTCGATCCGGTTCGAGCCCCACGCCTCCTGGAGGTTCGCGACGCACGCTTGGATCGACGTCTTGTACGACGCGTCGAACGTGGCCGCGTCGTTCGGATACGTGGCGCGGCAGCTGAACGCCTGCTCGCACTGGATCATGGCGATCTCGGTCAGGTACGCGGTCGCGGTGATCTCGGTCTGGCTGCCGGACTGCTCGTCCTCTTCCTCGCCGGACCCGGCGCCCTGGCCGGGCGGGATGGGATTGGAGGGGGGCGTGGGGTCACCGACGTCGGCGACACAGGCGCCGACGAGCATGACGATCCCCACAAGCCGCTTCATCAGGCTCAGACTGCTGCAACCTCTTGGCCAGCCTCAGGATGTCGTCACGGGTGGGATGATCGCGCCTACCGGCTCGAGGCAGGGTTGACGCAAGACCCCGTGATCGTGCGAGAACGCGACCATGTCCAGGTTCTGGTTGATGGCGCTGCTCGCGGCCGGGTGCGGGGACGATGGTGGGGCAGGCACCACGCCTGGGGATTCCGGCTCCGACGGGGCCGGCTGTTCCCGGGCGCCGGCGGCCGCCGACCGGACCCGGTTCGTCGTCGTGTCTCACCCGTACCTGAACGGGTCGACCCCGTCGAACGCGTGGGAGGTCCTCGAGCTGACCGCGGCGGGAGTGCTGTCGCGTCCCGGCCGGACGTTCCAGATGGGCCGCGCGACCGTCGGCGAGATCGCGTTCACCGTCGATGGCAAGGTCGGCATCGTGCCGCAGTCTGACGGCTCGCTCGGTGTGTTCACGCTCGACGACGCGGGCGTGCCGACCGTCGTGCACGCGATGTACAAGGGCGACTTCTATGCGCACAAGATCGTCCGCGGTCCGGACGGAACGATCTACGTGCTCGACGATCAGTGGCGCGAGAATGGTGGCGGCATCTACGAGCTCGCGATCGATTGCACCGGCGCGGTGACAGGTGTGGTGCTCGTGGCTGCGGCCAAGCTTCCGGCGGGGCTGGCGTTCATGGGCGAGGACGACAACCTCGCGGTGCTCGCTGCGAACGATATCGGCACGTCGCCGGCGGGCTCCGAGGGTCATGTGCTCGACTGGGGCCATCGAGAGCCGACGGTCGAGTCGAGCATCGATCTGTTCCCCGAGGATGAGGCGATCATCGGCGGAACGGCGATCGGGTTCGCGAGCCCGCACTTCTTCGTCGGTGACACGAGCGGCTTCTCGAGCGTTCCGAATAGCGTGGCGATCGCGAGCCTCGCGGGGAACGAGCTCAGTGGTGGGGTCGAGCGCGTGGCGATCGAGGATCCGATCGCGATCCTCGCGGACCCCGAACACGATCAGGTGCTCGTGGTCAGCGGCTTTGGCAACGCGATGTTCGTCGTCGATCGACCGGTCACGACGTGGAGGACGCGCGAGGTCGTGTACATGGGCGTGAAGCCGCAGCTGCCGGGCGGGGCGGTGATGGTCGCGCAGGGGATGCTGCGCGGGCATACGTTTGTCGCGGAGAACACCGGTGTGCGGCACGTGCGGTTCACGGCGACCGGTGTCGAGGATCTCGGCGAGTTCTCCCTCGGCGCGGGGATCGAGAATGCGACCGGTGCGATCGGCGTCACTCCTTAGAAGCGCGTTCGTGAATGAGTGCGACGACTCTGATCAGCCGTTGCCGAGGAAACGAGATGCGGGGCGACGCGCAGCCGAGCGAATGTGCTTGCGAGCTCGTCGAGTAGCTGGCTTGGGGCTTGGTGTTGCAGCTCCCATGACTCTTGCTCGCTCTCGATCGCCCTCAGGGCTTGGCGGCTTATCGCAAGCGAGTACGGGGCGTGGTCCGCCGCGGAGCCACGCGATGAACTCTTCACCGTCGTAGTACTCGCCCCGCGCGATCTCCGCGCGGGAGATCGCAACGATCTCGTTTTCGTGCGCGCTCGCGACGTAAGTCCGAGCGCGTTTGTTCGTCGTGCGCCGCATCGGCATACCTCCACCTTAGCAAAGACACGTGCGCACTCACAGCAAGCGCAGCGCCACGCGCATGTCCGCGATCTCCCTGGTGCGCGTTGTCCGAGATGTCCGACGTCCGGCGTCGTGGAGGCCAGCGTGCGGACGCGCGCTAGAACAGCGAGCCTTGTTTCGGCGGCTCGTCTGGCGGTGCGGAGCTCATCGGGGCGATGCACTGATCGTCGTCGTGATCGGCGACGTTGACCCACGGTGACACCGGCTCAGCGACCCAGTCCTCGACGGGCGGGATGCTCAAGAGCTCGAGCGCAGCGTCGGCGGGCAGTGCTGGATCGAGCCAGGCGGACCATGCGGCGCGCGACAGCACGACAGGCATTCGGTCGTGGATCGGAGCGACGAGATCGTTCGGCGGGCCGGTCACGATCGTGAAGCTGTGCGTCTCTGTTGCCTCGGGCGTCGCGGCCTTGTTGCGCGCCCACAGGCCGGCGAACGCGAAGAAGCGGTGCTCGCTCGGGTGCATCCACATCGGCTGCTTCGGCGACTTGGACCTGGGGCCCTTCTTCCACTCGAAGAACCCATCGGCGGGGACGAGGCAGCGACGGCCACGCGAGAGCGCGTCGCGAAACATCGGCTTCTGCTTGAGCGTCTCGACGCGCGCGTTGATCATGAGCGGCGGACGCGAGCCATCGCGGCCGGCCCAGAACGGGATCAGGCCCCAGCGCATCATCTCGAGGGTTCGCACGCCGTCACGCAGCGTGACCACGGGTGCGTCCTGCGTCGGCGCGACATTGAACCGTGCCTTCCACCAGATGTTTCGCTGCACGCTCGGATCGAGCATCGCCTCGAGGTCCTCGATGAGACCTTCCTGGCGCGTGATCGTGTAGCGGCCGCACATGGCGTCTACGTCAGGCGTAGCACGCAGATCTGGAGGTAACGATCGTGGGGCTGCGCGGCGAGGGTCGGGTATTCCGGCGGCAATC